>VGFC01000509.1 GCA_016869045.1 Armatimonadota bacterium
CGACGCGTGGCAGGGCTGGTCTACGGTCTTCTCGACGCTTCAGATCCCTCGCGATGGCCAGTGGCATCGCCTCACGTGGGAGGGCAAGCTCCCGCAGTTCGACGCGACGCGGCAGTGGGCCAAGCTGATCGTCGGCATGGACGCGACGCACGACCCCACGCCTGGCCGCGTGATCCTCCGCGACTTCGCCCTCGCGATCCCCCCGCGCGCGCAACCGGCCCTCGACGACCTCCTCCGCACGCTCCCACAGTCGCCGGGCCTTGATCGCACGATCTACGGCCGGCCCGACCTCGCCTGGGCGAGCCGCGCCTTCGTCTGCCACTTCGCGTTCATGTATGATCTCTCGTTCTTCGACCCCGTCGCGGGGCGGTTCACGCCGGAGCGCTTCCTGGCGGAAGCCGAGCGGGAGTTCGGCGGCTACGATGCGGTCGTGCTCTGGCATGCATATCCGCGCATCGGCATCGATGAGCGCAACCAGTTCGACTTCTACCGCGACATGCCCGGCGGGCTGCCCGGCCTTGCCTCGCTCACGAAGCGCCTCCACGCGCGGGGCGTGAAGGTCTTCATCGACTACAACCCGTGGGATACCGGCACGCGCCGCGAGGGCGTTCCCGATGAGCAGGCCATCGCACAGATCGTGGCGGCCATCGGCGCCGATGGCGTCTTCCTGGACACGATGTCCGCCGGTGGGCGCGAGCTGCGCAGCGCGGTCGATGCCGCGCTTCCGGGCGTAGTCTTCGAGCCCGAGGGCAGCCCGCCCATCGAGCAGCTTGAGGTCTGCAGCGCCTCCTGGGCTCAGGGCCTGCCCGAACTCCCCGAGCCCGGCCTCCTGCGCCTGAAGTGGATCGAGCCGCGCCACATGCAGCACCAGATCAACCGCTGGAGCGGCTCGCACCAGCGCGAGCTGGAGGCCGCCTTCTTCAACGGTAGCGGGATGCTCGTCTGGGAGAGCATCTTCGGCACGTGGAACCCGTGGAACGCCGCCGACCGTGCGACGCTCCGTCGCATCACACCCATCCTCCGCACCTTCGCGAGCAGCTTCACCTCCGACGCGTGGGACCCGATGGTGCCGACACTCGTCCCCGGCGTCTACGCGAGCCGCTGGCCCCGCGAGGGCCTCACGGTCTGGACGATCCTCAACCGTACCGGTCGCACTGTAACTGAGCCTCTCCTGCGGACCGACTCGCCCACCGGCGCGCGCTGGTACGACCTGTGGCGCGGGACGGAGCTATCACCGACGATTACCGAGGGCCAGGTGCTGCTTGCGAGCGAACTCGGGCCGATGGGCTGTGTCGCAATGGTCACGGACCGGGAGGCGCTTCCGCAGGTCCAGGCACTCGCGCGCCGGCAGGCGGCCGAGACCCTTCGCGCCCTCCCCGAGCCCGATCCCCACGTCGCCGCGGCCTCCCTTATTGAGCCCCTGCCCGTCGCTCCGACGGCCCTTGCGCAGGAGGGCGACCCTCCGCCTGGCATGGTCCTTGTCCCCGCAGGATCCGTGACGATGGACCTCCAGCACCAGCGACGCGAGTGCGGCTGCTATCCCGACCCGGGAACGCCGCCGGAGCGCTGGCGCGAGTTCCTCTGGGGCGCGCCGTTCAACGGCACGCTGGAGCACCACATCGGCCCCACTGAGTTGCCCCCGTTCTTCATCGACCAGTGTGAGGTCACGAACGCCGAGTTCGCCCGCTTCCTGCAGGCAACGGGTTACCGTCCGAAGTGCCGGACCAACTTCCTGAAGCACTGGCCCCGCGGGAAGATGCCGCCCGAGTTGGCCCACCATCCGGTGGTGTACGTGGGCCTCGGGGATGCGCGAGCCTACGCCCGCTGGGCCGGCAAGCGCCTGCCGACCGAGTTCGAGTGGCATCGCGCCGCGCAGGGCGACGATGGACGCACCTGGCCGTGGGGGAATGAGTCCGATCCTGCGAAGTGCAACGGCTCCGGCGGCACGAAGCCGGTAGGCTCCTACCCGGCGGGTCGCGGCCCCTTCGGCTGCGACGACCTGGCGGGCAATGTGTGGGAGTGGACGGAGAGCGAGCGCTCCGACGGCCACACGCGCTTCTGCATCATCCGCGGGGGCTCATGGTTCAAGGCCGAGGGTTCCGTCTGGTACATGCCCGGCGACCCTCAACCGAACACCAGCCACGCCAAGTTCATCCTGCTCTATCCGGGCCTGGACCGCTGCAGCACCATCGGCTTCCGGTGCGTGAAGGACCTCCGGGGAAAAAGAGGGACACCATACTAATTTCCAGCTAGCGTTTTCGTTGAATCCTCAGGGTTCCATCCTGGAAATTAGTATGGTGTCCCTCTTTTTCCCTCTTGCCGCCGCAACGTGACCATCGGCATGCGGCCGCCGTCGGGACCGCGCCGCGCGGTGTTCCCAGGCTGCACGAGCCGGCGCACGTCGTTGTCACTCAGGGGCGGACGGCTTGAGCCCCGCTTCAGGCGACGCAGGCCCTCAACGATCACGTTCACCACGATGGCGACGGTCACGAGCCCAATCCCTGCCCCAAAGCTCGTGAACACCAGGCTGGCTGCATGACTTGTGTGGAGGGCATCCATATCACTCTGCCTCTTGCCCCCGCGGGATCACCGTGCGCCAACCAACACGCCAACGCCCCGTAACATCCGTGATTGACCTCACTTCTCGTGTCGCGTCGTGCCCTCGTCCCTACTCGCCCGCGAAGGACTTCGGCTCACCGACGCGCAAGTTCCCCCGGCCTCGCCCTTCGCACTGGAGGAGACTGATGCGCCTCAGACTGCTCTGCGCCGTGCCGTGTCTACTGTGGCCCACGCTCGCGACGGCTGACGACGGCCCGTGTGCCGTGACGACCGCGCCGAGTGGCGCTATCACCGTCACGCTCAGCCTCCCGGAGGGCGAGCAAGTCCTTGCTGTGCTGACGCCGCGATCCGGGAACCGGCTGCGCGTCGAGCGCCTGCCGGACGGCTGCGCGCTGGTGCTGGATGAGCGCGCCTCGGAGAGGCCGGCCTTCACGGGTACGGTCACGAGCACCGCCGGGCCGTTGTACGCCGCGCGGGTCGCGCTGGACAAGGAGGGCAATCCGACGGTCCACGGTTCCGGCGATGTGCTCGACATCGCGGCGGGCCGGGCGGCGAGTCGCCGCTGCAACGCGGTCTACTCCACGCAGACCTTCCGCGGGGCGCTGATCGATGCCGGCGACCAGTCCGTCTGCCTGCGCCCAACGGCCGACGGCTACACCTTCACCTTCGGCAGCGGACGCCTCGTGATCCGCGCACTCGACGTCTGGCCGCTGCTCGGCTGGCGCGCGGCCTCGGCGGGCAGCACCTACGGCCATCCCGAAGCCTCTCAGGAGCACATCGTCCCGCGCGAGTGGATGGCGAACCACCGCCCCTTCCCGTGGAAGCGCTTCTCGCCCGTGCAACTGCCCTTCATCTCGATCACCGACCCGGTGGACTTCGACCGCGTGAAGGCGCAGGTGGACTTCCTCGCCGCGAACCTGCGCGACTGGGGCTTCTCGGTCTTCGGGGAGTGGCCGCTGACCCAGCGGAACCCCGATTGCGCGCCGCCCGAGGTGTGGCAGGCCTACCTCGATGGCAACCGCCGCACGTGCGAGTACGCCCACAGCCAGGGCATCCGCATCCTGCGCTGGGTGACCGATCCGGACATCCAACCGGCTTGGTACCCCGAGTTGCACAAGAGCTTCCTCGAGAAGAGCTGGTTCTCCCACGAGGAGGGTTCCGACGAGTGGCTGCCGGACTACACGAACCCCGAGGTGCAGGCGTGGATCGAGCGGGTGTACGCGGACCTCGGCGCGACGGGCCCCGACTTCTACTGGATCGACAACAACCACCCGACCCGCCCGCTGCATGACCCCGAGCCCTTCCCGCCCGCGGCCTTCCGCGAGTTCTACCTCGCGATCCAGCGCGGGCTCCTCTCGACGGGACGCAACGACATCCTCATGCGCAGCGGCGCCTCCGAGTGGGCCGACTACGCCGCCGCGGGAATCCTCGATGTCTACGCACCCGGGCCGGATGTGCAGAATGACTGGACCGAGCAGCAGCTCTACGTCGCCCGCGAGCTCGCCTTCAGCGACTACCGCTGTCACTTCAACCTCTGGCGGCGCTGCATCGACGACTTCTTCCCCGCCGGCCCGCAGACGCTCGACCAGACCCGCGCCATGGCCACGCTCCTGGGCCTCACGGGCCTCGGCTTCACCACCACCGACATCGGCTTCCCGAACATCCCGCCCGAGCGCCTCCGGCTGCTGCGCCAACTCGTGCCCATCGCTGAGACGCGCCCCCTCGACCTGTACCGCATCGCCACCGGCACGCTCCCGCGCTGGTGGGTGCTGAACCAGCAGGACGAGGAGCGCGACTGGCAGGTCGC
>VGFC01000510.1 GCA_016869045.1 Armatimonadota bacterium
GCATACTATCTCAACCCTGTCAAGCATAAACTTATACTCTACATGGGTACCAAATCGCAGGCCAATCAGCCCAAAAGCCCCAGATCACAGGCCAAACACCCCCTCAGATCGGGGAACTTCGGTCTAGCCGCTCCATTCGCCGCGCCAGATGGGGTCTACGTAGCGCTTGCCGGAGTCGCGGTAGAGCCAGATGGACGTCTCGGTGTCGGTCAGAAACTGCTGGTAGGCCTCATCGCTGCGGTAGAAGACGGACTTCTCCGCATCGGGCACGTTCATCCCGGCCTTGCGCAGGCTCCAGTGCATCATCACGAGGTTGTCCCCGAAGGCCTGCAGGCGCGCCCGTTGCTTGTCGGTCTGCGCCAGGCCAAGCGCCTGCACATACAGCCGCTCGATCTCCGGTAGGACCGGGAGGTAGATGTCCTCTGCCTTCGCGTAGTTCATCTCGTACATCTCGCCCCGGTACTTGGGGCTTTCGGCCGCCTTGTTGGCCTTGAAGCGCGCCCCAACCAGGTCGAGCAGCTCGCGCATCGGCGGGTACGCCGGGCCGTAGGCCAGCCGCAGCCACTCCTCGTAGGTCCGGTCCACGTCGGTGCCCGCGTCCCACATCTGCTTCGCGAGGAGGTAGTTCGTCGGCCCGCCGTAGCCCCAGGCGCCGAGGCCGACCATGTCTACGCCCTGCGCGCCGAGCCGGTGCAGCGTCGGCACCTCCAGTTTGATCGTCTCCAGCGCACACGGCAGGGGCGTGCCGTTGAAGGCGCGCATCCAGTTGCTGTAGTTGTGGTAGACGAAGTTCGGGGTGACCTTCAGCCAGCCCTCGATCACCCGCGGGAACTCCTCGCGGTAGACCGGCTTGTAGAGCCCATACCCGTAGTAGTTCAGCGGAGCCATCACCAGCCATACGTTGGGCTCCATCTTCGGCGGGTCGGCGGGAGGGTACATGTAGTTGTAGTAGACGTAGCCGGGTAGCGGCCGGTCGGGATACTCCTGCCCGACGATCTTCGCGACGTCGTTGTAGAGCTTGAGGATGTTGTTCGTGTAGGAGGCGTTGCCCCACGGGTCCGTGGTGACCAGCGCCTGGCACGCGGGGCAGCGGCAGAAGTCCCCGCCATCGGCGGGTGAGATGGAGGCGCTGTGCCACGTCGGGTGAGCCCCCAGCCACTTGATGACACCCGCGGCGAAGGCCTGCACGAGTTCGGGATTCGTGGTGCAGTACTTCACGCCCGGCGGACGCGCGGTGAAGTCGCGGCGCCGGCCCTGGTCGTCCATGGCCATCCACTCCGGGTGCGCCTGCCAGTCCTCGGGCGTCAGGTACTGGTCCCAGGCATGGCCGTGGTCTAGCTTGCGGCCGGCGGTCGGCGTGGGCAGCTTCTGGCGCAGCTCCCACTGCTGCACGGGGTTGGGGCGCGGGTCGCCGGGCGGGAAGCGGTCCTGGATGTCCACGAGATAGCGGATGGGGAGGTCGGGCTTCTGCGTCAGGTCCAGCTCGGGCACGACCAGCGTGTCGTGGTGCGGGATCTCCTCCCCAATCTCTCCCGGCAGCAACCATCGCACACCGACGACGCGTTCGAGGAAGTCGTAGACCCCGTACAGCGTGCCGAAACTCGTCCAGCCGCGCTGCGGGGGACGGTCGTCCGGCAGGTCCTTGCCCACGATGAACAGGTCGCCATCGCGGGTGAGGAGGCGGAAGGCATCATCCACCAGCCCGTCGGTTAGCGGGCACGGCTTCACGGAGTCGTTCGCGCCGACAAAGATCATCGGCCTGACCGGCTGCTCGACGATCGGCAGCTCGACTCCGGTCGAGGCCTTGAGGCATCGCTGCAGTTCCTCCGCGGCGAGCTTCACCGAAGGCGGCGCGGCGGCTTCACGGTAGATCGCGTACGAGCTGCGGCCGTCGGCGACAAGGGGGAGAGGCTGGGGAACGACCAGGCCGGTCAGACCCAGTAGCGCTGGGAGGGCAACGAGCAGTCGGACCAAGGTGGTGCTCCTCAGGACGGGGCCACCGACGCGCGGATGAAGGCCCCGAAGGTCTCCTCAGCTTCCCACGGCGTGGCGATGCCGACCACCACGCCATCCACGCCCGGCACGGTCGCGATGTAGTGCATTCCTTCCTCAGGGGCGATCCGGCCCATCGCGAGCGGCTTCATCGCGATGACCTTGCGCGGCCAATCGCGAATCGCGCCCAGCACCTCCTCCACGCACGGGCACATGCGCCACGCGATCTTGTTGACCGGCGTGTTGACGACCGCCACGTCGAAGTTCCGGGCCGTCGGGATCGTCTCGCCCCCGTTGTGGCTGGACATGCCCGGCACAAACCCCTCCGCGCGCACGGCGGCGAGGAGGTCAACGAACTCCTGAGGGAACGTCCGCTCGGCGCGGCGGAAGAAGGAGTCCGTGTTCTGCCCGTGGACCAGACAGACCTGGCAGCTCACTCGGCGCATGAAGTCGAGGTGATCGCGGAAGCCGGGATGGATGATGACGAGGTTCGACATCGCCAGCCCCGTCTGCTCCTGGGCCGCGTCGATGGCCTGGCCGATGATGTCGTTGCGGGGGTGGTCGATGCTCAGCATCATGCTGCGGACGCCGAGTTCCAGCGCGGCGACGACGACGTCGCGGATCGGCTCGTAGGTGCGGAAGCGCTCCTCGTATTCCCGGCTCCGGGCGCGGCTCATGTACGACCCGCCCAGGAAGGGGTTGTGGCCGAGGATCAACCGGGTGAAGGAACGGTCCTCAACCTCGAAGGTCGGCAAGGCAGGGGTCTCGCCCATGCAGGGGCCACCTTTCTCTCACAGGGCGCATGAGAAGCACGACATCGGGCGTGATGAATCACGCCCCTACACGCGGGCGCGATGAATCGCGCCCCTACATCACGCCGGTATACGGTCGTTTGCAGCGTAAGGGCGCGATGAATCGCGCCCCTACATCACGGCGACATACGGTCGTTTGCAGTGCAAGAGCGCGATGAATCGCGCCCCTACATCACGGCGACAGACGGTCGTTTGTAGCGTAGGGGCGCGATTCATCGCGCCCGATTGTGTAGGGGCGCCATTCATGGCGCCCGCCCACGCCTCTCATGCACGCTCTCAGAGCATTGGGGCATGTTTCCGCACGAGGCACGCGAGGGCCTTCGCGGCGTGGCCCCCGGCATCATGCGCCAAGTGCGTCACGGACCGCTACCCGCGGATACGTCCAGCTTCATTGTCCCCTTCAGTTGCAGGACTACCTTGAGCACGCCGGCCTCGTCGGCCGTTGCGGAGGAAGTTGCGCCGCCGTTCACCACGAAACGCTGACCGGGCTGGACGGGGAAGTCGCCATCCCGGATCAGCAGTTCCACCCGGCCCGTGCCGTTGAGTTCCAGGGTCAGCCCCTCGGCGCCGTAGCGCTCGCAGATCAGGTTCACCGGCTTTGACGTTCGGATCAGCACGGGTAGTCTCACGAGGACGGCGCTCTCGTCGCGGTCGAGATCGACCCGCGTCCGTACGCCGCTCGCGTCGGCAGTGCTGACGAACTCCGCCGGCACCTCGATCCCGAGCGCGTTGAAGCGATGCGCCTGGTGCAGCTCCCGGCCGTCCGGCCAGCCGTACACGCCCGAGCGCATCGTCACGATCCGCTCCTTCCCCTGAACCGTCCCGGAGTGGATCGACTCCACGGTGATCGGGTACATCTCACGCGGCAGCGAGGGGTACGTCAGCGACCCCTCACCATAGTAGAGGTAGAGCACTCCCCACTTGAGCTTGTCCAGCGCGTCGCGATAGACGTCAATCTCGCTGCGGATGGCGGCGGGGTTGCCGAGCGCGCACGGGGTCTGCGCGAGGTGCACGCTGGGGTCGGAGCGACACTCCTGATCGACGATGATGGGCAGCTCGCCGATGGTGCGTGTCATGACCGTGTTGTTGGCCACAACGACGGCGCCACGGGCGTGCATGCGCTTCACGAACTCCACCATCGACGGCTGGGAGAGCAGGAGGACGGAGCCCACCTTGCGCTTGATGGTGTGGGTCTCGGGGTCCATCTCGACCGTGTGCCCGTCCCAGCGATCGTAGGTGCGGCCTGAGCCGTACCCGTACATGAAGCCATCCATGAACGCGCCCGTCGCGCCGATGTCGTCGATCAGCACATCGACGCTCTTCATCAGGGCGTCGTGGAACGAGTTGCCCGGCGTCGGGTAGTAGATGTACCACCGCCAGCCCTGCTCGTGGCGCTCGCGGCTGAAGTAGGCGCATGCATCGTAGTCATAGGCATAGATGACCTGGTTGCCGGCGGCGTCGATCACGCGGGAGTCAGGGAACAGCTCGCTCGGCCGGTTCGTGGACACGAGGCTGTGGGCGATGTGGAACATGAGCTTCAGCCTC
>VGFC01000511.1 GCA_016869045.1 Armatimonadota bacterium
TTGTGATGTAGGGGCGCGATTCATCGCGCCCAAGTGTAGGGGCGCCATTCATGGCGCCCGCCGAGGCTCCCCATACCTACTCCGAGGTGTTGTCCATCGCACCAACTGCATTCGCACAGGAGGAGTGTGAGCGACGATGATCATCCGATCCCTGGGACATGCGTGCTTCACGGCCGGCGACGGCAAGCATACCGTCATCTTCGATCCGTTCCTGACCGACAACCCGGAGGCCGTGGTGACTCCGGAGGAGGTCCGGGTGGACGCGGTGCTTCCGTCGCACGGGCACTCGGACCACTTGGGCGACGCGATCCCCATCGCGCGGCGTCTGGGTGTGCCGATCATCGCGCCGTATGAGCTGGCCATGTACTGCCAGCGGTTCGGGGCCGAGGTCGTGCCGCTGCACATCGGGGGCGGCACCGACCTTGCTTTCGGTCGAGTGAAGCTCACGTATGCCACCCACGGGAGCGCCGTGGTCACCGACAACCTGATCGAGTACACGGGCCCGGCCTGCGGCTTCCTCGTCACGCTGTCCGGCCAGACCGTCTACCATGCGGGTGACACCGGACTGTTCGGCGACATGCGGCTGATCGGCGAGACGACACCCATCGACGTAGCGGTCCTCCCGATCGGCGATCACTTCACGATGGGCGCCGACGATGCCGTCAGAGCGGTCGAGTTCCTGCAGCCCAAGGCGGTCGTGCCCACGCACTACAGCGCGTTCGATCCCATCCGCAAGGACCCGCACGAGTTCGCGCGGCGGGTGGAGGCGCTCGGCGTCCGATGCGTCGTGCTGGCTCCGGGCGAGGAGGCCGAGTTCTGATGGTCAAGCTCGGCTACCATCCCGCGACGTGGGGCGGGAGGCTCGCGGGACTGTGGAAGGGCCTGGCTTGCATGGCCCGCTGCGGTTGGGACGGGTTCGAGTACTGCTACGACGACATCGTCGAGTGGTACGACCGGCCCGCCGAGTTCCGGCGGAGGCTCGACGAACATGGGGTGTGCCTCGCCAGCCTGTACATTCCCAGCGGCTTCCGCAATGCCGAGGAGGTCCTCGAGCATCGCGGGCGCGTCACCGCCGCGGCGGAGTTCTGCGTGGAGGTTGGCTGTGAGTTCATCCTGCTGGACGGCGGCGCGCGCAAGGACGATGGGCAGTACACCGAGGCAGACTTCCGGCGCGTGGCCGATGCGGCGAACCACTGTGGCGACCTCTGCCGCTCGCGGGGGCTGTCTTGTTCGTGGCACCAGCACTGGGGCACGATGTTCGAGTACCGAGCGGCCTTCGACCGGCTCATGGCGATGACCGATCCCGAGCTGGTGCTCTGCACGCCTGACACGGCCCAGCTCAGCCTCGGCGATTTCGATGTGGCCCAGACGATCCGCCGGTACGCCGACCGCATCCGCTATGCCCACTTCAAGGACCTGGACGCGAATCGGCGCTTCATCGAGCTGGGCCGAGGCACGGTGGACCTCCCGGGCGCATGGCAGGCTCTGGGGGCCGCGCGGTACGAGGGTTGGATCGTCGTTGACCTGGACTACACCAGTCTTGACCCGGAGGAGAGCTGCCGGGTCAACATGAGCTACCTGCACGAGGTGCTCGGCGTGAGCGCGTCGGCACTCGGCCTGACGAAACGGTGAATGGGTGGGGTCTGCGGCGATGGGGACTTGCGCGATCTGCGGCGACCGGTCCGAACTGATCGCCGATGCGCTCGGCGTGTGCGCGGCGTGTCTGCGGGCCGAGCGAGGCGACTGGCGCACGCGTGCGGAGCGGGCGCACGCGGCCTCGCGCCAGAGGTTCGGTCTTCCCGGGCCCCCTCCACGAACCCGTGGCGGACTGCCCTGCCCTATATGTGTGAACAACTGCCGGATCGGTGAGGGCGAGCGCGGCTACTGCGGCGTGCGGCAGGTCGTGGGCCGGCAGATGACGGGCGGCGAGGCGGAGGCAGCCAGCGTGGACTGGTACCATGACCCGCTGCCCACCAACTGCGTCGCCGACTGGGTCTGCCCGGCCGGCACGGGCGCCGGCTACCCGCAGTACGCCTATCGCGATGGCCCGGAGACCGGCTACCTCAACCTGGCGGTCTTCTACCGCGCCTGCTCATTCGACTGCCTCTTCTGTCAGAACTGGCACTTCCGCCAGGAACGCGTGACCTGCCGCTCCCCCCAGTCCCTCGCCGCCGCCGCGTCGCGGCGCACGGCGTGCATCTGCTACTTCGGCGGCGACCCCACACCCCAGCTGCCCCACGCACTGGCCGCCTCACGGCTGGCCTTGGAACAGAACCCCGACCGCATCCTGCGCATCTGCTGGGAGACGAACGGGAGCATGAACCGGGCGCTGCTGGACGAGATGATCGATCTCTCGCTCCGCTCCGGGGGCTGCCTGAAGTTTGACCTCAAAGCCCACACCCAGGCGGTGCATGTTGCGCTGTGTGGGGTGACGAATGAACGCACGCTCAGGAACTTCCGCTATGCGGCGAGGTTCCGCGCCGAGCGCCTGACGCCGCCGCTGCTCGTCGCCAGCACGCTCATGGTGCCGGGGTACGTGGACGAGGCGGAGGTCGCGAGCCTCGCCCGCTTCATCGCGAACATCGACCCCGACATACCGTACTCGCTACTCGCCTTCGCGCCGCAGTTCGAGATGTACGACCTGCCTACCACCTCCCGTGCGCAGGCCGACGCCTGCCTGGCCGCGGCTTGGGAGGCGGGCCTGACTCGCGTGCGAATCGGCAACGTTCATCTGCTAACGAGGTGAGACCCCATGCACGGCCTACTGGTGACAATCACTCTGTTGCCGCTGCTCGCCCTCCTCGCCGCGACCGCGTATGGGCAGCCGGGCGAGGTCCTCTACAACGGGATCGAGCTTCCGTCGCCCTGGCCGCCGCACCGAGACGCGCTGACCCGGGAGCCGCTGCCCGATCCGTCATACCTCGCGAATCCACCGGCGGTGATTCCCATCGACGTCGGCCGGCAGCTGTTCGTCGATGACTTCCTCGTTCAGGAGACCACGCTCAAGCGCATGTATCAGACGGCGACATACTACGAGGGCAACCCGGTCCTGAAGCCGGACAAGCCGTGGGAGACGGACAGCAAGTTCCCGACCGCGATGGTGTTCAGCGACGGGGTCTTCTACGACCCGGCGGACAAGCTCTACAAGATGTGGTACATGGGCGGCTACACGGACTGCACGTGCTACGCAACCTCGGCCGATGGCATTCACTGGGACAAGCCGGAGCTGGACGTGGTGCCCGGTACGAACATCGTGCAGCAGAGCAAGCGCGACTCGGGGACAGTGTGGCTCGACCTCAACGAACGCGACCCCGCGCGGCGCTACAAGATGATGCTCTTCCTGCTGGGCGAGGGTTCGGGGTGCTACACGCTCTACTTCTCGGCCGACGGAATCCACTGGAGCGACCCCGTCGTGCGCACCGGCCCGGCGGGCGACCGGGGCACGTTCTTCTACAACCCGTTCCGCGACATGTGGGTCTACAGCATCCGCGAGTACATCCCGGCGACCGTCGGCCGCTGCCGCCGGTACAGCGAGAACCGCGACGTCATCGAGGCCGCGAAGTGGGAAGCGGGCAGGGCGACGTTCTGGGTCGGCGCCGACAACCTGGACCCGATCCGCGATGACCTGAAGACGCCGTGTGAACTCTACAACCTCGACTGCGTCGGCTACGAGAGCATCCTGCTGGGCTTGTTCAGCATCTGGCGCGGCCAACCCGGCAACCGTGCAAAGCCGAACGAGATCGTCCTGGGCTACAGCCGCGACGGCTTCAACTGGTACCGGCCCGCGCGCACCGCGTTCATCCCCGTGTCGGAGAAGTACGGCGACTGGAACTGGGGCAACGTGCAGTCGGCGGGCGGCTGCTGCCTGGTGGTGGGTGACGAGCTGTGGTTCTACGTGAGCGGTCGCTCGGGAGTGCAAGGCAGCTCCGGTTCCGGCGTCTCCGCGACCGGCCTGGCGAAGCTGCGCCGCGATGGCTTCGCGTCGATGGATGCGCCGGAGGACGCGGAGGGCACGCTCACCACACGTGCGGTGCAGTTCGGAATTCGGGGACACGATCCCAGTTCGGAACGACCCGAACTGGGTCATGTCCCCGAATTCCGCCTGTTCGTGAACGCGGACGTTGACGAGGGGGAGCTGCGCGTCGAGGTGCTGGACGAGTCAGGTGAGGTCATCAAGGGCTTCGGGCGTGCTGCCTGCAAGCCCCTGCGCGGGGACAAGACGCTCATGCCGGTGAGGTGGGGCGGTCGCAACCTCTCGAAGCTCGCAGGCAAGCCCGTGCGCTTCCGTTTCCACCTGCGCGGAGGGAGCCTGTACGCCTTCTGGGTGAGCCCAGACAA
>VGFC01000512.1 GCA_016869045.1 Armatimonadota bacterium
ACTCGCCGAACCCCAAACTCCAGCTGCTCCCGACTCGGCATCTCGATGAACCGCTTCCCCCCGCGAATCCGCTTCGCGATCACCATACCCCCCGCCGCCTCCGCCACCTCCAGCAGCACCGGCTGCGAGGACATCGCTTCCCTCCCGCCCAAGTCTCCCCCGACCACCCCACTCTAACACACTCGATTCCCTCAGGGGAATCCCTGACTCTAGGGACAGGCCGAAGACGCCGGCTGCTGTGGCAGCTGTCCCCGTCCTCCCTCGCCCCCTCTCCTACGGCAGCTGCTCGATCGGCGGCTTGACGTTCTCCTCCAGCGGCAGCGGGATGTTCTCGAACACGTACGTCAGGCGCTCGGATGGATCGCGGGTGAGGATCATCTGGTACTTCAGCTTGGCCGGCTCGAATCCCGGCTCAAGTCGAAAGCGGAACTCCTGATCAGAGGTGTAGACGCCATCCTCGCCGCGCCCGCTGGAGCTGTAGCCACCCGAAGGGGCAGGACGCCCGTCCGCATCGACCAGCGTCGCCGCACATCGCGGCTGTGGGGACCGCATACGCCCTGGCTCCTCGTCTGGGGCTCGCGCGATCTTGGCCTGCACCTGCGCGGTGCCGGTGGCAGGATCGAAGCCTCTGAAGGTCACGCTGACCCCGTCCTGCTCCCGGGTCTGGCCGACCTCGTCGAGCGGGAACTCGTACTCGGTCCGCTCGACTTTCGCAAACAGGATCAGGTCGCCCTCGATTCGCGCCAGGCTCCGCGCCTCTTCCGGCGGCGGGGGGAGGTTGATCGAGCCCCTCACGACCGGCTCCCTGCTGTAGTAGCCCAGTGGCGTGAAACGGTTCCGGCTCTCGCGCAGCTCGACGCCCGTGTCCGTCATCGCCGTCACCTGCGGATCGAAGCCCGCGACCGCCACCATCTGCTCCTCGTCGTCGCTCTCCGCGATCAGGCCGAGGCTTAGCCGATGGTCAAGCGTCGTCTGGGGTTCCGCCTTGATCAACTCTATCGCGAGGTTCCTGGAGATGATCACGCGGTCCAAGATAACGTCATAGTCGCCCACGCGGCACACGAACGGCTTGGGCTCCCGCGGTCCGGGCATGAGACGATAGCCTTGGCCGAGTGGTTCGTAGTGCCAACCGGCTTGCTTGCAGACCTCACCCAGGGCCTGCCTCACGGTGACATCCGTCAGACTCAGCGTGATCCGGGGCGTCTCGGCGTCGGCGGTGTCCGCTCCCACGATGAGCACCCCGCTGGTCTGCCTCAGCATCTTCACCACGTCGGGCAAAGCCATGTCCGCACACTTCAGCGTCAGTCGCTGCTGCCCGGCCACGGGGCCGAGGCACACCAGGAACAGACCGACCGAGATCGCGCGCCTCATCGGAATCCCTCCCTTTGCCTCCGAGAACACCCCAGACCATGGTCCGGTTGCCTCGGTAAGGGGCGCGCCCAACGCTCACATGCTGCCGGGGGAGGCGATGCGTTCATCTCTCGTGCGAATGCCTACGGACGACCAGGGGGCGAGGCGCCGGGCCCGGGACCCGGACGAGGCCCCGGGCGCCATTCGCCCGGCCTGCGGGTCCCGGGTGGGGGCGGAGGCGGAGCCCAGCGCCGGAGTCGCTCGAACTCCCGACGCCAGGCCTCAGCCTGCTGGGGGGTCAGGACCTTGGCGACGTCCTCGCGCATCGCGTCGAGTTCCTGCTCGGCATCGCGGCGGCCGTTCTGGCGGATTTCATTGACGCGCTCCATGTGCTGGCGGACGAGGTCGCGGACCTGTCTCTGCTGCGGAGGCGTGAGGTTCAGGCGGCGTGTCAGGTGGCGGGAGATTACGCGGCCGATCTGTGCGGGTTGCCTGGAGGGCGGGTTGAGGATGCGGCGCCCGACGAGCAGCGTGCCTCCGGAGCCAATGACCATGCCGCAACCCAGGATCGCCAGCCCCAGGAAGACCTGCAGCCAGACGCGCGACGGCTTGCGCGCAGCCGGCGCAGGCGCGGCAGGCCCAACCTCCGGCTCGGGCACAGCGTCCGTTCCGTTCACAGCAGTCCTCCGCTCTGCTCGAGGAAGAGGCCGAGGATCGGGTTCGCGAGGTGCAGCCAGATGTTGACGGCGGCGACGGCGAGCGGGATCGCGACGGCAGCGCTGCCGGCGGCGACCCACGCCAGCGGGCGGACGCTCGGGGCGGCCTCCGCTTCGCGGCGGCGCAGGCGGGCCATGACGCGGCGGGCCACATCCACGTGCGGCGGCTCCTCCCGGCGCGCGATGCGGGCCAGTTGGCGCAAGCGCTGTTCCTCGTTCATGGTTCCGCCCCCCGATCGGCCTTCTCGAACAGGGCCTTCAGCTTCCGTCGCGCCCGCCACGCCTGGACCTTCACCATCGTCTCGCTCCACCCCGTCAGCGTCGCGGTCTCCTCCACGGTCCGGTCCTCGATATACCTTAGTGTGAGCACGAGCCGGTCGCGTGGTGGGAGGTGCGCGAGGAGCGCGTGGAGGCGCTTCCCCGCCTCCTCAGGCTCCAGCTCCTCGACCGACTCGTCCGGCAGGTCGCGCCACTCGTCGATCGGCACCGTCTCCGGTGCGCGCTGCGCCCGCTTCCAGTGCCGGTACCCGACGCGGGTCGCGATGCGGGCCAGCCAGTGCTCGAAGGGCGCCCGAGCACGGTATCTCGGCAGACTCTCGTATGCCTGGATGAAGGCCTCCTGGACCAGCTCCTGGTGCACTTCGGCGTCCCGCGAGAAGCGCCACATCATGCCGGAGATACGCTTCTGGTGGCGCTCGATCAGCGAGCGGAAGGCCTCGGTATCGCCTTCGAGCACCCGGTGGACCGTCCGCAGATCGGCCGCCGCATCCCGGTCTGCGAACCGTGGGCGGGTCAACGAGGCACTGCCGACTAGCTCCACTGAGGCCGCGGCGCTCACGTCGTCCGTCTCCCGATCGGTGTGCACGCCTTCGTCACTGGGCATAGTGGCTCGTTGCCGGCGCGGGGTTACACATACCCGAGGACGAGGCGCGCGTGCGCCGCGTGCGATGGCTCTCGCTGTGATCCCGCGCACAGTACGCCCTGAGGATACCATCGCATGTAACCCCGCGCAAGAGCGCGCCACTATCGCAACCGAAGGACGTGCGCAACCTGAGACGAGGAGATGCAGAGAGATGAGACGCGACATGGTTCGACGGATGCTGTGGTTCACGGCCGCTGCGGCGCTGCTCTTGCTCGCGGCGACGACGCTCGCTCAGCCTGCAGGCGGGGCTGGCGCAGGGCGCGGCCACGGCGGCGGGCTCTCGGCCGACAAGCTGTTCGAGCGTTTCGACGCCAACCAGGACGGCAAGCTGGAGAAGGACGAGCTGCCGGCGCGCCTGGCCGACAAGCTGACGAAGGCCGACGCGGACGCCGATGGCGCGATCACCAAGGACGAGCTGGAGAAGGCCCGCCAGAGGCTGGGCGGCGGCGCGGGCGGCCCCAAGGGCGTCGATGAGCTGTTCAAGGCCTTCGACAAGAACGGGGACGGCGTGCTGACCCAGGATGAGGTGCCGGAGAAGCTGGCGATGCGGATCGCCGCTGCGGACGCGAACGGCGACGGCAAGATCACGAAGGAGGAGCTGGAGCAGGCCCGGGCGGCCCACGAGGGAGCCGGCGGAGGCAAGCCCATCGACAAGATCTTCGAGCGCCTCGACGTGAACAAGGATGGGAAGCTGACGAAGGAAGAGCTGCCCGAGCGCCTTGCCGATAAGCTGATGAAGGCCGACGCCGACGGCGACGGCGCGGTCACCAAGGAAGAGCTGGAGCAGGCTCGGCAGAAGATGGCCGGGCAGTTCGTGGACAAGCTGTTCGAGCGCTTCGACGCGAACAGGGATGGGAAGCTGACGAAGGAAGAGCTGCCGGAGCGGATCGCGGATCGGATCATGAAGGCCGACGCGGACGGCGACGGCGCAGTGACCAAGGCCGAACTGCAGGCGGCCCGCGAGAAGCTGGGTCCGCGCCCCGGCGCGACCGTTCTGTTCCGGCACTTCGACCGCGATGCCAATGGGAAGCTCGTGGCGAGCGAGGTTCCGGCCTTCGCCCAGGAGCGTCTGCTGCGGGCGGATGCGAACGGCGATGGGGGCGTGACGCCGGAGGAGATTCGGGACGCGATTCGCGCGCGGTTCGCCTGAGCGCACATGCAGTGAACACGGCCCGCCGGTCGCACGGCCGGCGGGCCGCGGCGTTCTGCCGGACAGGGACAGGCAGGAATGTGGTTTGCCAAACCAGCGTAACGCTTGCTCATCATTGAGGCCCGCTCCAGACGTGGAGCATCCCTAGACGCGATGGGTGCGTGAGATGCCCGTTGA
>VGFC01000513.1 GCA_016869045.1 Armatimonadota bacterium
CACCGAACGCTTCCGATGAACATCCATTGCGATGTGGGTCATGGAACGGTCCGCCTTTCGTGGGGGATTCGGTGCGTCATTGCTCTGAGTCTTCCCCAACGGCGGACCGTTTCATGTTAACCCCTACACTCGGGCACGATGAATCGTGCCCCTACATGACGACGATGGACGGTCGTCTGCGACGTCGGCGCGCGATCTTCCACGCCGCAATGTAGGGGCGTGGTTCATCACGCCGCAATGTAGGGGCGTGGTTCACCACGCCGCAATGTAGGGGCGTGGTTCATTACGCCGCAATGTAGGGGCGCCATTCAGATTGTGTTGAAAAAGGGCTGCGTCGAGGAAGCACGCCTCTCATACGCGCCGTACGCGGCTCGTAGGTCGGGATACCAATCCCGACACTGCCTTTATCAACACAATCTTCATGGCGCCCGCCGACGCTTCCCCACACGCCCTGAGAGGAGACCGCCATGCAATGCGTCGCCTGCAGTAGACCCGTCAGGGAGGATCAGATCGCCTGTCCGGGCTGCGGGACGAATCTGTCCCTCTACGTGCTGGGCAGCGACCGCAAGCCGTATGGCCCGTACTCGCTGGCCGACGTGCGACGGTATGTGGAGGACGGACGGGTGCCGCTCAGCAGCCAGGTCAGCGTAGGTGGTGGCGCCTGGCAGCCCCTCGCGCCGCTGCTCGGCCCTTCGCCTGGTGCCTACGTGGCTCGCCCGGTTCGCGCACGCGATGGGGCTGGAATGAGTTCCACCGCCATCGTGCTGATCGCGATTGGGGGGCTGTTCCTGCTCGGCCTGATCGGCGGGGCGCTGGCGCTGCGCGGTGTGCGCTCGGGGGGCCTGGGCCTGGCGGGCCCGCAAGGGGACTCATGCCGGAGCAACCTCAAGCAGATCGGCCTGGGGATGCTCATGTTCGCCCAGGACCACAACGAGACGTTCCCGAACGCGGACACCTGGCAGGGCGACCTCATGCCGTACATCAAGAACGCCCAGCTCTTCAACTGCCCACAAAGCCGCAGGGGCAACGCGAGCTACCAGATGAACCCGCGCATGTCACAACTCCGCCTGGCGCAGATTCCGATGCCCGCCATGACGCCCCTCGTCTACGACGCGGGCTTCCCGAACGGTACTCCCACTCACCCGGAGGGCTGGAACGTCGTCTTCGTCGACGGGCACTGCAAAGCCGTCACACCGGCGGAGGCGGCGCAGTATCTGTCTCCGTGAGGGGCTCGAGGGGTTCGGTCTCAGCCTCGGGTTCCGCGATCGCCAACGTATCGGCTGGCGCGCTCTCCGCCAGCGGCAACTCGCGCAACTGCACCTCCACCAGCTCCAGGTCGGGTGCGTCCTTGCCTGGTTCGGCTCCGCCGAGTTCCGCGACCTTCCGACCGGCCCGAACGACGGGCCCCTGCCACGAACCGACGGCAGCGTTGTAGGCTTCCGACGCGCGCGCAAGACCGTCTCGAATGCGGCCGAGGTGGCCTGCGAAGGTCGAGACTCGAGCAAAGAACTCCTTGCTCACCTTCGCGATCTCTTGGGCGTTCTCGATGAACCGCTCCTCATGCCAGCTCTGCGCGACGGACAAGAACAGGGCAATCAAGGTCGTCGGCGTAGCGATCAGGACCTTGCTCTTGGCCCCGACCTCGATCAGATCGCGCTCCTGTTCGAGCGCGGCACTGAAGAGGGACTCCGCGGGGAGGAAGAGCACCGTGAAGTCCGGAGTTCGGTCGAGCTGCTCGTGGTAGGCTTTCTGCTGGAGTTTGCGAATGTGGCCACGCACCTGTGCTGCGTGGTCGCGCAGCGCTGCATTGCGTGAGGCGTCGTCAGTCGCCTCGACTGCGCTGGCGTAGGCGTCGAGAGGCGTCTTGGAGTCCACGACGATTGTGCGGCCTCCAGGCAAGCGGACAATGCAGTCCGGGCGCAGCAAGCCCTCATCGCTTGACACGGAAGGCTGGATGTCGAAGTCGCAGTGCTCCGTCATGCCCGCGATCTCGAGGACCCGCCGCAAGGTCATCTCGCCCCATCGTCCCCGGACCTCCGGCCTGCGCAGGGCGGTGACGAGGTTGGCCGTCTCCCGCTGAAGCTGCTGCTGGGCGGACGTCACGCCCTGGAGCTGCTCATCAATGCGGCCATAGGCAGTCCGCCGCTTCTCCTCCATGCCGAGGATCTGGGCCTCGTACCGCGTCAAGGCGTCCTGCAGGGGCTTGATGAGCGCATCGATGGCCTCCTGCCGCTTCTCGATGTCGCCCCGGGCCTCCGCAGTGACGCGCCCCAGAGCCTGGCTCGCCAGCTCCAGGAACCGCCTGCTACTGGTGTCCAGAGCCTCCGACGAGAGCGCCTTGAAGGCATCGCCAAGCTGTGTCTTGGCGTCATCGAGCAGCTTCTTCTGCTCGGCAAGCTGCCGGTTGGCCTCCTCGAGGCGCGCGAGGTCCTGGCGGGCCTGCGTAAGCTGTGCGCCGAGGTCGTCGAGCGAGGCCTTCTGCTCTCCCAACTGGCGCGTCGCCTCCGCCAGGCGGGTCTCGGCCGCCACGCAGCGGCCGCTGGCCAGCAATCGACCGATCACCAAGCCGACAGCAACGCCCACGATGAGGGCCACTGCGGTGCCCACGACGACAAGGAGCGTCCCGGTCACCTCTTCACCTCCCAATGCGACGACTCATTCGACGGCGATCCTCACCCCGACCTTCCACGTCTGCCCCGCCTTCAGGTCGCCGGACGCGGGATAGTGCCCCAGGCGGAACGCCTGAACGCCGTAGTGGCGCTCATCCACGAGGCCCGCGTCGCCGCTGATCTCGACGGTGATGGCCGGGCCGGTGGGCGGCTTCAGCGTGATGCGGCGGAGGCTGCTCGCGAGGCCGGGCTGCGGAGCGCGGTCCACGGGAAGCGTGACCATGCCCTGGCCTGCCTCGAAGCTCCCGCCCCCGTAGGCGGCGACCGGGAAGTCCGTCTGGTGCCGCCACATGTGGACATGCAGGTCCGTCTCGGCGCGCCAGCCATAGGCTATCGACAGCGAGCGGCCCTCGATCTTCACCGTCTGGACGTACGCGAGCGCCATGGCGCCATCCGTGCGCCGGCCGGTGAACTCCAGCGCGCCGTCGGGCAGTATGCGGTGAGCGCGGCCCGTATAGGCGAAGTCCTGCCAGCGGTCGTCCTTCACGACGAAGGGGCGCGCCTGTTCCAGCAGCGTGTGGCTCCCGTCGGTGAGGCGCACGAGCCGCCCCTGCGCGTCGAAGACCGCGGCGAGGCCATCCAGGCGACACAGGATCTGCTCGCCGCGCTCGACCACCGGCTCTGTGCCGGCGACCGAGAAGAGCGGCTGCGGGTCAGGAATCGAGCCCGGCGCAAGCGCCTTGTCGCTCGGCAGCAGGATACGCCCGTCTCGGGGCGGGATGACGAAGGCGGTATCGACCTTGCCGCTGCTCACGTCCTCGTGGCGCTGCTCGAAGGCAACGGGCGCGTCGAAGGGAGTGGGATTCACAATCACGGTCCCGCCCTCAAACTCCCGCCGCCACGTGCCGTCGGGCTGCTTCGCCGCAGGGCCGTTCGGGTAACCGAGCGGCGCGTCGTACTCGGGGTACCACCAGCGCTGCCCGCGCCAGCGCGTGTGGAGATCATAGGCGAAGTAGCCGTCCCCCATGAGCGTCGTCGCGAGGCCGAACCTCATCCGCGGCAGCAGGTTGCGCCCATGCTCCAGCAGGGCCGTCCGGCCCGCCTCGTTCAGCGTGCGCCACGGATCGAACGGCGGCTGCACGCCCGAGCTGCTGACGATGGTGGTCAGCGTCGGCCGATGGGGTTCCTGCATCCAATGCAAGTACGCCTGCATCACGGAGTCCCAGTCCATGCTCCCGTCGAGCACGTAATCCAGCCAGTCCTCCAACAGAATCCCATTCATGGTCGGGAAGCCCCACTCGCCGGCCTGGTTTGTCATGAAGGGCACGTCCGGCCCGAGGGCCTCCCGGACCTGGCGCGAGAGGTCGGTCTTCGCGGCGGTCCACAGCGCGTCGAGGCGCTGGCGGTCATCCGCCTTGCCGTCGCGGTCTGCGTCTATCTCGCAGGGCTTCCCGCTTTCGATGTTGCAGGCCCACCAATCGAAGTTGCTGCCCATGCAATCGATGAAGGTGCCGTCGAAGCCCTTCTCGCGCACGCTGGCCACCGAGCGAGCCGCGAGCCAGTCGATCACCTCGGGTTTCGTGAGGTTGATCATCTGGGTGCCGGGCCAGCCCTCGATGCGGCTGCCGTCCGGCTGCAGGAGCCAGCCGCTTTCGGGGAAGGTCTTGTCCTTCGGGTCCGCATCGGGCGC
>VGFC01000514.1 GCA_016869045.1 Armatimonadota bacterium
CTCTCACCGTTCACCCACACCACCAGCCCGTCGTCAGACCCGATCGCCAGCACGGCGTCCTGCTCCTGCGGGCTGATGATCCACGTTACCGCATAGGCCGACACATTGGTCTCTCCGCCGCACAGCTTGGCGAGGTCCACCACGTGTTCGTCGCTCAGCTTCGCCTCCGCCGAGCGCTCGGACTTCTGCCAGCGAACCTCCTTGCCGTCCTTCCCCGCATAGGCCTTCCCCAGGTCCACCGGTTCCTGCTCGATCGCCTGCGGAGTATCGACGGTCCCATCCCCCTGGTTGTCAAATGGCCCGATCACCCACCAGCAGGGGATCGAGGGGCGCAGCGTCACCGTGTCAGTCAGCCGCATCTCCGTCACATCGCTCTCCAGCGCCGCAACCACGCGGACCGTCGCCATCTCCGTCCGGTCCGCCGGCGCCTTCCACGTCCAGGACACCCGCTGCGTCTCGCCCGCACCCACCTCCACCGGCCTGGCCGGCGGCAGGTCCCCCAGAGTGCCTTCGGGCTCCGCCGCGAGGAGGACCTCACCCCTTGCCGGGCTATGGCCCTTCGACCGCAGCTCTACCGTGAACGCCGCCTGGTCCGCAGTCGTCTCCCTGTCGATCAGCGCTCGCATCGAGATGCCCATCAGGTCGGCCGTTGCTGCATGTGCGGTTGCCGAGTCGGCCCCTTTGAGGACGTCCCGGGCCACCTTCGCGATGCTCTTCTGGTAGAGTGCCAGCGCCGTGTCCTGGGTCGCCGGGTCCTCGTCCACCGTCGCCAGCATGGCGTCCTTCAGGCGAGTCAGCGAGGCCGGGGTCTTCGCCTTGAGGCGCCATGCTGCGCGGTACAGCCCGAGCAGCTCCGGCTCTGCGGGAAAGCGCCACCGGTTCGCCGGCGCAGGCTTCAGCAGGTCAGGCTCCGGCCGGCGCGCATCGTCGATGAACGGCGTGATGCGGGGCCGCCCGTCCTTCGCGATCAGCGCCATGTACTGGGCCATCATCTGCTGCCGGGACGCCTCGTCCACCGGCAGGGAAACCTCCATCGCCGCGATGGGCCCAGGCGGAGCGCCCGCCCGCACCGTGACCGCCAACTCCGCCTGCTTGATCTGAATCGTCACGCCGTAGCAGTTGCCGTCGTTCTTCCCGGCGGCCTGCACCCTCTCCGTCAACACGAACTCCTGGCGCGCGATCGGCATCCCTTTGCCCTCGACCACCAGCTTCCCGTCCATGATCACGACCTGGCACATGTTGCGCTCCGTCACACCAAGCCCCAGCCCAACCCATCCGCCTTCGGACAGATCGGCCAGGTAGCCCACCGAAGGCTCCTCCACGCCGCGCTTCACGGGCCCCACGGTCGGCGGCATCGGCTCCGCCGGGTAGTCCATCCGCAGCGGATCGTACTCTGCTGCCTCGCTGGGGGCGTACTGGATGTTCATCTGCGACCAGTACGCCTTGTCCCACGGGAACCCGTAGGCCTTGAGGGCATTGCCCTCCTGTTCCCAGCCCCAGTCAACATGGTGGAACGTCGCCCGCCGCGCCTTGACCCAGCGCTCCCACTCAGCGTTCAGGGCGTCGAGCGGGCCGAAGATGTCCTCCATCAGCACCACGTTCGATTCCCACCTGAGGCGGCCGCGGTAGTACTCGTCGCGCCAGAGGCAGAGCCTGAAGTAGCGGTCCGGGTCGCTCCAGAAGAAGTGCGTATAGACCGTACCAAGGCCTCCCCCATCGCCCGAGTGCTTCTCCGCCATCTCCCGCAGGGGGATGGACTCCTTCTGCAACGCGGCTAACCCCTGGTCCGTGAAGTTGTTGATGGGCGCTCGGTCGAAGCACTGGACCGTGAGCTGCTTCTTCGCCGGGTCGTAGACGTGCTGCGCGCCGCCGTAGGTGAAGCCTTCGGGCCCCGCCGTGTTCCGCAACGCCACCCCCTGCAGCATGTGCAGGTTCTCGTGGATGACCAGGTCCCGCCGATGGTACTGCAGCGTGCCGCTCGGGTAGTTGTAGGCGGCCCAGCTCCCCCACCATGTGACCCCGCCGCCATTCACGGTCCACGTGAACCCCAGGTCGCCCTGGATCGCCTTCACGACATCGTCGGCCGACTTCGCGTACACGATGCACATGCGGGCCGTGTCCTGATCCGGCGGCTCCAGTCCCGTCAGCGCCTCCCAGTGGGGCAGCGCCAGCTCCGAGACCTCCAGGATCATCCGCGAGAAGCCCTCGTCCATCTGCGACTTGAGCGCGTAATGCTGGCTCACGTACCATTCGAAGCCGGGCGTGTTCGGCAGGCTCCGGTCGCCGGCGCTCTCCGGTATCTCCTGCCCCACCTTCACGATCTGAATGTCCACGGCCGTGGAGGTCCGCCCCGACACGATGATCTTCGCGGGCGTCTCCGACGGCGGCGGCACTGCCGCGAGTGCTTGGAGCGTTCCCAACAGCCACGCTGCGCAACACAGCGCTGGGATGTGGACCAGCCGCGTCATTCGTCTCTCCATCCGGCGCGCACGAGCCGAGCACCATGTCAACCAGCGTCGCCTCGGGCGGCGGGCCGGCCACGGGCCGAGGCCCGCGCGGGCGCCATTGCGCCACGCCGACCATGTTCCCCTCCGTCGAAGGCGGAACCGAAGGCGCTGCCCCTGCCCGGGGCGAATAGCGCGGCGCACCACGTCCCGGTTGCGGTTCGCGGGAGATGAGGGAAATGCACAGGTGCGTTCTGGCTGCAGTCTGGGTCGGGGCGGCGCTCGCGCTGAGCGCGGGGGCGGGGCTGTGCCGCGAGATGGTGGTGGACCAGAAGAGCCCCCAGGCCGACGATGGGAACCCGGGGACTGAGGAGCTGCCGCTCAAGACCATCCAACCGGCGGTGGACGCCGCGAACCCAGGTGACACCATCTGGGTGAAGGCGGGGACCTATGACCAGCCCATCAACATCACGCGCTCCGGCACCATCAACGCGCCGATCGTGCTGAGCGCCTGGCAGGACGACCGTGTGCGGATCGGCTCCGACCCCAAGGACTTGCCGCCCGCCGACCAGTGGCGACCGCTCCCGGACAGTAGGAGCTGGCAAGTGCAGCTCCCCGAGGGCACGCCGGACAACCTCATCGTCATCATCGACGACAAGCCGCAGTTCGCCACCGACACCAAGATCGACGGCTGGCTCGTCAGGCCGCGGGCCGGGATAGAACGGACCGGGGCCATCCGCGGAAGCCAGGCGAGGGTGGATTCCGAGCAGTCCCGAACGAGGTGACGAACATGCTGAGTTGCGCACCCGCTCTGCCGTTGGCCGTCGGGGTCCTGCTGCTGTGTTCGGCGTTGCCGGCGAGCGCTCAGCTGGCGCCCAAGGACTGGGCCGCGATGGCGGACGAGGTGAAGCAGCGGCCGGAACTGGCTGAGCCGCTGCAGGCGGTGCTTGGCTACGCCCGCAACGTCGCCGCCACTCCCGTCGCCAAGCGCGTCTACGCGTACGCCGACATCGGCAAGGACCGCACCTGGCTGGACGGCCGCGCGAAGTTCATGGATGGGCAGCCCCGTCAGGAGTGGTTCGGCCTGGCCATGTCCGACTTCGGGACCAGCGGCACCATCCTCAACGAACTGCCGCTGCTGGCCTTCGCCTATCGCTGCACGGGGGAGGAGACCTTCCGCGTCCGGGTCATCTCCCAGTTGGAGGAAACGGCCACCTGGTCGCCGCTGCAGCGCCCAGGCTGGCAGCTCTGTGCGCCTGCGCCCGACCCGGTGCCCGCCGACTACTGGGACGGCAGCTGGCTGGCGACGGGCCAGGGCGTGCGGGCCATCGCCGACACACTGGAGCTGATGCCGGCCGGCAGTCTGCCGCCGGAGCTGGTGGACAAGCTCCATGCGCTGCTGCGCGCGGAGATCAAGACCACCAGCGAGGACTGGCAGCTCAAGCGTGGCTGGTTCCGCGGGGGCACAGGCTATCCGCAAACCAACCAGTGGGTGTTGCCGACCGAGGGGTTGGTGCGCGCGTGCCTGGTGCTGGGCAAGGACCAGTACCCGACTGAGTCCGAGATGGGAGTCGCGAACCTGCTGCGGGCGCTGGATGTCCAGGGCCAGTCCGGCGAGTTCAACGAGGGGATCGGCTACGCGATGTTCACCGTGGGGTCGATGGTGGCGGCGGCCCACGCCATGGCGGTGCAGGCGGACACGCGGGCGCTCGATCACCCCTTCCTGCGCGCGTTCCCGACCTGGGCCGTGGAGCACCTGCAGCCCGGACGCTACCGGATTAACTGCTTCGATGCCGGAGGCGCCAAGACCGGGCGCAACGACGGCGGCACCCGCGGGCTGCTGGCCACGCT
>VGFC01000515.1 GCA_016869045.1 Armatimonadota bacterium
ATCGACGGCGCCGAGTGGGACGCGCAGGTCGGCCCAGTCCCAGACCCAGAAGCCGTGCAGCCAGATGTCCTTCTCGCCGGCCCAGCGCTCGGGTCGCGGGTCCTCGCAGACGAACTTCCGGGAGGAGGTCCTGGCATTGGGGGACGTGATGACGGCGCCCTGTTCGTCGAGGATGTCGGCGATCTTCATGTAGCCCTGGTTCGGGTAGCGGGCGAGCGTCATCGGCTTGTAGGCGTAGAACAGCTCCAGGCCCGGATCGGAGCGGTACGCGCCGGCACCGTTGATGCCCTGCAGGTCGGTCACGCCGAGGGCCTTCAGGTCGGCCTGGAAGACCCTACCCCGAGCGGAGGGATCGAGCCGTGCGAGGACCGCCGGGTCCTTCACGCGGGCCCAGTTGGGCACCGTCCGCCCGCCGACGAGGCGGACCTCGGCGCCCTCGCGAGCACGGTACTCGATGGGGCAGTCCGCGGTGCCCGAGTCCTCGATCGTCAACGCCAGCGGCTCAGCCAGCGGGTAGACGCCGGGGGCGATCTCCACGCAGACGCCCCTGGTCGCCGCCGACTTCAGCTTGCGGACCTCATCGCGGGCTCTCGCAAGCGTGGCGAAGGGACCGTCGGTCTTGGCCCGGTTCGGGCGAGGCAACCGGCCCGACCAGGCGTCGTTGCCGTCGGGGGCCACATACAGTGACGGCCCGGCGGGCTCGTCGGCCGCGATGCGGGCCACACAACACCCGAGGACTGCGAGGATACTGACGAGCGCGTGCCAGCTCATTCTGACTCCCTCCGTGGGTTACTGAGTCTCGCGGAGGTAGCGGAGCTCGTGGGGCGGGCATTCTTGCCCGCCAAGGGGCCGTGGCGGGCAAGAATGCCCGCCCCACGAGCTTCCTCCATGTTCGGCAAGATACGCGAGACTCAGTAGGTCCTGGTCCGACTCACTCAGCGAAGTCCGGGTTGGTCATTTCGCCAACGGTCGCCACCATCGCCCGGAAGTTCTCCGGGGGGATGGGCGGGTTGATCTCACTCGAACTGGCGACGAACATGCCGCCCGTATGTAGCGCATCGGTCTCGCGGATATGCCGCAGGACCTCGGCGCGTACCTGCTCCGGCGTTCCGCGCTCCATCAGATCGACCCCGTCCACGCCGCCGGACCAGACCATGTGCGGCCAGGTCTGCCTGAGTTCCACGAGGTCCATGCCCACGCCCGGCTCGAGGCAGTAGAACCCGTCCACGCCGCAGGCAATGAGATCGGGGATCGCCTTCCGGTAGTTGCCGTCGCTATGGTAGAGCACCTTCACGCCGGCTCCGTGCCACGCGGCGGTGACCTGCTGGACGTATGGGTAGTGGTAGCGGGCGAGGAAGTCGGGCGGGAAGATCGGGCCCTGCTTGGTAGCGAAGTCCTCGGCGATGAGGATCACCGGGGAGAGCTCACGGTCGGCCACGGCCTGCACCCACTCCAGCCTCCGCGCGCCGCTCGCGGCCATGTAGCGCGCGAAGACCTCGGGGTAGTCGTAGACGAAGTACGAGAACAGCTCCAGGCCCATTGCATCGAAGGCCGCGCAGAAACCGACATCGTGGTACTTCAGGATCACGGTCTCGCCGACCTGCGCCTGCAGGACCGTCATGTACTCGCGATGCTCCGCGCGGGCCTGGAGGGGCTGGATCACCTGCGCTTCGAGGACTTCGGTCCTGCGCAGCAGCCAATCCCGCGCGCCCTCGGTCGTGTCGAAGGGGCGGCTGACGCGCCACGTGGTCCAGTTGTCGTTCTGATAGACGAAGCCATCCTCCGTTGTGTAGCGCCCGCCGCCGCGCGGGGCGACCGGCGGCATGATCAGGTCGGTGGTCTGACGGATGACCGAGCAGATGTCCTCGACCGTGTAGTCGAAGCCCCGGATGTCCTTGCCGGTCCAATCGGCGATCACGCGCGGGTTGTAGCTGAGCTGCTCCAGGATCGGCACGCGATCTACGGGCTGCAGGTTGAGCGCGGCCTCGACGCGTGCGCGCTTCGTCAGGACGTCATCGGGAAAGATGCGTTCCATGCACTCCCCTCACAGACAGGGCAGTAGCCGAGGGTCGAAGGGACGGGCGGGGGCCTGCCCCGCGCCTCGGCAGAGGCAGCTGAGCAGATAGCGCGCCTCGGGCCACGAGGGCTGGAGGTCGAGGGCGGAGACGATCAGCCGCCCGGCCCCGCACGAGCGCTCGACGAGATAGCCCAGCGGATGCAGCACCGGGTAGCGATGGATGACGCGGATGATCGGGTCCTCGTCGTTGAGCCCGAGCGGCTCCAACGCGAGCGGCGGCGCACAGTCCATCATGCGGAAGAAGGGCAAATCGGCGAAGCCCTCGTGCGGGAAGTCGCCGAGCAACGGATGGTCGCGGATGACCGTCCCGTTCTGCCCATCCTCGAAGGGCCCGTAGTTTGCGGGCGGCGTGAAGAAGTAGCGCACATAGCCGAAGTTCGGAGCATGGGGACGCACAAGGCCCTCGCCGGCAGCCAGGAGAACGGTGCCGCCGCCGTCCAGGTGGGCAAGCAGCGCCTCATCCAACCCCTCGGTCAGCACCACGCCATCCGCGGGCAGGTTCGCTGCGCCGACCGTCGGCAGTTCGTCCCATGCCGCGATCCACGTGTGCCCCAGCGCGCCATAGCGAACGACGCCCGATAGCGCCCTCGTCTCCGGGAAGACCCACAGGCTCCAGGCGTTGGTCACCGTCCGCGCGCCGTCGCTCATCTCGGCGTGCAGTTCGATGCGGGCGGGACTCCGTGCCGGCGGCACAACACACTCCACTTCACCGATGCGGCACGTTGTGAAGGGCTCGTGCTGCCAGCGCATCTCGCCGGTCTCCCCATGCAGCCTCCACCTGAGCAGCGGCTCGGCGAAGGGCGGGTGCGAGAAGTCCGACACATGGAGCGTGCAGCGGAAGACCTCGCCCGCCGTCAGCACGCGGTTGTCGAAGTCCAGGCTCGAGAGGATCACCGTATCGTCGTTGGCCTGCCGCCAGGTCTCGGCGTCCACGAGCTTGCGCGCGTAGAACTCGGTGATCACGCCCTGCGGTGAGGGGTTGGCATCCATCGCGTTGAAGTGCGAGACGCCGGCCAGGAAGGCCCGGTCCCGTCGAAGCTGCTCCATCTTCGTCTTCGCTTCGAGGAACTGCAGCCGCTGGCTGTTCTCGGCATACGTCTCCAGCAGGTGTTCCTGCCCGCGCCGCCGCGCGACCTCGCGGGCGAGGTTGCCCGTGTAGTGACGGACGGCCCCGCAGTACTTCTCCGCGAGCCGCACATCCGGGAACGAACTCCACCAGCGGAACTCGTGCTCGGTGACGGGCTTGTCGGGTGAGGGCTGCCCCTCCGGCCAGTTGGTGTTGACGAAGTCGCCCGGCAGGTCCGCGTTGTAGCCGCCATCGGTCCAGATGACCATCGCCTGCGGTTTGATCGCCTTCGTGTCGTGGTAGCAGCGCCAGGCGATGCGCGGGAAGAACGTGCTGCCGCCCAGCTCGTTGCTCATGCAGTAGATCGCGGCCGACGGGTGGCTCACGTCCCGCCGCACCACGAGGTCCCACTGGCGCTTCAGCGTCGGGTACTGGTCCGGCGTCGGCGCAGGCCACGCGTAGACATGGTACTGGTTGTGCCCGCCCCACGCCCCCAGCATCCCCATCTCGCTCTGGATCAGCAGCCCGACCTCGTCGGCGGCCTCGAAGTACTCCGGCGCGTAGACGTAGGACTGGCACCGCACCTGATTGTAACCGTAGTCGCGCAAGGCCTGCAGCTTGCGCCGCCAGCGGTCGCGGTCGGTGTCGGGGCACCCGGTCTCCGGGCAACTGAGGAAGTCGCCGGTGCCCCGGATGTAGTAGGGCTCGCCGTTGATCAGGAAGCAACTCCCCTCGGTTGAGAGCTTCACGAAGCCCGTGCGTTCCACCATCGCATCGAGGGTCGTGTCACCGTCCACGAGTTCGATCTCGACGCAGTAGAGTTGCGGATCGTCGGGGCTCCAGAGGCGAGGGCCTGGGATCGCGATCCCGCCCTGCACGAGGCCCTCGGAGACGGAGAGTTCACACGTCACGACCGCGCCGGAGCCATCGGCAGGCGAGACCGCGAGACGCAACGCGCAACCCGACGCAATTCGGGGACACGATCCCAATTCGGTGCGACTGAATTGGGTCATGTCCCCGGATTGCTCCGGCACGCAGGCCCGCACGCGCAGGCTCTCGGTCTCGACATCGGGCAGGAGATGCACTTCGGCAAGCGCCGCGCG
>VGFC01000516.1 GCA_016869045.1 Armatimonadota bacterium
AGGTTCCACGCCTCACGCACTGTCGCCAACCTGAGACGAGAGACCAGAGACCTGAGACTGCCGTTGCGGCGATCCCTGAGAGCTGAATAGCGTGCTTGGGCGTGGTGGATCGGGGCTGAAGCCCCTCCCACCAGAGGCCTCAAAGGGGCTCCGGTTGATCGACCTGGAGAATGCGGACAAGATGTCCGCGCTCCTCCTGCTCCTTAGAAAGGAGGTGATCCAGCCGCACCTTCCGATACGGCTACCTTGTTACGACTTAGTCCCAATCACTGGCACTACCTTCGGCGACTGCCTCCCTTGCGGGTTAGCCCGTCGACTTCGGGTAGAGCCAGCTTTCGTGACTTGACGGGCGGTGTGTACAAGGCCCGGGAACGTATTCACCGCAGCGTGGCTGATCTGCGGTTACTAGCGATTCCAACTTCACGGAGTCGAGTTGCAGACTCCGATCCGAACTGGGACCGGCTTTTTGGGATTCGCTCCACCTCGCGGTCTTGCAACCCTTTGTACCGGCCATTGTAGCACGTGTGCAGCCCAGGCCATAAGGGGCATGCAGACTTGGCGTCATCCCCACCTTCCTCCGGATTACTCCGGCAGTTCCAGGAGAGTGCCCGGCCGAACCGCTGGCAACACCTGGTGAGGGTTGCGCTCGTTGCGGGACTTAACCCAACATCTCACGACACGAGCTGACGACAGCCATGCACCACCTGTCTCCCTGTCTGGTTGCCCAGAAGACCTGCTTTCACAGGCTGTCAGGGGATGTCAAGGCCTGGTAAGGTTCTCCGCGTTGCATCACATTGACCCACATGCTCCACCGCTTGTGCGGGCCCCCGTCAATTCCTTTGAGTTTCAACCTTGCGGCCGTACTCCCCAGGCGGGTCACTTAACGCGTTAGCATAACAGCACTGCGGGGGTCGATGCCCGCAACACCTAGTGACCATCGTTTACGGCTGGGACTACCGGGGTATCTAATCCCGTTCGCTCCCCCAGCTTTCGCGCCTCAGCGTCAGTTGCGTTCCAGGAAGCAGCCTTCGCCACGGGTGTTCCTCCTGATATCTATGCATTTCACCGCTACACCAGGAATTCCGCTTCCCTCTCCCGAACTCAAGCTCGGCAGTTCGGCAAGCAGTTCCAGGGTTGAGCCCTGGGATTTCACCTGCCGCTGACCGTGCCGCCTACGCGCTCTTTACGCCCAGTAAATCCGGACAACGCTGGCCCCCTACGTGTTACCGCGGCTGCTGGCACGTAGTTAGCCGGGGCTTCCTTTGGAGATAGCGTCACTCCCCCTCAACGGGGGCATTCGTCTCTCCTGACAGGGCTTTACGACCCAGAAGGCCTTCATCACCCACGCGGCGTCGCTGCATCAGGCTTTCGCCCATTGTGCAAGATTCCCTAATGCTAACTCCCGTAGGAGTCTGGACCATGTCTCAGTCCCAGTGTGGCCGGCCATCCTCTCAAACCGGCTACCCATCATCGCCTTGGTGAGCCGTTACCTCACCAACAAGCTAATGGGCCGCGGGCCGATCTCGGCGCGACCGAAGCCTTTAATCAGCAGGGGATGCCCCCCACCGATACCATCCGGTATTAGCAGCAGTTTCCCGCTGTTGTCCCAGACACCGAGGCACGTTGCCCACGTGTTACTCACCCGTTCGCCACTAGGATAGCTCAATCATCGGTCCGAAGACCGCTGAAGCGAACTACCCCCGTTCGACTCGCATTTATTAGGCACGCCGCCAGCGTTCGTCCTGAGCCAGGATCAAACTCGCCGTGAAAAAACGAGACGCTCCAGCTCGGGCGCATGTCCCAAGCCGAGCGGCCGTCGATCGTCGGACCTGGCGGTCCGACCTACAACCGGAGTTTGTCCCCTACAAGCACGCTATTCAGTTGTCAAGGATCGCCTGCTCCTGCCTGTTGGCGGACGGCATTATAGCGAGGCCCCCAAGGGGTGTCAAGAGCCTTTTCGAGACGATTTTTCGGGCGCGTTCCGGGGCGCCCGATCAGGCTACAGAAGGGCTAACACCAGGGCAAGGGGAAGGGGTTCCAGGAGGCGGGGACGGACTACGAAAACGGGAAGATTTGAAGACTGGAAGAACGGCGAAGAAGGCGGAGACACGACATGAGCGGGATCAGCAGTGAGGTTGCGGAGGTGAGGGTCGGAGGCGAGGAGAGGGTGCTGGAGATGGAGGGCATCTGCAAGAGCTTCCCGGGTGTGCGGGCGCTCCACGAGGTGTCCTTCGACCTGCGGCACGGCGAAGTCCATGCGCTGGTCGGAGAGAACGGCGCGGGGAAGTCGACGCTCATCAAGATCCTGGCCGGGGCGTTGGAGAGGGACGCAGGAGAGATTCGCGTCGGAGGCGAGGTCGCACACCTGCGGACGCCCCAGGCCGCGATCGCGACCGGCATCAGCGTCATCTACCAGGAGTTCAACCTCGTTCCCCACCTCAGCGTCGCCGAGAACATCTACCTGGGGCGCGAGCCACGGCAGTGGGGCCTCATCGACTTCCGCACGATGCGCCAGGGCGCGCGGGCGTTGCTGGACCGACTTCGCGCATCCTTCAGCGAGACGGCGCTGGTCAACGAACTCAGCGTCGCCGAGCAGCAGATGGTCGAGATCGCAAAGGCCCTCAGCGTGCAATCGAAAGTGCTCGTCATGGACGAGCCCTCCGCCACCCTCACCGAGCATGAACTGGCCTCCCTCTTCGAGCAGATCCGCGGCCTCAAGAACGAAGGCGTCAGCATCATCTACATCTCCCACCGACTGGAAGAGGTCTTCGAGATCGCCGACCGCGTCACCGTGCTGAGGGACGGCGAACTCGTGGGCACGGCGCCGGTGGCGGAGTTGGATTCGCGCAAGATCATCAGGATGATGGTGGGGAGGGACATCGGGAGTCAGGAGTCAGGAGTCAGGAGCCGGGAGAACGGCGAACGGCGGACGGCGGAGGAGTTGTTGAGGGTAGAGGGGCTGGCGCGAGGGGCGAAGGTGAAGGGGGTCTCGTTCACGTTGGGGCGGGGCGAGATACTGGGGATTGCGGGGTTGGTGGGAGCAGGAAGGACGGAGCTGGTGCGCGCGATCTTTGGGGCGGATCGGCCGACGGCCGGGCAGATCTACCTCGAAGGGAGGCCGGTGAGGCCGAAGTCGCCGGCACACGCCATCGCGCTGGGGATCGGGTTGGTGCCGGAGGATCGGAAGCTGCAAGGGCTCGTGCTCGGCCTGGCGGTCTCGAGCAATGTGACGCTCGCGAGGCTGGGCGCAGTCTCGAGCGCGGGCATCCTCAGCGGACGGCAGGAACGGCAGGTCGCCGAGGAGTACATCGGCAAGCTCGACATCGCAACCCCCAGCGCGCAGCAGATCTCCCGAAACCTCAGCGGCGGCAATCAGCAGAAGGTCGTCTTAGCCAAGTGGCTGTTCGCGCAGTCGAAAGTCCTCATCTTCGATGAGCCGACGCGCGGGATCGACGTCGGCGCGAAACAGGAGATCTACCAGATCATGCGCGACGTCGCCAACACGGGCGCGGGCGTCATCATGATCTCATCGGACCTGCCGGAGATCCTGCGGATGAGCGACCGGATCATGGTCATGCACGAGGGGGAAGTCGCGGGGTTCCTGCGGCCGGAGGAGGCGACGCAAGAGAGGATCATGACGCTGGCCACGGGGGAGGACGGCAGTGCGAAGTGAGAAGTGCGAAGTGATAAGTGACGGCGACCCCGACCAGCGACGTGGGGGAAGCGGGACCTACACGGCGGCAGTCGAGGGGCCGCTGGCGACGAGGACAAAGCAGTTCGCGCTGGCCATTGTGCGGCTGTACTGCCAACTGCCGCGGGGCACCGTCGCCCAAGTGCTCGGGAGGCAACTGCTGCGGAGCGGAACGTCCGTGGGGGCCCAGTACCGGGAGGCGACCCGCGCGCGCTCTCCCGCCGAGTTTGTCAGCAAGGTCGAGAGCGCGCTTCAGGAGCTGGAGGAGACCCGGTACTGGCTGGAGCTGCTTGCGGAGGCACAGGTGGTCGCCGGGAGCGCGCTTGCTGGTACCGTCGAGGAGGCACGGGAACTCACGGCGATGCTCGTGTCGTCGGCAAGGACGGCTAAGGGGCGCCGGCAAGGCGCGGGGTGACCGGCTGGCCAGCCGACCGCGTCGTCGCCGTACTCATCACTTCGCACTTTGCACTTCGCACTTGGTGTCCGACGCGGTGGACTCGACCGCTTCTTTGGCTTTCTCGG
>VGFC01000517.1 GCA_016869045.1 Armatimonadota bacterium
TTCGCGTCTCTTTGTGCCTTCTTCGTGGTCTTCGTGGTTCAGTCGTTGGGCAGGAAGACCACCTTCCCGCAGTCCTTCGCCTCGTCCGCGAGTCGCAGCCCCTCGACCGCCTCCTCTATCGGCAGCCGATGCGTGACCGCGGGCTCGAAGCTCAACCCGCTGATCGCGCAGAAGCGCGCCAGGTCCCACATCCACCCGAGGGGGAAGACGACCGATCCCAGGATCGTGACCGCGCGCCCGTGGATGTCGCTCGGGTTGATGACCCGCTCCGTGCTACCGACCCCGACGATGGCCGCCTTGCCCTCGCGGCGCAGGCTCGGGATGATGCACTCGCGCGCGCCGGTGCTCCCCGAGGTCTCGATCACGTAGTCCACGCCATCCCGCCACGTCTGCGCGCCGACCGCCTGGTGAATGCGCGCCGGCACGTTGCCCTCGGACGAGTTCACGACCGCATCCGCGCCACAGCGCGTGGCGAGGGCCAGGCGCTCTTCGGCGAGGTCAACGCCGACCACGCGCAGCCCCATTGCCTTGCCGACCAGCACGCAACTCAGCCCCACCGGCCCGAGCCCGAAGACCGCGACACTCTCATGGGCCTTGGCGTTCAGCCGCGTGTACGCGCCATACGCCGTGCCGCCCACGCACGCCATGAACGCGCCGTCGATGAAGCTCACGCTCTCCGGCAGTACCACGCAGTTGCGCTCCTTCACGCACAGATACTCCGCGAACGAGCCCGGCACGGACACACCGATGCACTGGTCCTCCGGGCACGCGACCGTCTCTCCTCGCGCACACTGCGGACACACGCCGCAGCCCTGGTGGTGGTGCACGCTGACACGCTCGCCGGGCTTCCGATGCGTGACCCGCGAGCCTACCGCCTCGATCACGCCCGATGGCTCATGCCCGCGAATCTGATCCGGGTAGCCCTCCGAAATCCGGTACACCGACAGGTCCGAGCCGCAGATGCCCGTCGCCATCACCCGCACCAGCACCTCATCCTCACTCGGCTCGGGGATGGGGAACTCCTTCACTTCCGCGCGCCGATTGCCCAGAAACACAACGCCCTTCATGTGATGCCTCCATCAATGCCGTTCCCCCCTTCTGAAGGAAGGGGGGCAGGGGGGTAGGGAGGCCTTCACCCCGCCAGCGCCCCCGCGATCTCACTCAGCCAGATGATGAACTCCGCGGTGTGGTCGAGTCGCGTCAGCAGCTCCTGGTTGTGCGGGTTTGCCCACCAACCCTCGGGGTTCTGCTGCTCCAGCAGGTAGTCCGCGAACTCGCACGCCGCGGCCTTCGCGCGCTCATCGCCGGTCAGCAGGTACAGCGTCGCCGCGCCGACCGCGGACTTGCCCGCCGTCGGGTAGCTGTACCGGTCCTCCGCGAAGCCCAGGCTGATCTCAAACAGCCTCTGTGCCCCTTCGAGGTACGCTGCGTTGCCGGTCGCCATGTGCAGCTTCGCGAGGAACAGACACGCGATTCCGGGGCAGTAGTACGCCTGCTGCGTCTTCGTCGCATCGACGGACGGCGCCGCGCCGGCCACCGGGCTCTCCTCGGTCGCGAGCTGCCCCTCGGGCGACATCCAGAAGTAGAAGCGGCTCGGGTCGGGCTGCTGATCGACCATCGCGATCATGCACTCAGCCGCTCTCTCAGCCGCCTCGATGGCGCCCCCGTGGATCGCCGCGACCGCCGCCCACGAGGTGCAGACCGGCTCGACGTACGGGTTGCCCTCGACCAGCTGGTAGAACCCGCCGCACGGCGCCTGGCACCGCAGGATGTAGCCCAGCACCGGGCGCGAGATGTCCAACCGCCCGAGCCGATGCGCGCCCTGGCACACCCACGCAGTCTTGTAGAGCGCCAGCCCCGCGTCGAAGTGCCGCAGGCGACCGTCCGGCTGCAGGTCGTTGGCCTTGATCCAGTTGAGTAGTCGGTTCGCGGCGATCGGATGACCGGTCAGCGCGCAGGCGGCGATGGCCTTGTGGTAGCAGTCGGCCTGAAGGTCTTCCCGGATGAACGACCCATCCGCGTTCTGCTGAGACAGCAGCCACTCCACCCCACGGTTCGCGGCGTTCACGTACGAAGGTAGCTTCGGGTCCATCTCCTCCTCCTGTGGCGCAGGATCATAGCCTGCGACGGCGCGGGGTTCGACAAGCCGACCCCCAACGCCTCCTCACCGGAAGGCGCTTGCCTTCCCCACGCAGAAGGTCGTGCTTGGCCGCCTGCCTTCGGCCTCCGCGGTGGCCACGGGTGAGAATGATGGTGCCTCTTCTCCTGATTGCGCTCCCGATCCTCACGGCGCGCGCGGACGATGTGACGACCGCGGCCTCGTGGATCTGGTACCCCGAATCGGTGGCCACGGAGGGCGCCGACCAGACGCGCTACTTGCGCATGGTCGTGCAGGTTGAGGGCGCCGTGGCGGAGGCGCGCTTGCGCGTGATGGCTGATGACGGCTACACGTTCCGGGTCAACGGCGAGGCGCTGCCCGCGCCGCTGGAGAGCGGGCTCGCGGGTGCCCTCTATGACCTCTCCTCGGTCCTCAAGCCCGGCGAGAACGTGCTGGCGTTCTCCGTGTACAATGCCGTGGGCAAGGGCGGGCTCATCGTGACGGGCAGCGTCCGCGAGGCCGGAGGCAGACAACTCCCTCTCCGCTCGGACACCGCGTTCCGCGCGTCACGCGAGGCCCCCGACGGCTGGGACCGGCCGGGCTTCGATGACTCGGCGTGGCCGGCCGCAAGCATCATCGGCAGCGCCTTCGCAGCGCCGTGGTACCACCACCCCGCGTTCGACATGGAGCCCTTCTTCGAGCCCGGCGACAAGGAGCGCTGGGCCGCCTGGCGCGAGGCGCTCGTCGCCCTGCCTCCGGGCCTGGACAAGGAGCCCTACGCCCAGGCCCGCATCGGCTACGTGAACGGCTCGGCGGCTCTCACGATCAACCGGTCGCCCCGCCCGGCGCTGATCTACCGGGGGACTGTGGACCCCTTCACCGACCACGGTCGGCGGCAGATCGCGCTCTTTCGCGATGCGGGGGTCCACGTCTACGCGGCCGATGTCCCGTTCGCGGACTTCTGGCAGGAGAGCGGCCCTTCCACGCTCGCAGCCGTCGATGACCGTATCCGTGCCTACCTCTCCGCCGACCCCGAGGCCTACCTCATCCTGCTCGCGACCCTCGTCCCGCCTCGGTCGTGGATGGATGCTCACCCGGACGAGCTCGTCCGCTACGCGCAAGGGGACGACTACAACTCCAGCGACGAGGCTGGCCGCGTGGCGCGGCCCTCGCTGGCGTCCAAGGTCTGGCGCCACGAGGCCTTGGCGATGTGGACGCGCGCCATCAAGCACCTTGAGGCCCAGCCTTGGGGCAAGCGCGTGATTGCCTACCACCCGTGCTTCGGCATCTACGGCGAGTGGCACTACTACGGTAGCTGGACGCAGCAGATGCCCGACACCGCCCCCGCGATGACCGCCCACTTCCGCGAGTGGCTGCGGAAGCGCTATGGCACCGTCGAGCGCCTCCGCGAGGCGTGGGGCGATCCGCAGGCGAGCTTTGAGGCCGCCACGGTGCCGGGCGTCGAGGCGCGGCTTGAGGCCGGGCCGCTGGGGCTCCGCGATCCGCTTGTCGGTCGCCGGGTCAGGGACTACTACGAGTGCCAGCAGGAGATCACCGCCGACGACATCGAGCTGTTCTGCTCTGCGGCGAAGGAGGCCACTGGCGGGCGCGTGATCACCGGCGTCTTCTACGGCTACTTCAATGGCGTCCCACCGCAGACCCAGGGCGGGCACTTAGAACTGGAGCGCCTGCTGAAGTCGCCGAGCATCGACTACTTCGCTGCGCCGTATGACTACAGCCATCGCCCGGCGGGTCAGGACGGCCGCCTTCGCTCGATCTGCGACGCCTTCCCCCTCGCGGGCAAGGTCCACATGATCGAGGAGGACACGCGGACCCATCTGCACCCCATCGAGGAGTATGGCCGCCTGCAGAACGCCGACGAGTCTGTCGCCGTCATCCGCCGGCAGGTCGCGACCGCCCTCACTCACGGTTGCGCCCTGTGGTGGTGTGACTTCGGCGCCGATGGTTCGGGCGGCTGGTACGATGACCCGCGCCTCATCGGCGAGGTCGCGCAGATGGTGAAGCTCGCCGAGACTCGCCAAAAAGAGGGACACCATACCAATTCCGCAGACGTCTCGCGGAATTGGTATGGTGTCCCTCTTCTTCGCCGA
>VGFC01000518.1 GCA_016869045.1 Armatimonadota bacterium
AGGAGGGGGTCGTCGATGGCACCCCCAGCAGGGAGTACGCCAGGGATGAGTTGTACGCGCCCGTGACGGCCAAGGTGGACTACCTGAACGACACCAACGGCGACCGCCCGTGGCGAGACGACTCCGGTGAGCGGCAGAAGATCACGCGCAAGGAGATGAAGGTGGCGGTGGAGGACATTGAGGACACGCACGAGCGGGCGGCGAGCATCATCACCCGCGCGAAGGGGTACGTGGATACCGAGGAGATGCGGGTGAACGAGCGCGGGGAGGGCGAGTCGGTCATCAACGCGCGCGTGCCGATCGAGGGACTCGACGGCGTGGTCTCGCAGCTGCGCGAGCTGGGCAAGGTGCTGGAGCTGCGCGGCGAGAGCGAGGACCGCACGAACGAGTACGCCTCGCGCGGGCAGTCGATCCGAGAGCTGGCCGAGGAGGAGATGCGGCTGATCGCCAAGTACGAGCAGGAAGAGAGCCGCTCCCGCCGGCAGCAGCTGTACTACCAGATCCAGGCTATCCGGAACCAGATCAAGAACCAGAAGGCTCCGCTGAAGGAGCTGTCCAACCAGACGCACTTCGCGTTCCTGAGCCTGACGCTCGTGCAGGCCGAGGGCCCGAGGCAGTTCCTGCACCGGTTGAGCCGGAGCGTGCCGACCGCCGGGGCGTGGCTCGCCATCAGCGCGATCTTCTGGGTGCCGGTGCTGCTGGTGGTGGTGGCGGTCTGGAGGAAGGTGGCGGGGCGGGCAAGGAGCGTGTGAGGCGCGGCAAAGGCCGAGTAAGGGGAAGATTCGAAGACTTGAAGAACGGCAAAGACGGCAAGGCCGCGCCGTCTTCGCCGTTCTTCAAGTCTTCGAATCTTCCCCTTTCGTTGCCGTGACCTCGGCCTCCCACGCGCTCAGTGAAGCGAACAGTGTGAGCAAGGCGCAGCAGGCGAGCGGCCTCATCGGGTTCCCCTTCTACTTCAGGAACAGGCGCAGGACCGCATCCCCGTCCACCGGGCAACCCAGCCTCACCTTCGCTCCCCCCTCAACGGGCGCGGCCGGGGCGGTCTCGCCGGTGGAGGCGTTCGTCCATTCCACGTTCAGCTTCCCTTGGGCTTCCGTGAGGTCCACGGTCACGTCGGCCTTCGCGGGAAGGTAGATCACGTACTCCTCACCCGGCTTCGCGAGGCAGAAGCCGGTGGAGGCGAGGTCTCCGCGTGGCGTCATGTGGGCGAGGTCGATGCGCTCGGCGAGCGTGCGGGCGTAGCCGAGGGCGCGGCGGATCGCCTCCCACTTGTCGTCGGTCTCGAGGATGCGTCCGTCGTAGGGGTCCATGAAGATGGGGTTCATCCCGCGGCAGAGGGTCTTGTAGACCCAGGCCTGGTTGCCGCCGATGCCCCACAGGTGGTCGGTGTCGTTGATGATGACCTTGCTTCCGTCGGCGGGGGGCGGCGCGTCGTTGTAGCCGCCCTCGGGATTGGGCGAGATCCAGTCCGCGGGGCTGTCGAAGAGCGCCTGGTTCGAGCCGCCCTGGTACTGGAAGGTCATGCCGACGGGGTGCTGCCTGGGCTTGGTTCGCTCGTAGTCGTGGATGAAGCGGATCATATGGTACTGCCACTCGGTCGAGGGCGGGTGGTTCTCGTTCGAGATCTCGTAGAGCACATTGTCCAGGTCGTTCACCGTGTCGATGACATGACGCACGTAGGCTTCTTGGACGGCGGTCATCTGCGGATCGACCAGCTCGTGGACCTCCAGGCCCTTGCCGTCGCCGTTCGGATCGCTGCCGATGCCGTTCACGTTGTTGGCGGGGTTGAACGGGTGCGCGGCCCACGCGTTCTCCACGAACTGAGTGCCCCAGCCCTCGAACAGCATGATCGACACGTAGACGCCCCGTTCGCCGGCGGACTCGAGGCGCGAGCGCAGACGCCCGAAGTAGGCGTCATCGAAGCGCGAAAGGTCGAACTTGGGCTTGCCATCCAGTGCGAGGCCGGGGCCCGTGCGCGGCCACGGGTGGGGCTCGCAGAAGTGATGGCGGTTCCCGTAGTTCGGGCCGGTGTTCCAGATCGTCAGCTCCCACCGCCACATGCGCACGAAGTTGTGGTTGTGGTTGCCGAGGAAGTCGAGATACGCGTCCCAGTCGAAGGCGGGCGGAGGATCGGTCTCGCCCATGTCCTGCAGGTTGTTCCACGTGTGCGCGCCGACCAGCAGGATCGCGCGGCCGGAGTCATCCGTGAAGTAGCGGGGGTTGTCGGGATGAAGTCGCAGCGGACCGGCCGCCGCTTGGTGAGTCATCAGTAACACCTCCAGCGCAAGATACGCAAACATGGGCCGTTCCTCCGGAAGGTGACGTTCCGCCGACGGGGCGAACTACCTGCCAAGAGAGTTCGCCGGCCGAGGGAGCACGTCCTGCGGCCTGCGGAAACGGGAAGATCGGAAGGAAGGTGAGGAGCGGCAATGTGTGTGCTGATGATGCTGGTCGCATGTGCCGGGGCACAGGAGTTGACGCTGCAGCCGTACTCGTACCACAAGGGGTGGGAGGCGGAAGGGCCGGAGCTGGTGGAGTGGGCGAGGAACGGGGAGTCCACCGTCAACTTCGCGGGGCCGAGTGAGGAGCGGGCCTTCGAGGGGAAGCGCTCCTACAAGTTCGATGTGACGCTCAACGGCGGGAGCTATCACTACTTCGGCGTGCCGCTGCGCGTGCCGTGCGCGGGGAAGCTGAAGCTGAGCGCGAGGCTCTGGGTGGCGGAGGGCACGACCGCGAGCGTCGGATTCGGCTCGAACATGGTCTACCCGCCGAGCACCCATTCGGGCTGCGGGCCGGCGGCGTCGTTCGGTGGGCCGACTGGCGAGTGGAAGCTCGTGGAGGAGGACCTCGTCGAGGAAGGCCGCGCGGGCGCGGATCAGGTGCTGCGCTACAACACCGTCAACGCGACGGGGGAGGATGTGGGCGCGTACCTGGACCGCTGGAGCCTGTTCATCTACGGGGGCGAGGGACAGCGGGCGATCGTGTACCTCGACGATGTGAGGATCGAGGGCGAGGCGCCGAGCGAGGCGGACTACAACGCGGCGATCAGCGGGAAGTGGGAGGCGGCGAAGCAGCGGCTGCAGGCGCGGCTGGACGGCTGGCGGGAGGCGCTGGCCAAGGGCGAGGAGGCGTTGGCGTCGATCACCGCGCCGGACCTGCAGGCCAGGATCGACGCGACGCGCGCGAAGGGCAAGCAGGCGCGCGACCTGATCGACCAGATCGAGAAGCGCGGGCAGGCCTCGTCGGCGGAAGTGCAGGACATCGAGGCGGGCGTGTTCGCGCTGACCTATGCGCCGCAGACCCTCGCGGCGATCAGCAAGGCGAAGGCGGCCGGGGCGCCCTTCCTGCTGTACACCCCGCGCGCGATTACCAACAACCGGCTGATCTCCGGGGAACCGATCGCGGCGCCGCTCGGGGAGGAGCTGACGTGCGCGGCATGTCGGGGTGAGTACGAGTCCGTCTCAGCGGTCGTGTATGCGGTGAGCGCGCTGAAGGGCCTGCGGGTGTCAGCGACGGAGCTGAAGGGACGCGGCGGCACGATTCCGGCGAACGCGATCGACGTGCGGCTCGTGAAGGTGTGGTATCAGGCGGGGCGCGGGATCGGCGATGTGCGCGGGCGGATGCTCGTGCCGGAGCTCCTGCTGAAGGACGACGGACTCGTGCGCGTAGATACGCAGGAGCAACAGAACTACCTGCGCAGCACGCAGGCCGATGGCACGAGCGAGTACCTCGTGTGTAGCACCAAGGACAGCTCGGGTCTCGCGAACGTGCGCCCGATTGATGCGGACACGCTGCAGCCGGTGGATGTGCCGGCGGATGCAATCCAGCAGTACTGGATCACCGTGCACGTGCCGGATGACGCGCGGGCGGGCGAGTACACGGGCCAGGTGAAGTTCACGCTCGCTTCGGGTTCGCAGTCGCTGCCGCTGAAGGTGACGGTGCACCCGTTCGACCTGTTGCCCTCGCGGCTCATCTACTCGATCTACTACCGCGCGACGCTCGCCGGGGACGGGCAACCGACGATCACCTCGGAGGCGAAGTCCGAGGAACAGTACCGCGCCGAGATCGCCGACCTGAAGGCCCACGGGGTGCTCCATCCGAGCAACTACCAGGCGTGGCAGGAGCCGCTGATCGACCGCGTGCTGCAGATCAGGGATGAGGTCGGGATGCCCGGCGGACCGTTCTTCAACCTCGGC
>VGFC01000519.1 GCA_016869045.1 Armatimonadota bacterium
GCCCCGCCAGGCCGACGTCCTTCGGGGAGCGCGCGTACAGCGCGCGGAGGGGCTCGAGGGCCGCGGCGGCATCGCCGGCCTGGGAGGCCGCTTCGGCGAGGCCGGTGAGGGCCAGTTCGGCGTTGGGGCGAATCTCCAGGGCACGCTTGTAGGCCCGAACGGATTCGGCGGGCGCGTTGGCCTTAAGGTAGGCCTGCCCGAGGTCATGCCAGATGCCGAAGTCGTCCGGGCGCAGGTGCGCGGCCCTCTGAAGGCTTGCGGCGGCCTGAGGGAATCGCCCGGCCTTCAGGGCCGCGCGGCCATGCGCCGCCTGGTAGCGGGCGTTCTTGGGCTGGAGCTTCGCGGCGATCGCGAACTGCTGCATCGCCGAGGCAGGATCCCGGGCGAAGGCCACCATGCCCTGGCGGAAGTAGTGTCTGCCGAGGAAGTAGGCGGCGCCGCACCAGACGCCGTAGAGGATGGGGGCGATGACGGCGATGCGCAGAATCCACACGACGACGCGCCACTTCATGGCGGCGGTTCTCGCTCAGAGCCTATCCCGAAACCCGGACGGCGACAGGCTGGAAAGCCTGTCCTCCGAGTTCCGGGATAGGCTCTTAGGAAGTGATGACGAGTGCATAGCTCAGGAGCGGAGGCAAGGCGGTCGCCACTGAAGGGCCGTCAACGGTGCAGTCAAGCAGCGTGTCCGTAGCTCCCGGCTGGTGCAAGGCCACGTGTCGGGACGGAGCCAGGTCGGCGCGCACATGCAGGCGCAGGCCTTCGACGGTACCCTCCGTCGCGTTGAGCAAGTGGATGGCGGCCTGGCCCGTGGGCAGGCGGAAGGGGCAGACGAACACGCGCCCCTGCGCAGCGGGCGGGCCGGCCAGCTCGACCACCGGGGGATGGGGGAGGAGGTCACGCGCAGCTGCCACCACAGCCGGCAAGGGCGCCGGCGCTCCCAGCACGACGCGGACGTGCGGGAGGCCGGCGAGGGCGCTGAAGGCCCCGAGGGCGCGACGGCGACCGTAGGGGTCGCAGGCGCCTGCATCTCCGACGAGCGCCATCGGCACGCCCTGCTGAGCGAGGGAGCAGATCGCGCCCGCCTCCTCGTCCGTCACGCGTGCCTGCCCGGCGATCACCACCAGCCGGTGGCGCTCCCTCCGAACGGCCTGAATCGGCACGATGTCGAACGGGATCCCGGCTCCCAGCAGCGCCGATTGCGCCTGCTGAGTCTGTGCCCACTCGTCCGGGCCGGCGGCGATGTCGGCCACGCTGAAGGCTAGCGCCACCTCGGCCAGGGACTCGGCCCGGTGGTGGTAGTGCTCGTGGCGGGCAGCGAAGTCGAGGAGATGGGCCCACGCGTCGCGCCTCGCTGGGTCGGCGATGAAGCGAGGGGTCAGCGGCTCGGCGGGCGTGTCACTGCTGGGGTCGTGGCAGCGCAGGGCTTCGTCATTGGCCAGCACGTGTCCGCCGAAGGCCATCGCGGCGCCAAGGGAGGTGGCGAGCCCTTCCTCGGACCGGCTGGGGGTGTGAACGAAGGTGCGAGTGGCGTTCCCGGCGAGGCAGCGCGCAGCGAGGGTCGCGGTTGAGGGGCCGCCCAGACGATCGGTCCAGGTGACGATGTCCAGCGGCGCGCAGACTTCCCAGAAGGCGGCGCACGAGGCGGAGGTGTCGCCGAGTCGCGGCTCGGCCCACAGCGCGAGATGGGCGCTGATCGACCGCAGGTGGATGCGGAGTTCGGCCAGAGCAGTGCGGAGCGTCAGGACACTGAAATGCGCCGCCTCGCAGTGGAGTGGATCGACGGGCGGACGGCTCTGGGGCGCCATGAATGGCGCCCCTACATGATTGGGCGCGATGAATCGCGCCCCTACATGGTGGGGCGTGGAGGCCGGACCGGGTGTAGTGAATCGCGCCCCTACATGGTGGGGCGTGGAGGCCGGACCGGGTGTAGTGAATCGCGCCCCGACATGGTGGGGCGTGGAGGCCGGACCGGGTGTAGTGAATCGCGCCCCTACATGGTGGGGCGTGGAGGCCGGACCGGGTGTAGTGAATCGCGCCCCTACATGGTGGGGCGTGGAGGCCGGACCGGGTGTAGTGAATCGCGCCCCTACATGGTGGGGCGTGGAGACCGAGGAAGCGCCGAGGGGGTCGGCGAGGGACGGGGTGAGCGGGAGGCGCACGTGGTCGAGCGATGGGAGGCCGAGGGTCTTGCGCGGCTCGGGGTGGCGCTGCGCGAGCATGCGGCGGAAGGCCTGCTGGCAGCGCTCGCAGTGGCAGTCGTGAGGGCCGAAGTTGGCCAGCACGACCCCGTCCGCGCGGAGCTGCTCGCACGCCAGGGAGACGCTGTCCCGGAGCAGCTCCAGGAAGCCCCGGCTGCGGTAGCAGGGGCGCCAGGCGGGCAGGCCCTCGCCCGCGTAGACGATGTCGCCGCGCGCGTCCCGTTGGGCCCAGGCCGCCAGCCCCGGTCGGTCTCTGAGCAGCGTCTCGTAGAAGAGGGCGCCGGCCTCGATGCGGGCGAACACGCGCAGGCCGAGGTCGCGGCAGGCGGTCGCGAACCGCGCGTTGATGCGGATGTCGTCGGCCTGGGCGACATGGCCGAAGCCGTCGTCGTGGTGCAGGCAGACCGCCGTCACCCCGGCGTCCTGCAGCGCCTCCAACGTTCGCCGGGAGTGGATCACATCGGACCACGCCTGGCGCCATTCCGGCGTCTGCGGGCACGGGCCGTCGGCGATCGCCAGGCGTCGCGCGGCCGCGCCGGGGTACTCATCGGCGAGGTCGATCCACCGGAGCGAGAGCGGTCGGAGCCAGGATGGAGGGGTGCTGGAATCGAGCATGGCGCCTCGAAGGAGCGGCGGCACGGCATGGGGCGTGATGAACCACGCCCCTACACCTGGGCGCGATGAAGCGCGCCCCTACGTGACGGCGAGGACGGCCAACAGGGGACAGTCCTCGTTTCCTGCCCTTGGCGGGCAGGAAACGGGACAGTCCCGAACAGCGCTAGTGTTTGCGGCGCTCGCCGGCGAGGGGGAGGTCGAGCAGGTGCTCCTCGCCGAGGCCGGCGGCGCTCATGACGCGCTCGCACCAGCGCAGGTTCCCCACGCCGCAGCAGGAGTGTGCATCGCTGCCGACGACGAAGCGCACGCCAAACCGCGCGAACAGGTGCAGCACGTCCGCGTACTCCGCCGTGATGCGCTCGATGGTGTGGTCGGGGAACCACCACGGCAGCTGGTTCATGATCTCGAAGGCGGTGCCGGTCTGCTCGAAGGCGGTCGCCATCTCGATGAGCGAGGCGGCGCTGAAGTCCACCGGGGAGAGCACCGCGGGGAAGCGCCCGAGGTTCAGCGGGTGCGCGATTGCATCCACCAGCGGGCTCTCGCAGGCCTTCGTGACGGCCGAGACCACGTTGGCGATCAGCCGGGACTGGCGGGCCGGCGGATCGAGGGCGATCCCCTTCGTCATCCCGCCGAAGTCGACGAGGATGAAGTCCAGGCGCTCGGCGACCTCCTCCGTGAGGCTGACCTCGCCGTCGGGGTTCAGGATCACGCCCTCGGCGCCGGCGAGGACCTTCACGCCGCACGTCGCATCCGCCGCTTCGACCTGCCGGAGCATCTCGTCGAGCCACGGGGCTTCGCCGAAGATGTGGTCGGCGATGACCACGGTCTCCAGACCTACGGCTTCGGCGGCGCGGGCGTTCTCCAGGACGCTGTTGCGCCCATCGGAGAACGTGGTGTGAGTGTGGGCATCGTAGCGACCCAAGAGCGGTGTGCGTCGCAGGGCCATCGTTCGTGCCTTCACAGGCCGGCCTCGGTCAGGACCTCGCGCATGGCTTCGAGCGCGGAGGCCGCCCAGTCGGCCGGGTCATCGGCGATGTTGAACAGGTCGATCGTGCAATAGCCGTCGTAGCCGATCTCCGCAAGGGTCCGGCAGACGGCGACCAGGTCCAGATCACCCTCGCCGGGCAACAGGTGTTTGTGCACGCCGGCCGCCATCCCCTCCATGTGTGTGTGCGCGATCGTCGGCCCGAGCAGACGGATGCTGTCGCACACGTCCGCGTCCGTGAGGAAGGCGTGGCCGACGTCGAGATTCACCGCGAGATGCGGATTGCCCGCGCGGTCGAGTAACGCCTTCATCTCCGCCGAGCACCCGACCGCCAGGCCGGGCTCGGGCTCAATGGCAACGCGCAGCCCGTCGGCCTCGGCGCGAGGGAGCAGAGCG
>VGFC01000520.1 GCA_016869045.1 Armatimonadota bacterium
CGCCCTCGATCCTCAGTGGGCAGGCAACGAACGCCATCGGCGGGCCCTGCGTGATCGCCTCGAACTGCACGCGCACCTCGACATAGGGCGCGCCGTCGGGATCGGCGTCAAGGCTTACGGTCCAATCAGTGACGGAGTCCCCCGAGACCTTGATCGCATCGGCCATCTCCGCCGGCTCGAAGCGCCGGGTCTGCAGCTGGGGCGTCCCCTTGCCCGGCAGTATGTGAATGGTGCAGCGCTCGACCCGGTCGCCCAGGACGGCGATGACCCCACCCGTGCCGGGCCGATTGCTCGCGCGGAACTCGAAGGTCGCCTGGCCTCCGGTCAGCGTCATGGTCTTGGGCGCCGTCCCTCGGGCGGCATGCAGGCGGACCTCCGTGCCGTCCGGCAACGGCTGCCCCTTGGCGTCGCGCGCGGTGAGTGTCACATGCGAGACGGACTGGCCGTCCGCAGCGAGGGCCGTGGACTCCGCATCGAGCGCCAGACACTCGCGGCTGATGCCGACGAAGGTGACGTACAGGTCGCGATCCGGCGGGCCGAACCCCTCCGAGGACAGGCGGAACTGGCGGCTGCCGCCCTCTAGCTGCACAAACGCCGGGTCGCGAATCTGCCACGTGTGCCGCTTCCAGGTCCGGGTGTTCCGCCGCCAGATCTCCGGCGCCGCGAGGTACTGCCACCCGCCCGGCGTGCTCACCGTGTCCGCCGACCGGTACTGTAGCACGATCGGCCCGGTGCCGTTGTCCAGGTACTCGATCGTCACCGACAGGACGTCCGAACCCGGGGGAAGGGCCTCAACCGCGGGGATGAGATCGATATAGTACTGCCCCGCCTCGTTCTCCGTCGCAATGCACCAGCGCTTCTCCACCTCGATGTACTGCACGCGCGATTCGGTCTCGGGCCGGCTGTCATACGACAAACCGTCGTACTCCTCCGCCGGATCGAACCGCATCCACGCGCCCCCGGGCGCAGCTGGCTGTTGCGCCCACACCGCCATGCACATCCCCGCGAACGCAACGACCGTCAACACGCTTCGCATTGCGCCCTCCCCTTCAGCCGTGTGTGATCGCCTTCAGCTCCTCGAAGAACCGCTGCTTCTCCTCCGTGTTGATCCCCCAGTTCACCGGGGGCATGTGGCCTGGAACGCCGGAGCCCCCCAAGAGCAGGAGACGTGTGCCTAGCGGCGAAGTTGCGCCACAAGGGAGGTTCCCCACAGGAAGGTACGCTCCCTGTCTCGGGGGAAGCGCCATGTGTGGTTGCGCCAGAGCGCTGCGTAGCGCTCTCTGAAAGGCCTTGCGCGACTCGGGCGTGTCGGGGCGTGCAGGGCGCGAGGTACGAAGTGCCCATCCCAGCGCTAGCCGAGAACGGTTGGCTCCCGCCAGGCGTTCATGATGCTACCATCGAGGAGGTGGTCTCGCGATTCGGTGCGCCCATGGGCTCTGAGCGCCGTCTGGACCTGAAGGAGAAGCTAACGTCCTATGTTCACGAGGTCCGTCAGTGGGGCCTGGCCCAGGTAGCGATCATTGACGGCAGTTTCGTGTCTGGGAAGCCCAGGCCGAGCGACATAGACGTGGCCCTGCTCGTGGTCGGGCCAGCCGCACTGGGGGCCGAGATACCTCCCGCCGCGGAGTCGCTGCTGAGCCAGCGGTATACGTTCAAACGGTTTGCCATCGACCTCAAGGTCTGTGTCAATGGGACCCAACTGGACAAGTGGATCGAGGAGTGGACAGAAGCACGCGACTGCCCGGCAAAGGGCATGGTACGGGTGGTGATCTCGTGATCCGCAACGACCAGGAGTTCTGCGCCGCTCAGCGCCAACTTGAGCGGGTGGAGGCCGCCTTGCGCGACCTCCACGAAGCACTGTACGACAAGAACCCACAACGGTTCGAGTTGTTCGCGGAGGGCTACGTCGCCGATATAGCCCGGATCCGCGCCGAGATTGACCAGTATGTTGGCCTTTCGGACGCATTAGTGCCGGACCTGGAATTGCGCATGAAGGGGCGCGCCATGGGAGGCGTCCCTCCCCCCGTGAGCGTGCTGGCCAGGGTGTCCGAGCACTGGCGTGCGGCAGTCTCGAAGGCAGCTACGGCGGTGGGCGGGCAACTGGATCTGCTCCTGGAGACTGGGAGGGCGCCGGCCCCGCTGTCCTCGGCCTGCGACTTCGGGCTCGCCAGCGTCGGAGGCGGGAGCGTGACGTTGCGCCTGCGGATTCCAGCCGAGGTCGCGCTGTTCCCGGAACTGAGCACCCGCGGCGCCGTGGTCAAGGGGCTTCGTGCCCTTGCCCTCGCATTGCGGTGGGCTGATGCGTCAGAGCCGCCGGAGGCTCGCCAGCTCTCCGTTGACAAGCGCGTCTGGAGCTACGTCAGCGCAGAGGCTGCGAAGCTGTGCCCCCGACCGCATAGTGCACTCGAGACGGTAGACCTCTCAGGCCGGGTCCTCGATGGGATCGGCCCCGTCCGCTTCTCGGCCGGAACGCGCTCGCGGCTGCTCAAACTGGCGGCCGCACCGACTGAGCACCCGGAGACCATGGAGGGGCGCATCCGGGCAGTCGACCTGGACAAGCGCAAGGTCGTAATACGCGACCGAGTGGACGACCAGCCGGACGTGGGGTGCGCGTACGGGGCATCCCTGGACGACGACGTTCGGCGTGCTCTAGACCGGAGGGTGCATGCGTCAGTCCTCGTGGACACGGGGCCAGACGGGAGGCCCATACGCACGCGCCTGATGGCGGTCGATCTTGCTGACGAGTCCTGACACGAAGGGTGCGCCGTGGGAGTCCACCGAGGGGTGTGCACCCCTACCTGTGTCCTTGTGTGATCGCCTTCAGCTCCTCGAAGAACCGCCGCTTCTCCTCGGTGTTGATCCCCCAGTTCACCGGCGGCGTCTGGTAGCCCGTGACATACGGCTCGTCGGTGCGCTTGCCGTCCTCGATCTTCCCTGTCCCCTGTGTGAAGTAACCCCACGAGACGTGGCGCCTCACGCACTCCTGCATCGCCCGCATCCACTTGTCCATCTGATCCGTCTCCCACCACGGTCCGGCCTCATTGAAAAGGACGGGGATCGCGTCCGGATCGTTACGCACTTCGGCAATGATCTTGCGCGTCGCCTCGATCATCTCGACATGCCGCTCGGGCGACTGCCCGTTGCCGTGCACCAGGATGAAGTCGGCGATCTTCACGAGTTCCGGCGGCGGCAGCGCTCCCCCGCCGCCGTGAGAGGTCGAGAGGTACAGCGGCTCACCGTCCGGGTGGTTGGCCTGCCACTTCGCTCTCATGCGCGGGATGAGTTCCAGCGCGGAGACCTCGCCGGTCTTCGTCCGGATTCCCATCCGCTCGTTCGCGATCTCGATCAGCGCGTTGCGCAGGCCGAGCGTCGTGAGCCAGTCGACCACGTTGTCTGTCATCTTCCGCGCGGCGTCGGGGCTCTCGATGTAGCGATGATCCACGCCGAAGTACGCCAGCGACAAGATCGGCGCCATGCCCAGTTCATCGGCCCGCAGCAGGATTCGCCCCAGCCGCTCCATACTCGCGGGCTTCAGGTTCCCCTGCGGATCGTAGGCGGAGTTCACGTACTCATCGTAGGGGAAGGGCTTGCTGTAGATGTGTCCGCCGCCCTGCAGGTCGATGGTGAACGACAGCAGCCCGTGCTCGCGCCAGGCGGGCATCGCGGCGATGAACTCCCGCGTGTTGCGCTCCGGGTCCCACTCGCCCGTGTCGGGGTAGGCCCACAGAGGGCGCGTCTCGGGGTTCTCGTCATCGAAGATCCCCTGCACCATCCGTGAGTTCATCAGCAGGCCTTCGACGCGACGGCCCTCCCATATCCGCCCCTCGTACGTGGGCTTCCCGTTGACGAGGAAGTCGTCGCCGGCGATGGTAACAACGGTCAGGGCTTGAGCGAGCATGACGACAGGTTCGGGAGGAGAGGCGAAGGGTCCTGCTGAAGGGGTGCCTCACCCCCTGCCCCCTCTCCGTGCCGGAGAGGGGGAACGGCAACATCGGTGGGGAGGGGGAACGGCAAGGAGGCGACGACATGCCCCTGCGCTTCCGCCACGAGGTCATCGATTCCGACCCACCGGGCTCCGAGCACGACATCGTGTTGCTGGCAGACCTGACGGGCAACGGCCTGCCAGACGTCATCATCGGGTCGAAGCGCGGCGACTACAACCTCATGTGGTACGAGAACCCCGGCTGGCAGCG
>VGFC01000521.1 GCA_016869045.1 Armatimonadota bacterium
CGATGATCAGCTCCCGCTGCCCGCGGCCGATGGGAAACATCGAGTCGATGGCCTTCAGCCCCGTCTGCATCGGCTCGCAGACCGGCTGGCGCTCGATGACGCCGGGCGCCTGGCCCTCCAGCGGCATGAACTCGCTGCTGACGACAGGCCCTCGCCCGTCGAGGGGCTCGGCCAGCGGCGTAACCACCCGGCCCAAGAGCGCATCGCCGACCTTCGTGTTGGCGATGCGGCCCGTCGTCTTCACCTCAGCGCCCTCCGCGATGTGCTGGTCGGGGCCCATGAGGATGCAGCCGACGTTGTCCTCCTCGAGGTTGAACGCGATGCCGTACACTTCCACACCCTCGGGCGTGGGAGGGAACTCGATCAACTCGTTGGCCATCGCGCCCGCCAGCCCATAGCAGCGCGCAATGCCGTCGCCGACCTGCAGCACGGTGCCGACGTTCACCAGCTCGAGCTGCGTCCGGTACCCTTCGAGTTCACGCTTCAGTACGGCACTGATCTCATCCGGCCGAACACCCAACTTGCCTCACCTCACGTCTCAGGTCTCGGGTCTCAGGTCTGACGTTGACGGCGTCTCGGGTCCTGCGTCGTGCTCGAAGGCGGAGACGTCGAGACTCACAGCCCTTAGGTCTGCAGCCAGCATGTCGAGCGACGTGCGCACCGAACCGTCTATCACCGCGTCCTTCACCCGCACCGTAACCCCGCCGATCAGGTCCGGACGAACATGGGCGCTCATCACCGGCGTGCCACCGAAGACGGCCGCGATCGCCCGCGCCAGCCGGGCCTGCTCGTCCTCGGTCAGGGGCGCGGCCGACCACACACCGGCCCGCACGATCCCCTGGTGATCGTCAACCAGGCCTCGGAACGCCTCGTAGATCGCCGGGAGCATCTTCGCGCGGCGCCGCTGCACCAGCAGGTCCACGAAGTGCATGTGCTCCGGTCGCACGCGCGGCGCCAGGTGCTCGCGGCACAGCTCCCGCTTGCGTTCGAGTTCCACCAGGGGATGGGCCAGCAGCGCCACCAGCTGGGGGCTTTGCTGCCAGACGCCGTTCAGCAGCGCCAGATCCTCCGCCGCCTCGCCGACAGCCTTCCGCGCAAGCGCATCCTCGAACAGCGCCCTCGCATACCTCATTGCCGCCTTGCGATCCCTCATCTCCTGCCCTCGCCGTCGCTGCCGTCGCCTTTGCCGTGCCTACTGAGTCTCGGGTAGATACGGGAACAGTGGGGCGGGCATTCCTGCCCGCCAGCGGGGCGTGGCGGGCAAGAATGCCCGCCCCACTGTCTGCGCGTTTCTGCGAAGCGCAGTAACACCTGTCACCCGTCACCCACCACCTACAGCGGTGGCGGCGCCACACGGAACTGCTCCAGGTCGCGCAGGAACTCGTCCACGAGCACGCGGTGCCGGTCGTCGGTCAGCGTCCGCCGGAGGATGGCCTCACACGCCTCGACGGCGATGTCGGCGGCGTGATCCTTGATCTCCACCAGGGCCTTCTCTTTCTCCCGCCGCAGTTGGTCCATCCCGCGCGCGACCACCGCCTCGGCCTCCTGCCGCGCCGACGCGACGATCTCCTCCCGCGCCTGAGCCGCCTCCCGCGTGGCCTGCTGAATCCGGTCGCGCGCAGTCTGCTCGATCCGGTCCAGCTCCTCCCGCAGCCGATCCCGTTCGGCCTCGGCCTCCTGGTGGATGCGCGCGGCGGCGTCGAGCGACTGGCGAATCCCCTGCTCGCGCTCGTCGAGGAAGCGCGCAATCGGCCCGAAGTAGATCTTCCGGAGCAGCAGGAAGAGCAGAACGAACCCCACCATGTTGACCAGCAGGGCTGGCGGGGAGATACTCAGCGTCTTGAGCAGCGCGCCGAAGTCCATCGCCTCGCTCACACCCCCTCGCTAGGGTTCCGAGCTACTGCCCGCCGCCCTTGGCCTGCAGGTACTCGATGATGCTCGGGAGCTTCCCCATGAGCAGGAAGAACATCAGCAGGCAGTAGATGACCAGCGACTCGATGAGCGCCAAGGCCAGCAGCAGCGCCCCTCGAATGTTGCTCGCAGCCTCGGGCTGCCGCGCGATGCTCTCCACGGCGGCCGCCGCCGCGCGTCCCTGAGCCGTGCTCGCCAGCAGTACCGCAATCGGTAGGCCCAACCCAACAGCCAGAGCCAATGCAGCCGGGTAGTCCATCAGTCTCACACTCTCCTTCACTTACCGTCTCAGTTGGTGGTCGACGGACCCTTCGGCCGTCGCCTTGGAGCGTGTATGAAAAGCACGGCCTGGGGCGTGATGAACCACGCCCCTACACTGGGGCACGATGATGGCCATGCACATAGTAACTTGGCGGGTGTCGTTGTAGGGGCAGAGCGTGCTCTGCCCAGGTGTTGCCCGAACCGACGGCGTGGGCAGAGCACGCTCTGCCTCTACAACGACCCGATGATGTCAGGTTATTTCGTACATGACCAAAATCGTGCCCCTACATGACGGCAACGTACAGTCGTTTGCGATGTAGGGGCGCGATTCATCGCGCCCGATTGTGTAGGGGCGCCATTCATGGCGCCCGGCCACCCTTCTCATACACGCTCTTAGTCCTTCCGCAATCACTGCCGCTCAGTGCTCGTGTTCCTGCACGACGCCCGCGATGTACGAGGCCGCCAGCATCGTGAAGACCAGCGCCTGCACGAACGAGCCGAAAAGGCCGAACAGGAGCATCGGGAACTGCACCGGCACCGGGAGGTAGTAACCGCTCGCGCCGAGGGCAATCGCCCCCATCGAGATCAGCGCCGCGATGACCGTGTCCTCGCCGAAGATGTTGCCGAACAAGCGGATCGACAACGACAGCGGCCGCGCGAACTCGCCCAGGACGTGGATCGGGATGTTGATCGGGAACAGCCACCACGGCTCACCCACGAAGTGCTTCAGATAGCCCAGCCCCATGTGCCTGAAGCCGAAGTACTGCACCGCGATGAAGCAGCACAGCGCCAGCGCGACCGTCGTGTTCAGCGCCGCGGTCGGGGAGATGAAGCCGGGCACGAGGCCGCCGAGGTTCAGGAACAGGATGTACAGGAAGAACGTGCCGATCAGCGGCGTGAATGTCGCCCCGTGCTTATGCCCGATCATGTTCCGGCTGAAGCCGTTGAGCGTCTGGTACGTCCACTCCCAGATGCTCTGCAGCCGTCCCGGCACCGCCTGCATCCTCCGCGTGCCGAGCCTCACTATCAGGAGCAGCGCCAGGATCATCACCCACGCGCCCACGGTGTTGACCGGTACCCAGCTCACGATGGCCTGGGGCGTCGGCGAGAGGTGCCCGTGCAGGTAGCGCTGCCCGGCCAACTGGAAACGCTGCGCGAAGCCGGCCTGTTGCTCCTGGGGCGTGTCCCAGCGGCCGGCCAGGGCCTCCAGGGCAATGGGGTAGGCGTTGAGGACCGTCGGGTGCGGGTGGGCGAGCAGGTTGCCCTCGTGCGCTCCCGCACCGGCCTCTGCTTGCCCCGCCTGGCCGCCTTCGTGGGTCTGAGTCTCGCTTGGCACTGCGCTGGATCACTGCTCCGTGTGGCGATTGCCCATCGTGGACGGGCCGCCCACCGCCTGACTCGGCCGGACCGGATGGCAGACGGGCCCCGGCTATCATTCGGGAATTCCGTGACCTATTCGCCAGTTCTCCCCTCGCGACCTTCTTCGACACCGAGCTTTCGATTCACGCGCCGCCCAGCCTCCTTCAGGCACAACACTGCCGTGGGCAGTGTGACTCCCGCCGCCAGGGCCGGTCCGTTGGCCGCGCCCGTGCGGAACAAGAGGTAGAACGCCGCCGCGATCAGACCGTACTTCCCGATCTGAAGCAGTCCCGGCACGAGCAGACTACTGCGCCGTCCCTGGGCATCCACCGTCACGAATCCTCGCACCAGGGCATCCAGCGTCCCCAGCGACGCCAGCCCCGTTGCGACGCCCAGGACGAAGCTGAGGCCCACAGGCCACGGGAAGTACGCCGCGAGAGCACAAGCGACGATGGCCGTCACGACCAGGCTGGTCAGCGCGACCCGCCGGAAGAGCCCAGCGTCACTCGCCATCACGATCCCCGCTCCTCCGCGAAGCCGCATCCACGACCTTGAACAACTGCACGAAACCCGCCGCCGCACCCAGAAGCAACCCGATGGCGCCAAGCACCGGCGCGGTCCCCAGCTTCTT
>VGFC01000522.1 GCA_016869045.1 Armatimonadota bacterium
GTTGCGCAGGATGCTCTCGTCTCGGTTCGTACTGTCTGTACGCGGCCGGACGCCCTTCGCCTCGCAGTACGCGGCGGTTTGCCCGCGCGTCACGCCCAGCAGCGGGCGCACCAGGTCGCCCGAGACGGCAGGCATCGCCGCCAGCCCCTCCAGCCCGCTCCCGCGCAGCACGTTCATCAGCACGGTCTCGGCGCGGTCACTCGCCGTATGGCCCAGCGCAATCCGCTCCGCGCCCGCCTCTCGCGCCAGTTCCCGCAACGCCGCGAACCGGGCCTCTCGGGCCCCCTCCTCAGAAGCCCGCTCCACTTGGGGCCTCGCGACCAGCGCCCGCAGGCCAAGTTCCTCGGCCAGCTCCCGCACGAACTGCTCATCCTCATCGCTCTCCGGTCCGCGCAGGCCGTGGTTGACATGCCCCACCGTCAGCCGGAGGTTCAGTGACTCCCGAAGCTCCGCAAGCGCCAGCAGCAGGGCCACCGAGTCCTGACCGCCGCTCGCCGCCACCAGCAAGGCCTCGCCCTCCCGCAGCACGCCGGAGCGCGACACGCTCTCCTCTACATACCCCACAACGCCCCGCGATGGCCCCACCATCTCACCCCGTCACTTGCGCCTCGTGCAGCAGGCGCTCGGGCTCCGCGATCTGCAGGCCCTGCTCCCGCAGAGCGGCCTCGGTGAAGCAGTCGATGCCCGCCGTCGCGCGCACCGACGGCCATGCGCCCCACAGCGCCGGCGGCTTCTCGGCCCACGTCGTCTCTGGCCACGTCCCCAAGAGGATCAGACGAACGGCCTCGGCGGAGGTTCTCACTTCCTCCAACACCGGGCCGACCACCTCGGTGTCCAACGCCTCGAAGGCCCGCTGGAGAAGCTCGGGCTCTTCCGGGTCCTCGCAGTGCGCACCAATGTCCACGTGCAGGCAGGCCAACGAGTTCTCGGCGGCCCTCTCTTGCAGCGCCGCTCGGCACGCCGCCAGTGTCCCCAGGGCCTCTCGGGCCGGAATACCCGCCGCTCTGGCCGCTCCCAGCACCTCCAGCCTATAGGCCAGCACGTGCGCCTTCAGCCCCGTCCTCAGCGCCCAGTGCCGCATGTCCGGCCGACGCCCCGGCGCCCATGGCCACAGCAGGTTGACCGGGAGTAGGCCCTCCTCGCGCCGCCGGTGGTTGATCCGGTGCCGGTCGAGCAGCTCGACGGAATCCCAGATCAGCTCCCGCAGCAGCCCATCTCCCTCGCCTTCGGGCAGCGCACCCTCAAGCTGCTGTCCGCGCGCAAGCGGCGCCGGCGCGCAGCGCACTTCGGTCGGGCCGTCGGTCCACATCATCACATGCGCGAAGTGCCGGCCCGGGTAGAAGCCCAGCCTCCGGGTCGAGAGCTTCTCATCTACGAGCTGCATCAATGTCAGAGCATCCTCGACCGCGATCCCCGCACCTGACGTGTCCGCGATGCGACCGTCCTCCGTTAGGCTGCTCAGATTCACGCGGAATGCCGCGTCGCGCGCGCCGAACGGTGCCCCGATCCCGAGGGCCTCCAGCGCCCCCAGCGACGGCGGCTCAGCCCCCTCCTGCAGATAGCCCAGCAGACCCAGGAGTTCCGCTCCCGCCCCGCCGATGGCGCCCTCCGGCAGCAGCCTGATCGTCCCACACGAGCCGCGCTGCGCCAACTCGTCGAGCGCGTCGGTCCGCGACGCTTCCAGCAGCGTCCGCCCGCCCAACTCGTCGATCGGCTCAGTCGCCAGGCCGGTGACGTGGATGAGGATGCACTTCATGGTGAGCCGTAGAGGGGGATGTGGCGCAGGCTTCCAGCCTGCGATCCGCGCCGTTCGGGGTTCCGCAGGCTGGAAGCCTGCGCCACACCCGCACACAGCCACTACTCCCCGAACAACCGATCCCTCGCAGTCTCGTAGATCCGTCTCGCCTCGGCAACGACGTAATCGGGCAAAACGGGGCCGGGGTAGGTCTTGTCCCAATCGAGGGTCAGCAGGTAGTCGCGCACGTACTGCTTGTCGAAGGCCTCCTGGGGCTTGCCGGGCGCGTACTGCGCCTTGTCCCAGTAGCGCGACGAGTCCGGCGTCAGCACCTCATCCACCAGGATCAGCTCGCCGTCCGCGAGGCCGAGCTCGAACTTCGTATCACACAGGATGAAGCCCCGGCTGTCGGCGTACTCGGCGCCGAAGCGGTACAGCTCCAAGGCCTTGTCGCGGATCGCGGTCGCGAGCGGCTCGCCGACGATCTCGACGGTGCGCGCAAAGTCGATCGGCACGTCGTGGCCGCTCTCCTCCTTCGTGGAGGGTGTGAACAGCGGCTCGGGCAGCTTCGCGGACTCCACCAGCCCGTTCGCGATCGGGTGCTCGTTGATCGTCCCGTGCTGCGAGTACTCCTTCCACGCCGACCCGGCGAGATACCCGCGCACGACGCACTCGACGGGAATGACTTCCGCCTTCCGCACCCACATCGAGCGCCCCTCAAGCTGGTCGGCGTAAGGGCGGACCGGCTCGGGGTAGTCGGCCACCTCGCAGCTGATGATGTGATTCGGCAGGATGTCCGCCGTGAGGTCGAACCAGTGTCGCGAGATTTCGGTGAGGATCTTGCCCTTGTCCGGTATCCCGTTCGGCAGCACCACATCGAAGCACGAGATGCGGTCGCTGGCAACGATGAGCAGCCCGTCGCCATAGTCGTAGATGTCGCGGACCTTGCCCTGACGTCGCGAGATTGCGCCGGGCAGGTCGGTCTGCATGAGTGCGCTGTGCATCGTGTCACCTCGGGTAGGTGGGTCTCAGGTCTCGCGTCTCAGGTCTCAGGTTCCACACCACGCCAGCACCGCGGTCCTCCGTCACGCGCCTCCAACATGAGACATGAGACGCGAGACCAGAGACATCACGCGCAGACGTGAGACCCGAGACTACGCTCCAGCACGGCCTCGGCGTCCGGCGGCGAAGGTTCCAGGTCCGGCGCGGCGTCGAGCGCGTAGTCCGGGTCCTTCAGACCGTGGCCCGTCAGCGTGCAGACTACGGTTGTCGGCTCCTCGCCAAAGAAGCCGTTCTCCGCCAGCCGGATCACGCCCGCGACCGACGCCGCGGAGGCTGGCTCTACGAACAGGCCCTCCTCGGCCGCGAGGCGCTCGTAGGCGCTGCGGATCTCGTCCTCGCTGACGGTCGTGATAAGACCGCGCGATTCGCGGATGGCCCGCATCGCATCCCGCCAGCGGGCCGGGTTGCCGATGCGGATGGCCGTCGCGCGCGTCTCGGGCTTCGCGATCGGCTCGCCCCGCACCAGGGGCGCAGCGCCCTCCGCCTGGAACCCCAGCATCCGTGGCTGCAGGTCGATCATGCCCAGCTCGCGGTAGTGGCAGTACCCCCACCAGTAGGCCGTCACGTTCCCCGCGTTGCCGACCGGCAGCGCGTGGTAGTCCGGCGCCCCCCGCAGCGCGTCGCAGACCTCGAAGGCGGCGGTCTTCTGCCCATCCATGCGGTACGGGTTCAACGAGTTCAGCAGCGCGATCGGGTAGTGGGCCACGATGTCGCGGACGACCCGCAGGCAGTCGTCGAAGTTGCCCTTGATCGGCACGACCTTCGCGCCGTGGCGCACCGTCTGCGCCAGCTTCCCCAGGGCGATGTACCCGTGGGGGATCAGCACCATGCACGGGATGCCTGCCCGCGCGGAGTACGCGGCAGCCGAGGCGGACGTGTTCCCCGTGGAGGCGCAGATGGTCGCGCGCGCCCCCGCTTCCATGGCCTTCGCGACCGCCACCACCATCCCGCGGTCCTTGAAGCTGCCCGTGGGGTTGAGGCCCTCGAACTTGAGGAAGAGGCGGAGGTCGCCCGGCAACGAAGGGCCGATCTGCGCGCTTGGAATGAGCGGCGTGCCGCCCTCCAGCAGCGTCAGACGCGGGGTCGCCTCGGTGACGGGGAGAAGGTCCTCGTACTCCGCGATCACGCCCCGCCAGGGGCCGCCCTGAGCCAACGTCATCCCTCCACTGGGACGGTGAGTCCTGGAGGACAGGCATTCCTGCCTGTCCGAGGTGGCAAGCCTTCGAGCGCAGGACAGGCAGGAATGTTGATTGCCAGCATGCGTAACGCTCGTTACGATGGGTGGGAATGTGACAGAGGAACAGCCTCCGCTGCCCCAAACCACCCACTACATCCTAAATGAGCGCCTTTGGTGCCGTT
>VGFC01000523.1 GCA_016869045.1 Armatimonadota bacterium
TGGTGTCGGAGGTCGTGCTCCTGGCGCGCCTCCTCCCGTAGTGTCTGCCAGTACTCGCGGTCAGTCAGTCGGCCGACCTCGTTCGCCTCGGAGGAACTGGGGCTGGGCGCACCGAAGCGCAATTCGGCGATTTCACGCAGACTCAGTGGCCCGAGGCTGGCATAGTGGACCCTCCCGGCGAGGCTGTCCTGGCCGGCCTCGATGCGCAGAGACGAGCTTCCGGTAACCATCACCCGCACATCGTGATGGTCCACGAGGGACTTGATCTGCGGTGCCCAGTCCCGGAGGTTCTGGACTTCATCCAGCAGCAGATACGCCGTATGGCCTGCGCGCGCGGCCTCGTTGAACGTCATCCGCATGACGGCCCGCTGGAACCACCGGGTGATGGCCTGAATGGGCATCTGGGTCCGGCGTATGGGGGCGAGATCATCGAACTGCACGCGGAGAATGTGGGTGGCTTTCACCTTCTCGGACCGAACTAGGTGGTCCACCAACTGCCCCTGGATAGTTGTCTTGCCGACTTGGCGCGGGCCCCGCAAGGCGACGCACGGGGCCGGGCCCGCCTTCAGTTGGCCCAGCACGTCGCCAAACGCAGTCCGCCGGAAACGCGGCGTGCGGGGCCCCGGCTTGCCGAACCACCACGGGTTGGTCTCCTTCAGCAAGGCCTCCACGTCCGTCAGCAACGCTGCTCCGTGGAAGAGGTCATCCATAGTGGACTTCGCCATCCTCCTATTGGCCCTGTCCGAGCGCCACGTGTTCGCACACTGGTCCGTCCCATTCCGCCACTCCAGTCTTCTCCGTCATACGGTCCCGTGCCTTCCTGGTGACGCTTGAGCCCCGTGTTGCGCGTGCTACGGCCTTGTGGTACAATCCGCCCGCTGTAGGCGACGGCCGCGCTTTCTGCGCTTTGCGGGGTGACAGCTCTGCAGAAGAAGGGTCTCGTTCTGGTTGTCTCCGGGCCATCGGGCGTGGGGAAAGGGACGGTGATTCGTCATCTGATGCCCATCTGCCCGGGGCTGCGGGAGTCGATCTCCTACACCACGCGGCCCCCGCGCGAGGGCGAGGTGGATGGGAGGGACTACTTCTTCGTGACCCCGGAGGAGTTCGAGCGGCGGAAGATCGCGGGCGATTTCCTCGAGTGGGCCGTGGTGCATAAGGACCAGTGCTACGGCACCTCCAGGGCCCAGGTGCGGGCGGCGTTGCGCGAAGGGCAGGACATCGTGCTGGAGATCGATTGTCAGGGCGCCGAGCAGGTCCGGCGGGAGTGGAAGGACGCGGTGCTGGTGTTCGTGGCGCCGCCGACCTGGGCGGAGCTGGTGCGGCGGCTGCGCGGCCGGGACACCGAGAGCGACGCCGAGGTGCAGAAGCGCGTCAGTAGCGCCTTCCGCGAGATCGGGGAGCTGTGCCGGTACGACTATCTGATCGTGAACGAGAGCAGCCGCGAGTCGGCGACTGAGTTGGCCGCGATCGTCGTCGCGGAGCGCCAGCGGATGTCACGGACGGACTGCGGGGAAATCCGGGATCGGTTGCTGGCCGAGGGCAGGGCGGGCCTGGAGGAGACGCGGACATGAGGCTCGAGGGGCGGAGGGTCGTGCTGGGTGTCACAGGGAGCATCGCGGCCTACAAGGCGTGCGACGTTCTGCGTGGCCTGCAGAAGGAGGGCGCGCAGGTCCGCGTGGTGATGACGGCCGCCGCGCAAGAACTCGTGCGGCCAACGGTCTTCCGCTCGCTGAGCGGCTCGCCGGTCCTCACGGGGATGTTCGACGACCCCCAGGGAGAGGACATCAAGCACATCGCGCTGACCGAGTGGGCGGAGCTGATCCTCGTCGCCCCTGCGACCGCGAACCTCATCGGCAAGGTGGCCTCGGGCATTGCGGACGACCTGCTGTCCACGGTCATCTCGGCTGCGGGCTGTCCGACGCTGTTCGCGCCCGGCATGAACTTCCGCATGTGGGAGAACCCCGTCGTGCAGGGCAACGTGCGGAAGCTGAAGGGCCTGGGCTACCGCTTCTGCGGCCCGGTGGAGGGACGCCTGGCGTCGGGGGCGGTTGGTGTCGGGCGCATGGCCGACGCGGACGAGATCGTGCGCGCAGCGGTTCAGGCTCTCACCGGCGACGACGAGGGGAAGGGCTTGCGGGTCCTGATCACCGCCGGACCGACGCGCGAGTTCATCGATCCCGTGCGGTTCATCAGCAACCCCTCGTCGGGACGGATGGGCTACGCGATGGCGGAGGCGGCGGCGAAAACGGGTGCGGAGGTGTGTCTGGTGTCCGGCCCGACGGAGCTGACTCCGCCGGCGGGAGTGGAGATGGTCCGCGTCTGCACGGCTGAGGAGATGCGCGCCGCCGTCACGGAGCGCGTGCCGCAGGCCGACGTGTTCGTCGGCGTGGCCGCGGTGGCGGATTTCGCCCCGGCCGAGACCGCCGGCGCCAAGATCGCACGCGCCGACGGCGACCTGACGCTGGCCCTCCGTCCGACGGCGGACATCATCGCCGAGGTCGGCCGTGCGAAGGGCGACCGGATCGTGGTGGGCTTCGCGGCCGAAGCGGGTGAGGGCGTGGAACGGGCTCGGCGGAAGCTGGAGGCCAAGAGCCTGGACTTGGTTGTTCTGAATGATGTAACGGAGCCCGGCTCCGGCTTCGAGGTCGAGACCAATCGCGTGACGCTCATCCGGCGCGACGGGTCAGCGGAGCCGCTGCCGCTGATGCTCAAGACGGACCTCGCCCGACATATCTGGCAAGAGGTCCTCAAGCTGGTCGGCGTGACACGGTCAGGCGGGGTCGCTTGACCGACGCCCAATGACGATACCGGACGGGAGGCGTTCCCTTGATCGACTCGTACCTTTTCACCTCGGAATCCGTGACCGAAGGACACCCGGACAAGATCTGCGACCAGATCTCAGACAGCGTGCTCGACCACGCCCTCACACATGACCCGTACGCCCGCGTGGCGGTGGAGACGATGGTTACCACCGGCCTGTGCATCGTGGCCGGTGAGATGACGACCGACTGCTACGTGCCGGTCGCGCAGCTTGCGCGGGAGACGGTGCGGGGGATCGGCTACACGCGGGCGAAGTACGGCTTCGACTGCGACACGATGGGGGTGATGGTCGCCATCGACGAGCAGTCGCCGGACATCGCGCGGGGCGTGGACACGGGCGGCGCGGGCGACCAGGGCATGATGTTCGGGTATGCGACGAACGAGACGCCCGAACTCATGCCGATGCCGATCCTGCTGGCCCATCGCCTGGCGGCGAAGCTGGCGGAGGTCCGCAAGACCGACACGCTCCCCTATCTGCGCCCGGACGGCAAGACCCAGGTCACGGTGCGCTACGAGCATGAGAAGCCGGTCGAGGTCACCAAGGTCCTGCTCGCGGCCCAGCACAAGTCGGGCATGAAGCAGGACGACATCCGCGCCGACCTGATCGAGCATGTGGTCAACCCGGTCATCGCGCCGGAGTTGAGGGAGAACGGCCTCGAGGTGCTCGTGAACCGCACCGGGAGCTTCGTGATCGGCGGGCCGCAGGGAGACACCGGCCTCACCGGTCGCAAGATCATCGTCGATACGTACGGCGGCACCGCGCGGCACGGCGGCGGCGCGTTCAGCGGCAAAGACCCGACCAAGGTAGACCGCTCCGGTTCCTACATGATACGCCATGTCGCGAAGAACGTGGTTGCGGCAGGTCTCGCCGAGCGCTGCGGCGTCCAGGTCGCCTACTCCATCGGGGACGCCAGCCCCTTCTCGGTTCAGCTCTGGACGTTCGAGACCAACAAGATCGACAACGGTCGCATCGCCGCGCTGATCCTGGAGCACTTCGACCTGACGCCCAAGGGCATGATCGAGACCCTCGACCTGCGCCGTCCCATCTACAAGAAGACCGCCGCCTACGGCCACTTCGGCCGGCTCGACCCGGACTTCACGTGGGAGCGGACCGACAAGGCAGACGGACTGCGGAAGGCGGCCGGTCTGTAAGAGCGTGTATGAAAGGGGTGGCCGGGCGCCATGAATGGCGCCCCTACACGATTGGGCGCGATGAAGATTGCGTTGAAAAAGTCGGTTCGCCCTCTCCTCAAGCGAGCGGCAGTGTGCTATAACTTCGGTGTTGGCACACCCGCGAGGAGGCGAGGGATGATCGGCAAACGCCCCCC
>VGFC01000524.1 GCA_016869045.1 Armatimonadota bacterium
GTAGGGGCAGAGCGTGCTCTGCCCAGGTGTTGCCCGAACCGACGGCGTGGGCAGAGCACGCTCTGCCCCTACAACGACCCGATGATGTCAGGTTATTTCGTACATGACCAACATGGCGCCCGCCCGAGCGCGCACCGGAGATCCTGCCATGCACCGAGTTGCGTCCGTCCTTGCCGTCGCCCTCCTCGCGGCCGGCGCCGTCGCGCTCGCCCAGAGCCTGCAGGAGCGCACCGCCAAGGTGAAGCGCCAGACCGCAAGAGAGGCGGCGAAGCACGCGGGACTGCGCGGCTCTCAGGGCACGCTGCCGAGCGACAACTCCCTGTGCGTTCTCTGCCACGCGAACTTCCGCGAGGAGGAACTCGTCACCGTCCACCTACAGCACGGGGTGACCTGCGCGGTGTGTCACGGCATCTCGTTCGAACACATGAATGATGAAACGAGCCGCACGAAGCCCGATATCCTCTTCGGCCGCGCACAGGTCGCGGCGTTCTGCACGCACTGCCACGGCCCGCATACACAACCGGAGAAGGTGCAGGCGTTCCTTGCTGAGTGGAAGGGGAAGACGCGCCCCAACGGCCGCCTCATCCTGCAGCAGGCCGTGTGCACGGACTGCCATGGGGTGCACGCGATCCCGAGCACGCCAGTGCTTACCGGCAGAGGCAACGGCTAGAACACGAAGGACGCGAAGCCTCCGAAGGACACAAAGAAGGCGAAGGACCTCTGCGACAGGCCCTCTTCGTGCGCTTCGCAGGCTTCGTGCTCTTCGTGTTTCAGGACGTCGCCGTCACCCCGCGTACTGCTCCGTGACCTCCGCCGCGATGCGGGCCCAGTCCCAGAGCCGCTGCGGCTGGTATCTCACGGTGCTGATGTCCTTCATGTGGATCTCGACGATGCAGTCATTCGCCTTCGCCAGCTTCTCCTCCATGTCGCGGCGCACGTACTCGGGGTCCCACGTCTCGGCGGCGAGGACCGCCGGGTTCGGCTTCCAGGCGAAGATGAACTCGTCGCGCATGGCCTCGACGGCGCGGTCGAAGTTCACCCAGGGGCTCATGGAGATCTTCTTCAGGTTCGGGATGTGCTCGCGGAGGATGCCCACCTTGTGATCCAGCGGCTCGCAGCAGCCGTAGTAGTTGCGCCCCCAGCGCGCGAACCAGCGGGCCTCGTGCCGGAGCGCAAACTCGACGTGCATCTCCGGCGACACGTCCGAGAAGATCTGCGCGGCGCCGACGCCCCACAGCTCGCTGGTCGGCGCGGACAGCAGGCCCTGGGCTTCGTACTGATCGAGCCGGTGCAGCCACGCGTTCACGAAGCGGTCCATCAGCAGGTTCACGTAGTCCGGCCGCAAGACCATGTCCATGAGAATCTCGGTGACGCCGGTCCAGCGGACAAGCTCATCCCACGGCGCGAACCAGAAGCCGCCGGTCTTCGCGATCTGCACGGGCAGCACGCCGTCGAAGATCTCCTGGCGCAGCTCGAGCTGTCGCTGCGTCTCCGCCTCGTCGTGCGAGACCTCGGGGAACTTGATCTTCTCCGCATCGGCCTCGTCCTTGATCTGGATGTGGAAGTGGCGCGAGACCACGTCGCTCGTCTCGTCGGTCCGCGCGATGTCCACGTCCTCACTGATCCCGAAACCCGTGTCCCGGATGCACAGCGACTGGCTGATGACCGGGGAGACGACCATGTCGCCGGGCATGTGCCGCCACGAGTACAGCGTCCTGCGCAGCCCCACCTCGATGCCGCGACAGAACCCGTCCTCGCACCTCAGCTGCAGCTCACCATCCACCTCCATCTCATTCCAGGGCTCCTGGTAGATGAGGATGGTCGGCTTAGCGCGCTGCAGGTTGCTGATGCGCGCGTGGTTCTCGGCGTGGACCTTCTGGATGGGCAGGGCGCCGATCTCCGCGATCTGCTTGCCGAGGTCACGCAGGATGGTCTTGTCTCCGTCTGGGATGCCCACCCGATCCGAGCCTCCATCGGTCGTTCATAGGTCGGAGCGCCAGCCCCAACGCCGTTGCCTCAAACCTCCCAGCCCGAACGGTACGTGCGGCCCACGTACTCGTTCAGCTCCGGCATGTTGGTGCACTCCGTCTTCTCCACATCCCACTCCACCTTCTTGCCGACACCCGCGCGCTGCGCCAGCAGTGCCGACAGCACGAAGGCGGTAAGCGGTGTAGCGGAATCGGGGAAGTTGGACACCGGGCTCGTGCCGTTGCGGATGCCGAAGTACAGGTCCTCGATCGGCCCCCCGTGTGCCTCGGGCAGCACCTTCGGGGGCTCCCCGAACTCCTTGGCCCGCGCTTCGTCGAGAATCCTGGCCGATGAGGCGTGGCCGCCCGTCAGGTAGTGACCCTTGTCGCCGATGTACAGCGTGTCCTCGCCCAGCTCGATGCCGAACTCCTTCTCGGCCTCCTTCATCACCTCGGACTTGAGCCCGCCGTGGTCGTAGACGTAGACCTGCACCGGAGGCATGTCGGCCCGCGCCGGGATGTCGTAGCGCACGACGTTGTCCTGCGCGCACATCTCCTCGCTGCCGCCGTTGGTGTTCAGGCACTCGATGGTGTACGTCTTGGCCTCGTAGACCTTGAGGCCGAAGAAGACGCAGTCCACGTTATGGCAGGCCATGTCGCCGACGCTGCCGGTGCCGAAGTCCCGCCAGTTGCGCCAGCCGAAGGGGTGCAGGCCGTCATGGTAGTCGCGGTAGGGAGCGGGCCCGAGCCACTCGTCCCAGTGGACGCCCGGCGGGACCGGCTTCGTCTCCGGGCGGGTTCCCGTGCCGCCGAAGTTGCGGCCGAGGAGGGAGTGGGTCTCGGTGACGTTGCCGACCGCCCCGGCCCACAACTCCTCGCACGCGCGCCGGAACGTCCCGCTGCAGTGCCCCTGGTTGCCCATCTGCGTCAGCACGCCCTTGTCCTTGGCGGCCTTCGCCAGAACGGCGCACTCGCGGATGTTGTGGGCCATCGGCTTCTGGACAAACACGGGCTTGCCGAGGTCGATGGCGCGGATCGCCGCCGGCGCGTGGGTATGGTCCGGGGTCGAGATGAGGACGACGTCGAGGTCGTTTGCGCATTCCTCGAGCAGTACCCGGAAGTCCGCGTATGCCTTGGGCGCAGGCAGGTCGGGCGCGCGGTCGGTGGCCTTCTTCAGCGCCTCGGCGAGCTTGCCGTCGTCGATGTCGCACAGCGCGACGCAGCGCTCCCGGAGGGCCAGATCGACCGCGTAGCCGCCCATGCCCCCGGCGCCAATCACCGCGACGCCGAGCTTGCCCTCCTGCGCACGGACGGAACGGGGGATAAGGTACGGCGCGGCGAAGGTCGCCCCGGTCGCCAGGGCGGTCTTCTTCAGGAACTCACGTCGGGTTGCTTTGAGCTTCATTGACGAACCTCGTGATAGGGTTGGAGTGCGATTTGCCGTCGTTGCCTTGCCTACTGAGCCTCGCGAAAACACTGGAGCAGTGGGGCGGGCATTCTTGCCCGCCAGGGCCCCTTGGCGGGCAAGAATGCCCGCCCCACTGCTTCCGCATCTGTAGGGAACTCAGTAGGTCTCTCCGCGAGAGAGTTCCCGAGGCGAGGCCGAAGTCCTCGTCGGCCTCTCGCGACCGGCGACGGCAGGGGGTCCTGTGGTCGGTGGGGAAGCGTGCGGAGAGCCGTAGGCCGTCTCGCTCGGGGGAGACCCTCGCGATGCTGACCCTCGTTGCCAGCCTGTTCGCCGCCTCGACCGCGCTCGCCCAAGGAGCCAACGCGATGCCCGATCCCGTCGTCAAGGAGCAGTACGAGTGGTTCAACATCTGGTGGGACTGCGCCAACGACCCGGCACTCCCCCGCGTCCTGCTGATCGGCGACTCGATCTCGTGCGGCTACAGCCCCGTGGTGACCCAGGAGTTGCAGGGCAAGTACCACGTGGACCGCCTCGGGACCTCGCGCAGCATCAACGACCCGGTCCTGCTGCAGGCCACGGAGATGGTGCTGAAGGAGTACCCCTACGTCGCGGTCCACTTCAACAACGGACTGCACGGGTTCCACCTGGAGGGTCCGGCCTACGCCGCCGCGCTGAAGGAGTACGTCGAGCTCATCAGGCGCCTCGCCCCGAACGCGAAGCTGATCT
>VGFC01000525.1 GCA_016869045.1 Armatimonadota bacterium
CGCCACGGGCGATTGGCGGGCAAGAATGCCCGCCCCACTGTTCCTGTATCCATCCGAGACTCAGCAACGGGAGTGGGAGACCATGTCCGAACCTAACCGCAGCTACCCCGGCTTGCCGCCGCTGGGCGGCTGGTACACGGAGGAAGAGGTCGAGGCCGTTGTGGCCTCCTTGCGCGACTCCATGGACTGGCGCAGGGCCATCACCGGGCCGGAGATCGGCCAGTTCGAGGCGGCCTTCGCCGAGTACTGCGGGGTGAAGCACGCGATCGCGCTGAACTCCTGCGGCGTGGGCCTGGACATCGCGATGATGTGCCTCGACCTGCAGCCCGGAGATGAGGTCATCAGTCCCGCGATCACCTTCCGCGCCACGCACCTGGCCATCGTCGGGCAAGGCGGGAAGCTGGTCATGGCGGAGATCGATCCCGCGACGATGAACATCGACCCGGCGGATGTCGAGAGGCGCATGACCGACCGCACGCGGGCGATCCTGGCCGTCCACAACAACGGCCTGTCTGCCGACATGGACGCCCTGCAGGCGATCTGCGAGGCCCATCCGCATCCGAAACACGGCCCGGCGGAGGTCATCGGCGATGCCGCGCGGGCGTGTGGCGCGAGCTACAAGGGCACGCGCGTAGGCAAGGCGGGCTGGATGAACATCTTCTCCTTCCAGACGAGCAAGAACATGACGACCCTCGGCGAGGGCGGCATGATCACGACCGACGACGACGAGGTCGCGACCCGCGCCCGCGCCTACCGCTCCTTCGGGGCCGGGGCGGTCATGTGGGGCACGAACTACCGCATGACGCGGCTGCAAGGCGTCGTGGGGCTAATCCAGCTGCGCCGCCTCGATGAGATGAACGCCCTGCGTCGGGACCGGGCGCGCAGGCTGACGGAGCTGCTCAGCGGCATCGAGGAGCTGACGCTCCCGACGGAGCCCGAGGGCTACGTTCACGTCTACTACGGCTACACGGTGATGGTCCCAAAGGACTGGGCCACCGACAAGCGACAACAGCTGATGGACTGGCTGCAGAACGAGCGCGGGGTCGGGACCGTGGTGATGAACAACCCGACCTACAAGCACGATCCCTACCTCGCTCACCTGGGTTACGACGGCCGCGAGGTGCCGATCAGCGAACTCACGGGAGAGCGCCTGTTCTGCCTCAGCCTGCACCCGCTGATGGCGGATGACGACCTGGAGTACATCGCCACATCGGTGCGCGAAGGCGTGCCCGTGGTGCGAGGTCAGGGAAGGGAGCAGAGATGAAGCGCTCGATCGTAGGTCCGTGGCGGTTCGTGTGCGGGGCCGGGGTCCTGCAGGAGATCGGCCATCACGCGGCGGCGCTGGGCAGCAGGGCCCTCCTGATGGGCGGCAGCACCGCGCTGGAACTCACGTCCCCCACGATCCATGCGGCTCTCGAGGCGAAGGGTGTGGCGTGGCATGAGGAGCGCGGCGGCCATGTCACCAAGCGGCGCGAGGCGGTCGATGCGCTGATTGCGGTCGGCCGCGACCAGGGCGTGGACCTGACCATCGCGGTCGGCGCCGGGCGGGTGGGCGATGCCGCGAAGGCCGTGGCGCGCACGCTGAATGTGCCGCTCATCACCTGCCCGACGCTGGCCGCCTCCAATGGACCGGGGACCTTCAGCGCCGGCATCGAGGGTGATGCGCAGCGTAGTGTGTGGTACCGAGGGCCGGATCTGCTGATCGCAGACACGGAGGTCATCATCCGGGGCGGCCCGCGCTGGCTGAACTCGGGCATGGGCGACTGCCTGCCGTTCGGCGCGATGTGGGAGATGACGGAGCGGCTGGGCCGGACGACGGGCGCGGACTACGTGCTCGGGCTGAGCAACTGCTACCCGACGCTCGCCTCGCAGGCGCTGGCGAAGCTCACCTATGACACGATCCTGGAGTACGGAGAGGAAGCCCATCGCGCGGCCGAGCGCGGGATCGTCAACGAGGCGTTCGACAAGGTCGTCGAGGCGGTCGTCTACTGCTCCGTGATGGCGGTCACCGCCTGCGGCGGTGTGGGCCATGACCACGGCTATCACCCCGGCAACTTCTCGTGCTGCAGCAAGGAGCTGTACCACGGGGAGGGCGTGGCCTTCGGGGCGCTGGTGAACGTGATCCTGTTCCGCTGGGAGCGCGAGCGCGTCCTGCGGCAACTCCGCTTCACGCGCAGCGTCGGTTTGCCGACGACCTTCGCGGACTTCGACCTGCCGGACATCACGCCGGAGCAGGTGCGCGAGGAGTGCCGCCGCATGATCGGCGAGGGGTCCGAGCCGCGCTTCGGCCTGCCGTGGCCGATCAGCGCGGACATGGTCGCCGAGGCGATGCTGGAGATCGACTATCTCGGAGGAACGCTGCCCTGATCCACGGGAGAGCGATCATGAGCGAACTGGCGCTGTTCGGCGGAACGCCGGCTGTGACCAACCCACCGGTTGAGCGGTGGGTCCAGGTCAACGACGAGGTCAAGGCTGCGGTCAACGCGCTACTCGACCAAGGCGTGGTCAGCATCGGCGGGCCTACGGGCGTCATCGGCGAGTTCGAGGCCGCTTTCGCAGCGGCGACCGGCAGTCGCTATGCCCTGGCGATGAACAGCGGCACGGCGACGCTGCACAGCGCCTACTTCGCCGTGGGTGTAGGGCCCGGAGATGAGGTGCTGTGTCCGGCGTACACCTGGCACGCCTCGGCGACGCCGATCATCCACTGTGCCGCCACGCCGATCTTCTGCGACATCCGCCCCGAGTCCCTGACCATCGACCCCGACGACGTGGAGCGCCGTATCACGGAGCGAACCAAGGCCCTGTGCGTGGTGCACGTCTTCGGCAATGTGTGCGACATGGACCGCCTCTGCGCCATCGCTGAGCGGCACAACTTGGCGCTCATCGAGGACGCCAGTCATGCTCACGGAGCCTTGTGGAAAGGCAGGCCGGTCGGCAGCTTCGGCAAGGTGGGTTGCTTCAGCATGCAGGGCGGCAAGGCGGTGAGCGGCGGTGAGGCGGGGGTGGCCGTCACCGACGACCCGGCGCTCTACGACCGCATGATCCTGCTCGGGCACTTCGGGCGCCCGCGTCTGGGCGCGGTCGAGGTGGTCAACGAGATCGGCGACATGAGTCTCGGGGCCAAGTACCGGGCCCATCCGTGGGCCATCGCGATGGCGAACGTGGGCCTCAAGCGCTTGCCGGAACTCAATGCGAAGCGCACGGCGAACTACGAGTTCCTCAATGACCAACTGCGCGACTGCCCGGGGCTTGAGGTCATCGATGCTCTGCCCGGCGCGACCCGCGCGGGTTATCTGGAGCTGAAGTTCAGGCTGACGCGGGAGGCTGTGCAGGTGGCGAGTCGCGAGCGCATCGTTGAGGCGATGCAGGCCGAGGGCGCGTCGGTGACGGCTGACCGTTACTCGGACCTGAACTTCACCTACGGGCTCCTGCACGCGGCGCCTCTGTTCACCACTGTGGACCGGCGCACGCTGGGTGGTTGCTTCTACGATCCCACCCGCTCCGAAGTACCGGCACGCCCCAGCCTGCCCGTGGCCGAGGACCTCAACCAACGCCTGGTTTCCCTGCCGGCGTTCATCGACGTGACGCGGGAGTCGCTGGCCGAAACTGCGGCGGCGATGCGGAAGGTGATGCAGCGTCTGGGGGAGTTGGCCGATCGATAGCGAGGGCGCCGACCTTGGAGGAGGGCGCGTTGGGGCCCTCGAATAGGGTTTGCGCCGGGCCATGCAGTGCAGTCTGCGGCAAAGGAGACAGCGAGATGCGGCTTGCGGAGCGTCTGGTTGTCCGTGAACTCAAGGAGCGCAAGGTCGCGGTCGTGCCAACCGAGGGCGCGGTGCTGGCGATCGGCCCCGGCGGGCAGATCCAGGAGGCACTGCGGGAGGTGGGGCTGACCGTCGATCCGCCGGTTGCGGGGCGGGAGGCGGGTTCGCTGGGACGCGTATGCGTCATCGAGGAGCGCGAGGACGTGGGCACGGTACTGGTCGGCCCGGACGGCCTCTGTGCGCTCCTGCTGCACCTGGCGAACGCCTGAGGCGAAGGCTGTGGAGGACGC
>VGFC01000526.1 GCA_016869045.1 Armatimonadota bacterium
CGTGAAGTCCATCTTGCAGTAGGACTTCACCGCCGCGGTCGGGCCCTCGGTGTCCGTGCCCGGCGAGGGCGAGAAGTTCGTCGCCAGCACCGCGCCGAGCCTGTGCCCGTCCGGCGAGGCCTTGCGCGAGCCACGCGGCGCCGCCCACTCGATCTCCCGCCCGAAGGTGCTGATCCCGCACGGCCGCTTGACGCCGTTGCGCTCCTGCACACGTCCGACCAGCTCCGTGTAGTCGTCGAACACGCGCCGCAGCATCCCGTCCGCGTCGTCGTCATCGTTCCCGTAGCACGGAATGCGGCTACGGATGTAATGCCGCAGCGGCTCCTGGTCCTCCCAGTCCGAGCGCAGAACCTCCACGAGCTCGGGGAGCGTGGACAGGCAAGAATGCCTGTCCTCCTTCCCCCTTGGGCTCGTGCTGGAGGACAGGCATTCCTGCCTGTCCATGTCGTCGTACACCAACCTCTTGATCGCCAACAGGCTGTTGGCGACATTCGCGAGCCCTCCCGCGTGAGGCGCGAGGGCGTAGTGCCGCGAGCCGCGGTCGTAGTACCCGCGTCCACGCGCAATGCAGTCCTCGACGAGCAGCGAGACGAGCGGCGCTGGATGGCCGTTGTCACACCACGTATCGGCGACCTCGTTGTGCCAGTCGATGTGCTTGCTCAGGCGCGCGAGGTATGCGGCGTAGAGGTCCTCGAAGGTCGTGAAGTCCGGCGGGGGCTGATTCGTGTCCTGCAGGCCGAGAGCCTCATGCAGCAGCCCGAGCGCATCGAAGGGCATGTAGCCGAACGTCGTCCGCCCGGGGATGAGGACCTCCCAACACCCGTCGTTCGCGAACGCGCGCGCCTCCTCAAGCGGATACCCGAACCTCACGAGCCCCTCGATCACCACATCCTCGTTGTAGATCGAGACGATCCCGCCGCCATGCCGCTGCACCTCAGCGATGCGCCGCAGGAGCCTATCGGGCGTGCGTGAGTTCACTCGCACGGCGATGGGGAAGTCGCTGATGTGTAGCTCTTCGACGACATCGAGGATGAGGTACGTGACCTCGTTCGTGACGTCCTCGCCCTGCGCGTTGACGCCGCCGAGGACGATGTTCTGATAGTGCTGTGCATCGCCGGAGGGGATATCCAGGGCGCCGATCCACTCACAGCCCTTGATCCAGAAGTGCGCGATCAGCTCCCGCGCCTCGTCGAGGCTGATCCGGGCCTCGGCGAGGTCCCACTGCAGGTATGGCCCGAGCATCTCGTCGACGCGCCCGATGCCGGACCAGTTGCCCATCAGCCGTTGGAAGGCGTACGCGAACCAGAGCGACTGCACCGCCTCGCGGAACGTGGTCGGCGGCTCCTCGGGCACCCGCGCCAGCGCCTCGCGCACTCGTCGGTAACCGGCCTGCTCCTCGCCCGCTGAGGTTGCGATAAGCTCGTCAAGTAGCTCCAGGTGCCGCTGGTGCCAGATCGTCTCCGCCTCCAGGCACAGGCGCATCGCGTTCAGGAGATCGAGGCCCTTCTCGTCGAGATCGCCTCGCGCGATCCGCTCCTCGACCTGCTCGCGCAGGCCCCGGTAACCGACCTGCAGCACGCGGTGGAACCCGAGCGTCGTGTGGCTCGTGCTGCTCAGACCCGTGAGCGGCGCCTGGTGTCGTGGCGCCTCCAGCAGCGTCGCCGAGCCGACCATCCTCTCGCCCGGCAGAACCCGCAGCGGCGCCTGCTCAGCCACGAGCCGGCAGGCCATCGCATAGCGCATGTTGGGGCCGAGGCCCGCGACCGCCGCTTCGTCCAGAGCGAACTCCGCCTCCCTCATGCTGCGGCCATGCTCGCCGGACAGCGCGCGCGCCGCGAGGTCGCGCGTGGCGTCCGAAAGCCGCTGTAGCACGCTCGGCCGCCACGACCCGAGCCACCTGCTCATGGGTTCACTCGGTCTCGCGCTCATGGACCTCGAACCTCTCCCCGAGGGGCCACGGCGCCTGCTTGTGGATCTGCTCAGCCATCATGGTGCTGAGTGGTGGAATGGTGAACCGGTGGGGCGCGAACGGCTCCGTAGGCTCTCCGTTCAGGTAGAACCGCGTCGCCTTGTAGAAGAGCTCCTCCGTCACCTCGATCGAGCGCGTCGTCGGGTTCACGAACACATGAGCCCCCCGCCACGGGAGGGCCCACGCGCTGCGCAGCACCGCCGGGCTCGTGATGGTGGCCTCCTCGCTCTTCGTGCCGGTCTGGTGCTGTGTCTTCATCGTCACAGTGGGAATGCCCCGCAGCCTCGCCACGAGCATCCGTCCGCTGTTGAGGTACGGGCGCAGCGGGCCATCGTGGGTGCGCACGCAGTTGCGCAGCAGCGTCAGTTGGTCCTTGTCCATCTTCTCCGGCGTGGGGAAGAGGTTGTCCTCTCCGTAGTCCGCGAGCACCTGCCACGGCGTCAGCTGCGTGGAAAGGCCCGCGCCGAAGATGAACTCGCGAGCCGTGCGCAACAGGACGAGGTCATCCGGGCGGCAGGTGTGCTGGATGTCCACGTTGGTGCTCGGAACTAGGTCGCCGTACACGTAGGCAAACGCCGGCACGACCTCCGACCCCGGCCCGACCGCTGGCCAACCGATCACGTCATTCGCCCGGCTGATGTGAGTATCGAGACGGGGCAGGTACAACTCGCCCGGGTCCTCCATCGAGATCGCGAAGTCCGGGTTGTGGCGCCGCCCCTCCTCGCGGGTGATTCGCATCAGCTCGGCGATCGCCTTCCGCGTCCACGTCCCCTCACCGGGCGGATGCCCGTGCTGCGTGCTGTAGCAGGGCGGGCATGAGCCGCCGTTCATCTGATCGAACTCGAACAGGTCGAACCCCGCCTGCGCGAGGACGCGCGCCGCGTTGCGGAAGTGCTCCCTGGTGAACTCCGTGGCCGGGCACATGTACGCGTGGTCGCCATCCCACGTGAAGTACGCCTTGTCCACCAACACCTGCCCGTCGCGGCCCACGACGCACGCGCTCTTGCCCTGCTCCTCGAAGGCCTGCCGACCGTCGTAGGCGAGCACGTTGTAGTGCGGCGTGTGGAACGCCTCGCGGGAGACCATCCACTTCAGGCCGGCCACCATCGCCTGGGAGTGGTAGCCCGCGCGGCGCAGATCACCCAGTACCTCCGCCACCTTCTCCGGCGACGGGTAGAGCGGGAAGTAGAACGGGGAAGTGTAGTAGCCCTCGTGCTCCCAGTTGCGCCACTCCACCAGGATGTTGTCCGCCCCGAGCGCGCTCTGCCACTGCCGCGCGAGCTCCGTGACCCGCTCCAGCGGCACGAACATCCGCCCGTTGCCCAAGGGCCGGAAGTCCGCGCTCAGGACCAGCGGCGAGTCTCGTAGCCACTTCGGAGTCGCTTCGTCTCCCCGCTTGGCCTTCGCCCACCACTGCTCGCGCGCCCACCAGCGGTAGTCCTCGGCTGCGCCCGTCCAGGAGCCCTGCGTGTGGCCAACCGAGACCCAAGGGCTCCGGTACGTGCTCTGGCGGACCGAGGGCCGCCGGAACCAGACGGAGAGATCCACGAAGTCGTCGCCGACGGAGCCGCCCAGGAGCTTCGGCTCGCCCTCCGCATCCTCGCACCTGACGCCGAGGCCGCAGCGGTCGTCGTAGTAGGCGCTGAACTGCATTGACGCAGTGCCTGGATAGCTGCGGCGTTGCCACCTCTGGCGCTCCATGGCCTCCGGCCTGGCCACGTAGCCGTCGCCGCCCGGCACGAACAGCTCGTCATCGTCGGACGACTCGCCGAGGGGTCGCTTCACGCGCAGTAAGGGGAAGATGACCTGCTCCAGGTCCCGGTCGCTGCGGTTCGCGACCTCGATTCGGAACCGCAAGGGGCCCCAGTCGGGGCCCAGGGTCATTGCATAGTCCCGCCGGGTGCGGTCACGAGCGCCAAAGCGCGGTGTGGGTGGCCGCCGTGAGTGCGAAGGGCGGCGGCGATATTGGAGGCGCCGATGCAGCGTAGCAGGGCGATGGTCG
>VGFC01000527.1 GCA_016869045.1 Armatimonadota bacterium
TGGCGGTGACGATGCACGGTCGCTCGCTGCCATCGGCGATCGCGCGGATCTCTCGCATCAGATCAACGACGCAGGACTGGTACCACGCATCGCCCTGCGTCTCGAGCAGGTCGCCGCCGGTCTCATCGCTGTACTTCTGCCGGCAACTGGGGCAGAGGCAGTTGTCCCCCGCCATGGGCTCAAAGACATCCATCCAGAAGCCGTCGGGCTGGTAGCGGTCCCGCAGTTCCGTGAGTTGACCCAGCACCAGCTCCCGGAAGCCCGGGTTGTTCAGGCAGCAGTACGCGCCCGGCCACTGCGCCGACGACCAGACCTGCGCCGGCGTGCCGTCCCGTCCGAGCACCCGCCAGTCGGGGTGCTCGTTTCCCGTGACCTCGTCGATGAAGGACGAGTAGTAGCACACGAAGCGCACGTCGCGCCGCCGCGCCTCGGCCACGCACTCCCCCACGAAGTCCCGCTCGGGCTGCGCCTTCGAGAACCGGGATGGGTAGGCGCAGAAGCCGTCGTGGTGCTTGACGTAGGATATGAGCGTGCGGTACTGGCCCGCCTCCATCACGTCCAGCCAGCGCCCGGCGTCGAAGTCGCGCCGCCCTTCCTCCGTCTCGCGCACCCATGGCGGCGAGAGCCACGACACGTGTGCCCGCCACAGGTCCGTCCGCAGCCAGTCGTTCGACATCACCCGTCGCCCCCTTCGGAGGCCGTGATCCCTCTCCGCGATCCTCGTCTTCCTGCTCAGCCACCGAGGTACCTGCGCGAGCCAGCAGCGCCAGGAGAAGGACAACCGTCCGCCCGCGGCGCACCGAACACACGAGGGCCTGCCGTACCGCCGCGGCGAGGCACCAAAGGCAACTCCGGGAGGGAGGAGCGCACCAATGCACCACGCTCTGTTCGCGCTGTTGCCGGCGGTCAGTGTGACGTCCGGCGTTCCGGTCCAGCAGGCGACGCCCGTGCCGCCCGGCGCGGCGGCGTTGGGCTACACCAAGTGCATCCTTGACGAGCATCCCACCGCCGCCGACATCGCGCCGGGCAAGAACGGCGACTACAAGTGGTTCAGTGGCCAGTGGTGGGCGGGTGAGGGCCCGTCCCTCGACCACTACCGAACCCAGGACGGGGTTCTGGTGCTCTCCCTCGAAGGGGACCTGGTCAGCACCTCGCGCGACTTCTCCGGCGCCAAGCTCCCCCTGCTGCCGGGCCCTGACGGCTTCTACGTCGAGTTCGAGGTGCGGCTCTCTGACAACGACCCCGATCACTGGCCCGCCGTGTGGCTGATGCCCGCCGAGCACAATGCCCGCCAGGAAGACCACTACGAGGGCGATCCGCCAGGCTATGAACGGTTCATGGAGCTCGACATCGACGAGGGCGGCTTTGGCCCGGGCCTGACGGGCACGGTTCATAGTACCTGCGGGGTCTGGACCAAGGAACACGGCTACCCGGAGCACGTGCAGAACCCGAACAACGTCTCGCAGACGCCGCTTGACCGCAGCCAGTGGCACATCTTCGGCGGCAGCTACGACCCGAAGCAGCAGCAGGTGACGTGGTGGGTGGACGGTCAGGAGCAGATGAGCGCCGGGGCGCCGTACGTGCCCGAGGTCGCGGCGAAGCAGCACTTCTACCTCATCATCAGCAACCAGACCCACGGGGCCAAGAAGCCGTACGACATGTTCGTCCGTGGCGTCCGCGCCTACGTGCCGCCGGGCTCGTCGCTCCCGACAGTGCCTGAGACAGCTAACCCCTGATCCCTGTAGGGTCGTGGATCAGCACGGGTGACTCGGGCCGGCGGACGGCTTAGGCTACTGTCCGGCCGCCGGTGTCTCGCCTCGGATGTCGTAGGCGTAGAGGAACTCGCCGTGGCGCAGGTACAGGCGCCCCCCACACACCACCGGGTGGGCCCAGGTCGGGCCTTCGACCCCGGCGGGGACGTAGAACCGGCTGACCACCTTGTGTTCCGCTGGAATCGCCGGGACGAGCCCCATGGTGCCGCTCTCGCTCAGGGTGTAGAGCATCCCGTCCGCGTAGGTCAGGCAGCCCTTTCCGACGCCGACCTCGGCATACGTGCGCTTCCCCGTGGCCACATCCAGGCAGACCCACTTCCCCTGGTTGAAGGCTGCGCCGCTCCCGTACAGGTGGCCGCCGACGAGCACGGCGCCACCGTGGTGGTGGTCCAGCTCCTTGGATCGCCAGACTTCGGTGAGCGAGACCTTGCCGTCCACCACGTCCAGCTTCCACTTGATGGTGCCGACCGCCAGGCTGGTGACGATGAGGTGCCCCTCATGGTAGATGGGGGCGAGGATGTTCTCGTCGGCGTACGACACATGCTGAACGCGGAACAGCAGGTCGCCCGTATCGGCATTCACGCCGATGACGGCCTTCAGCGTCAGGGTGAGGACCATCCGCAGTCCATCATGCTCGGCCAGCACCGGCGATGCGTAACCGGCGAGGTCGCCCGTGCTCGGAGCCTTCCACACAACGGCCCCTGTCCGCTTGTCCAGGGCGACGGCGCTGGCCTCCGGTCCGCCCGGGCTGCAGATGACGTGATCGCCGTCGATCAGGAGCGACTCGGAGAGCCCCCACATGATGTTCTGGCTGTGGAACTCCTGCAGGATGTTCAGCCCCCACACTCTCTCGCCCGTCGCCGCCCGCAGGCAGACGACGTCGCCGTGGGGGCTCTCGTGGTACACGAACTCCCCGTCGATCGTCGGTGTGCCTCGACTGCCGGGGCGATCCCCCGTCCACGCCTGCCCGTTCTCGGCCTGCCAGAGCACCGTGCCCTCCATGTCCAGCGCGGTGACCACCGTCCTGCCGTTGATGTCGCCGGCCGTGAGGATTCGCCCGTCTGCGATGGAGACGGTCGAGAAGCCATGCCCGAGCCCCCGGGCAGTCCACAGGAGCTTGGGCCCTCCCACCGGCCACCACTTCAGCAAGCCCGTCTCCTGCGAGATGTTGTCGCGCAAGGGCCCGTGGAACTGCGGCCAGAACGCCTCCTCGTCAGCAGCCACAGTGACGGCTGTGGGCGGGTATACGCCCGCCAGAATGAACGCAGAGATCAGGAGGGCAGCGGTCGCGAACGTGCGCATCGGCAGTGCTCCTTGCGGTCTGTTGGCAGGCGTGCATAGTATCGCCTAACCTTTGATCCCCGTCAGCGTGATCCCCTGGATGAACGTCCTCTGCGCGAGGAAGAACAGCACGATGATGGGAACGGTCATCACGGCGGTGACGGCCATCAGCATCCCCGGGTAGGAGCCGTACTGGCTGGAGAAGGTCGCGAGCCCCAGCGACAGCGTGTACTTGCTCGCATCGGAGAGGTAGATCAGCGGGCCGACGTAGTCGTTCCAGGTACCCATGAACGCGAACAGGCCCACCGTCGCCAACGCGGGCTTCGCCAGCGGCAGCACGACGCGCCAGTAGATGTCCCACTCGCGGCAGCCGTCGATCCGCGCCGCGTCGGCGAGTTCGTCGGGGATGGTGAAGAAGAACTGGCGCAGCAGGAAGATGAAGAACGCGTTCCCGAAGAACGCGGGCACGATGAGTGGCAGGAACGTATCCACCCACCCCAGCCGCGCGAACACCACGAAGAGCGGCACCATCGTCACCTGGAAGGGCAGCATCATCGTGGCGATGATCCCGTAGAACAGCGCGTTCCGCCCGCGCCACCGGATTCGCGCCAGCCCGTACGCGACCAGCGAGCACGAGATCAGCGTCCCTAACACCACCAGCGCACAGATCAGCAGCGTGTTCAGCAGGTACTTGCCGAACGGGATGAACGTCAGCCCCGCCGGGTAGTTGTAGAGGAGCTTCCGTAGGATGACCTGCCAGCGAGACGCGCTCAGCACCTCCAGCTCCAGCGTTCCTCTCCCCGACAGCGTCGTCGTCTGCCTGATGCGGTCCTCCGCCAGCCGGTACGTTCCCCACGGGATGGCGCCCTTCGCGTCGCGGATCAGAATCACGTCCGTCCAGTTCGCAAAGGACAGC
>VGFC01000528.1 GCA_016869045.1 Armatimonadota bacterium
AGCCCCGGCACTGTGACCTGAAGCGTGTTGTCGGTCAGCGCTAGGGGTTGCTCGTCGGGCCAGGTGCACACGCGGGTCGCCGGCACGGCGAGGCGCCTAAGGTCGAGGCGCACCGGGCCGGTGCGCTCCTCTCGGCCGAGGTTGGCGATGACCAGGAGGGCCTGGCCGTCAGTGCGGCGGTACGCGCTGATGTACACGTCCGGCAGGTCGGTGGCTGCCGGAGGCTGCTCGCCGAAGTAGGGCAGGAACTCGGCGTCCACGAACCCGAAGGCGTCCATCGCCCGGTAGGCCTCGTCCACGACCTTCGCGTTGCACCAGATCGGCCAGATGCCTGTGTCGTGAATGAGGAGCAGGGCCATCAGGCCGCGGGTTGGCTCGACCTGGTCGATCCAGGGCGCGCGGAACTCGGGCAGGAAGAAGGGCATGAGGCCCCACTGCCGCCCCATGTACTCGCACCGGAAGCTGTCGAGGGTCATCACATCGAGGTAGCTGTCCTTCACGACATCGCGGAAGTGCTCGCCATCCAGGTACGAGTCGTCGTAGGCCAGGATGGGGATCGTGACCTTGCCGGACATGTGGGCCTGGGTGAAGGTCTCGCGCGGGAGGCTCTTGATGACGGCGTAGTCGCGCCGATAGAGCGCCCGGTAGCCCAGGATGGGCGTCCCGGTGTACGCGCGGCCGCCGCGCTCATAGCCGACGCCTGCCGCGACTGCGGACGACATGTACGGGTGGGTCTGGTCATGGTAGGCCCCATCGATCCCGTACTGCTCGAGGAACGCCTTGGTCTTCGCCATGATGAAGTCCCCATAGCCCGGTCCGTTGGGCGAGGCCATGGCGAAGGTGTGCTTCCAGCCCGCCTCGGGGATGCTCGGGTCAACGGACCCCATGGCCCAGAGCGACTTGTAGAACTGCCACTCGGGGATGTCCTCGCGGATGTAGGTCAGGCAGAGGTACGGGACGGCCTTGAGGCCCTGCGCGTGCAGCTTGCTGATCTGCTCCGCGAACCGCTGAGGGTTGCGCGCCTCGGGGTAGCCGAAGGCGGCCAGGGAGTCTTCGCTGTTGGCCTGGGGCCAGACGATGTGCACGTTCTGGCGGGTCATCGCCTGCTGCCCGCCGAGCGCGCTGCTCATGCGCCACTTGCGCCAGTCCTTCGGGATCGGCTTGACCGGCGTGGCCTGCAGGCCGAGCACGAGCTTCCAGTCCGCCGGTAGCCGCTGACCCTTCGCCAGCAGGTTCAGCCGCATCACGATCTCGTCGCCCTGGCGCACGATTTCGAGGGCGTTCTCGGCTCTCCCGTTCGGCCAGCCTTGGTCTGACTCCACGCACCAGAACAGGCCCCGGTCGTTGTCCCCCAACCACGCGAAGGGAATCCAGGCGGACTTGTCCACCACACCAGCGCCCTCGGGCACATTCCCTGAGGTGGGAATCCAGCTGGCGGCGTACCGGTGGCGGTAGAGAGCATTCCGCGCCTTGACCGGTATCTCCAGGCTCATCTCCTCCGCCGGGAGGTTCGCCGGGTCGTCGCACGTCAGCTCGATCAGCACGAAGCCGTCGTACTCCGCCTGGACGCTCGTGCGGAACCGGGTCGCCGCGTCTCCCAGAGCCGCCACGCCCACGGTCTCCAGCTCGGCCCGCGTCGGCGAAGAGGCCAGCAGTCGCGCCTGCTGGTCACGCCAGACGGCGGTCTGATCGCCGCTCCTGAGGCTCAGGCCGGTAGGGCGGGACAGCACCTCAGCTCCGGCGCTCATCACCTGCGTCGGCAGCAAGCCGGCGAAGCGGTACGTGCGGCCCCAGCAGCTCACGTCGGTGCCGTCGGTCTCCACCGGCGTCCACGGCGGAAGCACCTTGTCCTCCAGGCCCAGGCCATTGCCCAGCCATTGCGTGGAAGGGACGACCAGCTTGGAGCGCACCTCAAAGGCGAGGCCCTGTTGGGCCGTCACGGAGGCGACGATCTCGTAGGTGCCCGGATCACGAGAGGGCAGCGTCAACGTCTGGTGAGCCAGGCCGGCCACGAACGCGACGGGCGGCGTATCCCCCGGAAGGGTCTGTCCCTCGGGAACCACACCGACCCGCGCCTGGAGGTCCTGGTCGGACACGTCTGCGCCGCCGATGTCAACCGTTGCCTCGATGCGACCGGTGAGCGGATCCACGTCGAAGGTGAGCGAGGTTCCAGCGGCGCTCAGAGGCTTGGTGAAGGCATAGTCGCCCCGGAAGTGGGCGGCGATGTGCTCCGGCGTGAGGGCCCGGTCGTAGATGCGGACCTCGTCGAGCAGGGAGCTGCTTGTCCGAGGGAACTGCCACGGCTCGTCGCCGACCTGCAGCATCGCCCCCAGTTCGCGGGGCAGGCTGCCGCTCACCGGGAGCGCGCCGGCGGGCTTGCCGTCCAGGTAGGCCTGCACCCCTCGTGGCGACCATGTGCCCGCGATGTGATGCCACTCGCCGGGCTTGAAGGCCGTCGGGGCCGCGCTGCTCGCGTAGGGCCCCTCGGTCTCGGGGCACGTGAGCATCAGCAGGCTATCGGTCGTCCAGTACTCGTAGAGGTACAGCGCACCGCTGCCGCGGCACTCGAAGAAGACGTGGAACTTGCCGTCGGCGGACTCCCAGTCAACCGGGCACATCCACATCTCCGCCGTGCCAGCGTCGCGGTTCAGCAGACCCGCCGTCGGGAAGTCGAGCCTGCCGAACCCCGGACCAACCTGCACCCCCTGCCCCACCTTGCCGGGTACGAGCTTCGGACTGCCGACGACCGTCGCCTTGATCGGCCCCGCCGGGCCGACCCCATCCAGGCCCTGCTCGAAGTCCAGGTGAAGCACGGGCTGCGTCTGGGCGCAGACCCAGGCGGTCAACGATAGCGCACTGATGAGAACCGGGAAGCGGCCAGTCATCCAGCACCTCCGAACCGCTGCGCTCAGTACCCCAGCCCCTCGCGCCCGATTGTCTCGGTACTCACCCGTCCGCTCTTGACGGTGAAGAGCGGACCGTGCTTCTCACGGACGTCGGGGGCGGAGCGCGGGAGGTACTGGCGGGAGTTGTACTCGAAGCCCATCATCGTGTCGATGCGGGAGGCGAAGCCGGCCGAGTGCACGAGGCTGAGGCCGGGATTCGTGAGGTCCTGCACGCTCAGGAGCATGCCGTTCTCCTTCGCCCACGCGACGTACAGCAGCGAGGAGGAGTGACACTTGCAGACCTTCAGGCCGACGCCCGACCAGCCGAGTTCCTTCGCGAGCTTCAGCTTCTCGATGTCGGTAACACCCTCGTCGGCGAGCACGGGCTTTAACGCGGCGACCGGGCGCATGTCGAAGCAGTGCGCGCTGAGGTCGCGCTCGGTGGGCTGCTCGACGTAAAGGAGCGAGCGGTAGGCGAGAGGCGACGTGGCAGCAAGCTCCCGCAAGTACTCGACCACCGTCTCGGGGCTCTCGTTCAGCTCGTTGGAGTCGGTGGACAACCAGAAGCCGCTCGTGATTCCGAGCTTCGAATGGGTGTGCGCAACCACGTCCGCGACCTCGGCGGTCCGCTGCACATCCCACTCGATGTCCGTGCCGCGCAGCTTGACCTTGAAGCAGACCAGCCCGTCACGCTCGATCCACTCCTCCAGGCTGACCGGCAGCCCGTCCTTCGGATCGCTGTCGGTGACCTCACCGCGCGTGAGCTTGTCCATGCCGCCGACGAGATGGAAGACCGGCATCGAGGGCTCGAAGGCGGGCTTCAGGTAATCGCGCAGGTACTTCCCCGCGAACTCCGGGCCGAGGTAGTGGCTCAGGTCGTGCGCCATGAACTCCGGGCCATATGTGTCGTACGACGAGACGCCGTTCACTTTGCCAAAGGCATCGTGCAGCGCCGCATCCACGGGCGAGGCGCAGACCAGCGCACCGAGGATCGGCATCGGCTCGATGAGACCTGCCTCGTCGCAGACGTCCTCCGCGATCCCGGCCAGGTCCGCCTTCGCCTCCAGGAAGAGATCG
>VGFC01000529.1 GCA_016869045.1 Armatimonadota bacterium
AACACAATCTGAATCGTGCCCCTACATGCCGGCAATCGGCGCTCGTTGGTGATGTAGGGGCGCGATTCATCGCGCCCAATCATGTAGGGGCGCCATTCATGGCGCCCGCATCGCTGACATGGACCACGCCCTCGTTCGCAACTTCTGCATCGTGGCGCACATCGACCACGGCAAGTCCACGCTGGCCGACCGCATCCTGGAGGTCTGCGGGGCGATCACTGACCGCGAGGCCGTCGATCAGGTCCTGGACTCGATGGACCTGGAGCGCGAGCGCGGGATCACCATCAAGGCCAGCGCGGTGCATCTGCAGTACCAGGCCGATGACGGGCAGACGTATCACCTCAACCTCATTGACACTCCCGGGCACGTGGACTTCAGCTACGAGGTCTCCCGCAGCCTGAAGGCCTGCGAGGGCGCGCTGCTGCTGGTGGATGCCTCGCAGGGCGTCGAGGCGCAGACCGTCGCCAACGCCTACCTCGCGATCGACAGCGACCTAGACATCATCCCGGTCGTCAACAAGATCGACATCAAGAATGTCGAGCGCTCGTTCGCCCTCGGCCAGCTGCACGAGATGTTCGGCTTCAGCGAGGAGGAAGTGCTCCACGCGAGTGCGCGCACGGGCGAGGGCGTCCACGAGATCCTCGAAGCAGTCGTCGCCCGCGTCCGTCCCCCGGAGGGATCGGCCGAGGCGCCGCTCCGGGCGCTGATCTTCGACTCGGAGTACAACTCCTACCGCGGTGTGATCGCCTACGTGCGCGTGATGGACGGCCGCATCCGCAAGGGTGACACCGTCCGGATGATGGCCACTGGGCGGCAGTTCGAGGTGGACGAGGTGGGCGTCCTGGCTCCGGCGATGACGCCGACCGAGGAGCTGGTCGCCGGCGCTGTGGGCTACCTGTGCGCCGGAATCAAGGATGCGCGCGAGTGTCGCGTCGGCGACACGATCACCTCCGCCCGCCATCCCGCCGCCGAGCCCCTGCCCGGCTACCGCGAGCCGAAGGCGATGGTGTTCGCGGGCCTGTACCCGACGGAATCCGCGGAGTTCGCCTCGCTGAAGGACGCCCTCGACAAGCTCGCCCTCAACGACGCCGCGCTCCATTACGAGGCCGAGACGTCGGGCGCCCTGGGCTTCGGCTTCCGCTGCGGCTTCCTCGGCCTGCTGCACATGGAGATCGTGCAGGAGCGGCTGGAGCGCGAGTATGACATGGACCTCGTGGCAACCGCGCCGAGCGTCGTGTACCGCGTGTACCTGAAGAACGGGCAGAGGGTCGAGGTGGAGAACCCGGCGCACTACCCCGACGAGGGCAGCATCGAGCGCGCGGAGGAGCCCTACATCCGCGCCACGATCATGTGCCCCGAGGAAGCCGTCGGCCCGTGCATGCAGCTCTCCCAGGCCCGGCGGGCGGTCTTCAAGGACATGGTGCATACCGCCGGCGGCCGGGTGACGCTCACGTACTCCATCCCGCTGGCCGAGATCCTGCTCGAGTACTACGACCAGCTCAAGTCGGTGAGCCGCGGTTACGCCTCGCTGGACTACGAGTTCGATGGCTACAAGCCCGCGAAGCTCGCCAAGGTCAACCTGATGATCAACTACGAGTCGGTGGATGCGCTCGCCTTCCTCACGCACCGCGAGTTCGCCGAGGTCCGCGCGCGCACCATCGTGGACCGCCTCAAACAGCTCCTCCCGCGACAGCTCTTCGAGATCCGCATCCAGGCCGCGATCGGCGGGCGCGTCATCGCCGCCGGCCGCATCAGCCAGCTCCGCAAGAACGTCATCGCCAAGTGCTACGGCGGCGACATCACCCGCAAGCGCAAGCTCCTGGAGAAGCAGAAGGCCGGCAAGAAGCGCATGAAGCAGGTCGGCTCGGTCGATGTGCCGCAGGAAGCCTTCATGTCGCTCCTGAAGATCTGAACGGCGGGAGTGTAGGAGTCTGGGAGCGTAGGAGCGTAGGAGAACGGCAACGGCGGACGACCCCACGGCGCTCTACCTTCACATCCCCTTCTGCGTGCGCAAGTGCCCCTACTGCGACTTCTACTCGGTCGCGGGCCGCGAGCACCTCATCGACGCTTACGTACTCGCCCTCAAGGCCGAGCTGTCCCAGGTCCGGCGTGAGATCGGGCCGGTGTCTCTCCGCAGTATCTTCATCGGCGGGGGGACGCCGACCGTGCTGCCGTCGGGTGAGATCGCGGGGCTGCTGGACCTGTGCCGCGAGCTGTTCGCGGTGGAGCCGGATGCGGAGATCACCTGCGAGTGCAATCCCGGAACCGTCGATGCGGTGGCGCTGAGGGACCTGAAGGCGGCGGGCGTGAACCGCCTGAGCATCGGCGTGCAGTCTTTCCGTGACGAGGAGTTGCGCTTCCTGGAGCGCGTGCACACTGCTGCCGAGGGCCGCGAGACCGTGCTGCAGGCGCGGGAGGTCGGCTTCGAGCGCGTGTCCCTGGACCTCATCTACTGCCTCCCCGGCCAAACGCGCGCTCAGTGGGAGGCCACCCTGGGCGAAGCCGTTGCGCTTGAGCCGGACCACCTCTCGGCGTATTGCCTGCAGATCGAGGAGGGCACGCGCCTGGCTGAGCGCCTCGTGACTCGTAGGTCGGGATACCAATCCCGACACTGCCTTCTCCCGATGCCGGAGGACGAGCAGGCGGAGCTGTACCTGCGCACCGCAGACGTTCTGCGCGAGGCCGGGTTCGAGCAGTACGAGGTCAGCAGCTACGCCCGGCCGGGCGCCGAGTGCAAACACAACTTGACGTACTGGCACAACGAGCCGTATCTTGGTGTCGGCGCGAGCGCCTGGAGTTTCGTGGACGGGGAGCGCCGGCAGAACGCGGCGGATGTCGAGGCATACGTCGCCTCGTGGGAGGCAAGGGAGCCCGCCATCGCCTACCGCGAGCACTGCGCCGGCGCTCAGGCGGCGAACGAGACGTTGATGATGGGCCTGCGCCTACGCGAGGGCCTCGACCTGGAGGCGTTTCGCGAGCGCCATGCTGTGGATCTCGTCCACGAGCGCGGCGGGACTATCGGCGCCCTGGTCTCCGGCGGCCTCGCCACGCTGGCCGGCGGGCGGCTGGCTCTGACGACTGCCGGACTGGCCATTGCGGCGGAAATCACGACGGCCCTGGCGTTCGCCGAGGAGGAATAAGGGCCTCGGCGGGCGAAAGCACGCTGAGGGATTCGGGGACATGACCCAATTCAGTCGCATCGAATTGGGATCGTGTCCCCGGAATCCCGATCAACCTTGCCGCCACGCCAGGCGTCTGGGACGCATGGGAGTCCGCCTTCCTGGCGGACGCCGATGGCGGAAAGGAGGAGCCGGAGATGAGAATGCTTCGTCCGGTCGCGGCTTGCACGGTGGCGGCGCTCCTGCTGCTGGGATGCCTCGCCTCCGCAGTCCTGGCGGACAAGGCGGAAGTGCTGCTGGCCCTGGATGAGAGCGGCACGCTGCAGAAGGGCAACCTGGCCTCGTGGGGCGCGGGCAAGGCGGAGGTAGACTCCAACACCAAGTACCTCAACCGAAGCTCGCTCCGCGTGGAGACCCGGGGGCTCGGCGAGGGCGGCCGGCTGTCGCTGCAGCTTCCCCTCGATCTGAGCGCGTACTTGACATCCCCCTCGAACGCCTATTTGGACATGTGGGTCAAGATCGTCGAACCGGTGGCCCCCGCGGCGCCCGCCGGCGGCGCGCCCGGCGGACCCGGCATGCCCGGCGGCATGCCCGGTATGCCCGGTGGCATGCCCGGAATGCCTGGCGGTATGCCTGGAATGCCCGGAATGCCTGGGATGCCCGGGATGCCTGGGATGCCTGGGATGCCTGGCGGTGAGGCGGGCATGGGCGGGATGCTAGGCGCGGGAGCTGCCGGAATGCCGGGAATGCCGGGGATGGGTGGCGGCATGGCCCCCGGAATGCCTGGAATGGCCGGAATGCCCGGAATGCCGGGGATGGGCGGCGGCATGGCCC
>VGFC01000530.1 GCA_016869045.1 Armatimonadota bacterium
ACCGTCCTCGAGGGCCCCAATCGACCCCGTCCCGATAGCGACATACCCGCTCCGTGATGTAAAACGACCGACCCCAACCCCCATTCCTGGGGATCCGTCGGCCCAAACTCTCAAACTCGCGCTAGCCTCTTCGCCCCGAGCGACTCGTCAACGTTACTGTTCGAGCCGGACGCGGGGAACGGCAAGTACCAGGAAGCCCTCGCGGAACTGCGGCGCGAGAGGCTCGACCGTCCAGCCACCTTCGTCGGCGCTGGGACGTGCAGCCTGGGCGCGGGCGCCGCCGCGACCCTGCGGGCGGTAAGGGACTACCTCGCCGAGCACAGCCTGGACGCCGACGTGGTCGAGGTGGGCTGCATCGGCATGTGCGTGGCCGAGCCCATGGTGGACGTACAGCTCCCCGGCAAGGCCCGCCTGTCTTTCGCCGGTATCACCGGGGACAAGGTCGGCGACCTTCTCGATGCATTGCTCGCCGGCGTTGTCCCCGAGACCGGCGTTCTCGGGCAGCACCGTGCGGAGGGCCTGGAGGCGTGGCCGGGTGTGCCGCACCTTGACGAGCACCCCTTCCTCGCGCCCCAACTGCGCTGGGTCCTGGCGAACTGCGGTCTGATCGATCCTTCCAGCATCGACGAGTACCTGGCGCGCGGCGGGTATCGGGCACTGGCGAGAGCCCTGTCCGCGCTCGCGCCCGCCGAGGTGTGCGAGACGGTGGAGAAGAGCGGACTGCGCGGTCGCGGCGGCGCGGGCTTCCCGACGGGGATGAAGTGGAAGTTCGCCCTCAAGGAAGAGAGCGACCACAAGTACGTGATCTGCAATGCCGACGAGGGCGACCCCGGCGCTTTCATGGACCGGGCGGTGATCGAGGGCGACCCGCACCGTCTCCTGGAGGGCCTGGCCATCGCGGCCTTCGCGATCGGGGCCACGAAGGCGTACATCTACATTCGGGCCGAGTACCCTCTCGCCATCGAGCGGCTGAAGCTGGCCATCGCGCAGGCGGCGGCGCTCGGCCTGATGGGCGAGCGAGTCCTCGGCACCGACTTCTCGCTGGAGGTCGTGATCAAGCAGGGCGCGGGAGCCTTCGTCTGTGGCGAGGAGACCGCACTCATCCACAGCGTAGAGGGCCGCCGAGGGATGCCGCGCCCACGCCCGCCCTTCCCGGCGCAGGAGGGGCTCTTCGGGCATCCGACGGTCATCAACAACGTCGAGACGCTGGCGAACATCCCGGCGATCATCGCCAACGGGGCGGAGTGGTTCAGCGCCGTCGGCACCGACAACAGCAAGGGGACGAAGGTCTTCGCGCTGGCGGGGAAAGTCGCGTGCACGGGCCTCGTCGAGGTGCCGATGGGCACGAAGATCCGCGAGATCATCTTCGACATCGGTGGCGGCACGGGCACGGGACAGGAGTTCAAGGCCGTCCAGATCGGCGGGCCGTCGGGCGGCTGCATCCCGGCGAGCCACATGGACATCGAGATCGACTACGAGTCGCTGAAGACGGTTGGGGCGATGATGGGCTCGGGCGGCCTGGTGCTGATGGATGAGGGCACGTGCATGGTGGATGTCGCCAAGTTCTTCATGGACTTCATCCAGCGCGAGAGCTGCGGCAAGTGCATCCCCTGCCGCGAGGGGACGCGGCGGATGCTGGAGATCCTCCAGCGCATCACGCGCGGTCGCCGACACGAGACGGGCCTGGAGGCTCTCGAACGGTTCCAGGGCGTGACCTACCTGAATCACCTGGCCCAGGTCATCAAGGACACGAGCCTCTGCGGGTTGGGCCAGACGGCGCCGAACCCCGTGCTCAGCACGCTGAGGTGGTTCCGCGAGGAGTACGAGCAACACGTCTTCGACCGCCGCTGTGCTGCGGGCGTGTGCACGGAGCTGCTTCACTACCGGATCGACGCCGACACCTGCGTGGGCTGTGGCCTCTGCAAGAAGGCGTGCCCCGCCGAGGCCATCATGGGCGCGCCGAAGAGCCCGCACTGCGTCATCCCGGACCAGTGCATCCGCTGCGGGAGCTGCGTGCAGGTGTCTCGGCACAATGCAGTGATTGCGGAGTGATGTGCGGAGAGGCGGAGAGGCGGAGAACGGCAAGATCGAAGTCAGCGAGGACTGATCGGTGATCGAGATCGAGGTCAACAACCAGAAGGTCGAGGCGGAGGCGGCTGACACCATCCTGCAGGCGTGCCAGCGTGCGGGGATAAAGGTGCCGACGCTGTGTCACCTGGAGGGTCTCCCGGCGAGCGGCGCGTGCCGCATCTGCGTGGTGGAGGTGGAGGGGCGGCCGAACCTGGTGCCCAGCTGCGCGTACCCGGTGACCCCGGGGATGAAGATCAGGACACACTCGCAGCGCGCAGTGAATGCCCGGCAGACGATCGTCGAACTCCTCCTCGCCAACCACCCGGACGACTGCCTTTACTGCATCCGCAACGGGAACTGCCGCCTGCAGGGCCTCGCGGAGGAGCTGGGCGTTCGCCAGCGGCGCTATGTGGGGATCAAGGACGAGTACCGGCTGGACATCTCCAGCCCCTCGGTGGTCCGCGACCCGTCGAAGTGCATCTCTGCGGGCGCTGCGTGCGGGTGTGCGAGGAGGTTCAGGGCGTCGCCGCCATCGACTTCGTCAATCGCGGCAGCAAGGCGACCGTCGGCACGGTCTTCAGCGAGGGCCTGAATGTGTCGAGCTGCGTGAACTGCGGCCAGTGCATCAAGGTCTGCCCGACCGGAGCCCTGGCGGAGAAGACGTACATTCGCGAGGTCCTGGCCGCGCTGGAGGATCCCGAGGTCGTCGCCGTCGCGCAGCACGCACCCGCAGTCTCGGTGACGCTGGGCGAGCTGTTCGGCCTGGAGGCGGGGAGCGACATCGACGGCGTGATGGTCGGCGCGCTAAGGACGTTGGGCTTCGACTATGTCTTCGACACTTCGTTCACCGCCGACCTGACGATCATGGAGGAGACCAGCGAACTGATCCACCGGATCAAGACCGGTGAGACGCTGCCGATGCTGACGAGCTGCTCGCCGGGGTGGGTGAAGTTCGTCGAGGAGTTCTACCTGGAGTTTCTCCCGAACGTCTCGACCTGCAAGAGCCCGCAGCAGATGATGGGGGCGGTCGTCAAGCGGTTCTGGGCCGAGCGCATGGGTCTGGACCCGGCAAAGGTCTTCAGCGTCTCGATCATGCCCTGCACGGCGAAGAAGTGCGAGGCCGAGCGGCCCGAGATGGCGCCGGAGGGCCTCCCCGACGTGGATGCGGTGCTCACGACGCGCGAGCTTGCCCAGCTCATCCGTCAGCGGGGCCTGGATATGGCCGCCGTGCGGCCCGACACCGCCGACACGCCCTTCGGCGAGCGCAGCTCGGCCGGGAAGATCTTCGGGGCGACGGGCGGCGTGATGGAAGCGGCCTTGTGCACGGCGCACTTCATGCTGACCGGGAACGAGTTGGGCGACCTGACGATCCCTCCGTTGCGCGGCCTGAACGGGCGCGAGGAGGCGGTGGTGAAGGTAGGTTCGGCAGAGGTCGGCGTTGCGGTTGTCAGCGGGCTGGTCAGCGCGCGCGAGCTACTCGACGAGCTGCGCAACGGACGCAAGGACCTGCACTTCATCGAGGTCATGGCCTGCCCCGGAGGCTGCATCTCCGGCGGCGGGCAACCGATCGACGTGTCTCCCGGGGCGGTTCGCCGGCGCATGCAGGCCCTCTACCGGATCGACGAAGGGGCCGCGCTGCGCACGTCCCACACGAACGCGTCCGTGCTGCGCCTGTACGAGGAGTTCCTCGGCGAGCCGCTCGGACACAAGAGCCACGAGCTCCTGCACACACACTACGCGGCGCGCGAGGAAGTCGTGCGCTAGCCGCAGCCGCGTGAGGCGAGGTTCCGATGGCCGACCACACCGGTAGGACGATCCTGCTTGTGGACGACGACGTTGACCTGTTGACGGGTCTGACGTTCCAGCTCAAGCGCCAGGGCT
>VGFC01000531.1 GCA_016869045.1 Armatimonadota bacterium
GAAGGGGGCGGACCATGATCGAGGTCGAATGCCCGAACTGCCATGCGAAGCTGAAGGTGCCCGAGCAGTACGCCGGGCGGACGGGGAAGTGCAGGAGCTGCGGAGCGGAGGTGAGTGTGCCCGCCGCGGTTGCGCCAGCTACGCCCGCGCCGCCCATGCCACCACCAGTTCCGCCGCCGGCGTATCCGCCGTACCCGCCGGCGCGGCCCGCATCCGGCGGCGGGATGGACGCTTTGATCCCGACCAAGAACCCGTGCGCGCTTACCGCCTATTACCTGGGGGTCTTCTCACTCATCCCGTGCATCGGGCTAGCGCTCGCGATTCCGGCGCTGATCCTGGGGATCAAGGGCCTGAGCTTCTACAACCAGCACCCGGAAGCCAAGGGCAAGGCGCACGCGCTGGTCGGGATCATCATGGGCGGGCTGTTCACGTTGATCTGGGGTGGGCTGGTGCTGATGATGGTACTCAGCGCGGCCCTGCATCCGTGATCTCGGCAACGGCTCGCGGCTGAAGCCGCTCCTACGGGATCATGCGAACTGCTCTGCTGTTTGACATCCACGCGAACCTGCCCACGCTCCAGGCGGTGCTGGCGGAGGTCGAGCGTGCGGGAGTGGATGGGGTACTGCACGGAGGCGATCTGATCGGTTGGGGGCCGCAGCCGAATGAGGTCGTGGCGGCCATCGCGGAGCGGGGTATCGAGGGCGTGGTGGGCAACCACGAACTGCTCTGCCTTGGCGCGTTCACGGAGCAGCATCCACTGAGGAACCAGTCAACGGCGTGGACGGCGGCGGTGTTGAGCAAGGACTCGAAGCGCTTCATCGCGCAGCTTCCGGCGCAGATGCGCTTCGATGACTTTCTGCTGTCCCACGCGAACCCGGCCGCGTGGCATGAGCCACCGGACAACGCCTGCTTCCCTTATCTGCGGTTGGGGAACGAACTGCTTGCGGATGCGGAGTGTCTGGCAAGCGCGCCGGGCGGGGTGATCGTGACGGGGCACACGCATGTGCCGGCGGTCTTTGCGGCGCACCTGGGTGGGGCGGCGATCGAGATGCGGGAGATGGAGGCGAGCGACGCGTTCCTGGAGTGCAGCCTGGATGTGGGGGAGTGGCTGTTCGTGACCGTGGGCGCCGTGGGGAAGCCGCGCGACGGCGTGCCCGCCGCGAATTGGGCATTGATGGATACCGAGGCCGGAACCATCACGCTCCGGCGGGTTAGTTACGATGTGCAGGCGGTGTGCGAGATGATCCGGCAGGCGGAGGGGTTGCCGGACGTTCTGGCGGAGGAGTTGGCGAAGGGACGATGATCCACGCAAGTGCGTTGCCGGGAGCGCGAGCCGGAGCGCGGACATCTTGTCCGCACGGCGCGTGAAGGCATGCGGACAAGATGTCCGCGCTCCAATGACAGGGAGGCACCATGCTGAGCTTGCTGCTCTGCTGTGTCGCCGGTTGCGCGCAGGAGGCGCCGCCGAAGGTGACGCTGATCTGCACGGTGGCGCCGGATGTGATCTGCCTGAAGGTGCAGTCGGGGGAGGCGGTGTTTGGCACGCAGCATCCGTATGAGGCGCAGCCGGGCGACCGGATCGACAACCCGGAACAGCATCGGTGGGTGATCCGCGACGGCAAGTGCATCGGCGCGCTGGCCGGTGCGGACCAGAAGATCATCCGCGATATGGACCGGGTAGTTGGGCCGCGAATCGATGGCGCGCGGCTGTCGCAGGCGGACGGATACCGCGTGGCGTGCGCGGCCGACCCGAACTACGCGGCTCCCGTCACGCCAACCGCAGTGCATCGCAAGAGCAAGCCGACCGCCTTGGCGAGGACCGCCGGGTGGTCGTTCGACAGCCCGGTCGAGCACACGATCTACTTGCGGTTGCCGAAGCCGCTGGGCATCGGCAAGGAGTACGCGGTGACCTTCCCCGAGGGGGTGCTGCCCGAGCAGCGGTTTACTTACGAGCCCGTGCAACTCCGAAGCGAAGCGATCCACGTCTCGCACTTGGGCTTCCGGCCGGATGACCCGGCGAAGGTGGGCTTCCTGTCGTGCTGGATGGGCGATGGAGGCGGGCTGAAGTATGCGGAGGGGCTGCCGTTCCATGTGGTGGATGAGGCGACGGGCAACAGCCTCGCCGACGGGGTCCTGCGCCTCGCCAAGGCGGCGGAGGCGACGGATGAGAACGCCTACAAGGTGAACCATAACAAGGCGGACGTGTGGGAGGCCGACTTCACGGCGCTCACGCGGAAGGGCACGTATCGCCTGTATGTCGAGGGCATCGGCTGCAGCTACTCGTTCCCGATCGCGGACGATGTCTGGCGGAAGGCCTTCACGGTGTCGGCGCGAGGCTTCTTCCACCAGCGCAGCGGGATTGCGCTCGGCCCGCCGTACACGGACTATGTGCGGCCGCGGTGCTTCCATCCCGACGATGGGGTGAAGGTCTACGCCTCGACCGCCGGGCTGATGGATACGGGCAACGGGCTGAACGGGGCGGACAGCAACTTCGGTAACCTGGTGAAGGGCGCCACGGACGAGATCGTGCCCAATGCCTGGGGCGGCTACATGGATGCGGGCGATTGGGACCGGCGCATCCAGCATCTCGTGGTCTCGCGGCGGTTGCTGGAGCTGCAGGAGATGGCTCCGGACACCTTCGCGGGTTTCTCGCTGAACATCCCCGAGTCCGACAACGCACTCCCCGACATCGTGGACGAGGCGCTGTTCAACCTGGACTGCTACCGGCGGATGCAGACGCCGGACGGAGGCATTCGCGGCGGGATCGAGTCGGCTGAGCACCCGCGGCAGGGCGAGGGGAGCTGGCAGGAGTCGCTGAAGATCATGGCCTACGCGCCGTGCGTGTGGTCGAGCTACGAGTACGCGGGCGTGGCGGCACGGGCGGCTCGGGTGTTGGAGCCCCTCGACGCGGGGCTGGCCACAGTCTACCGCGACAACGCCCTGCGGGCGATGGAGTGGGCGGAGCGGGAGCTGCCCACGCGGGCCGACAAGAAAGACCCGCACGCGGTGAAGGACTCGCGCAACCTTGCGGCGGCGGAGCTGTACCGGCTCACCGGCGATGAGCGCTGGAACCGCATTTTCCTGGAGACGACGGTCTTCACCGATCCGAAGGCCGACCTCTTCGTCTGGCAGGACCACGAGCAGCGCGACGCGCCGTGGGTGTACGCCGAGACCGACGAGCCGGGCGTGGACGCCACGGTGCAGGCGAACTGCCGGGCGGCGGTCATCCGCGAGGGCGAGGCGCGCGCGGCGCGGGCGGACCGGACGGCGTTCCGGTGGGTGCAGTACGAGTGGCGGCCGACGGGCGCGGGCTCTCTGACGGCGCCCGATGCGGTCAGCATGATCCGCGCACACCGCCTCACCGGCGATTCGAAGTACCTGCGCGCGATCGTGCTGGCCTGCCAGACGGGCGCGGGCGCGAACCCGGTGAACCTCTGCTACACCACGGGCCTGGGCCACGCCAGCCCGCAGCACCCGCTGCACATCGATTCGCAAGTCACGGGCCAGCCGCCGCCGCCCGGCTTGACGATCTTCGGGCCGAGCAATCCCACGCAGATGAGCCAGGACTGGGCGCTGGACTTCATCGACAGGACGTGCTACCCGCCGTCGCGCGAATGGCCGATCATCGAGGCGTACTTCGACGTGTTCTGGTATCCGCTGATGTGTGAGTTCACGGTGCAGCAGCCGATGGCCGACAACGCGTTCGCGTGGGGGTACCTGGCGGCGAGGTGACGGCACGGCTGAAACACGAAGACCACGAAGAAGGCACGAAGAATGGCAACCACAGAGGGACGGCATGAAGGTGCGCTACGAGGAGATGCTGCCGGATGAGCTGCGGGAGGTGATCCGCGCGGCGCCGGTGGCGTATGTGCCGCTGGGGTCGCTGGAGTGGCACGGGTACCACCTGCCAGTGGGGAACGATGCGATCAAGGCGCACGAGATC
>VGFC01000532.1 GCA_016869045.1 Armatimonadota bacterium
GCCCTCGTCGAGGCCATCGAGCGGGGTCCGAGCGCCGCTGATGCCCCGGAGGTCGCCTCGGTACTCCGGCAGCTCGGGCTGCGCGACCTGCGGCGCGGCCTGACGAACCTCGGCGTGCTGCGCGACGCGTGCGGTCCTGGGGCGTTCGAGGCCCTGCTGCCCAGCCTGGGCGATTCCCTGTCCGCCGGCGCCGACGCCGACATGGCCCTCAACAACCTGGACCGCGTCGTGTCGGCCTGCGCGGACCGGGACGCGCTTCTGGGCCTATGGCTGGGCGACTCGGCCTGTCTGGGCGCGGTGGCGCAGCTCTGCGCGACGAGCCAACTCCTCGCCAACATCCTGCGGGATGAGGCGCTCGGCTTCTGCCCCCAGTTCCGTGACGGCCCGCCGCGTCGGACCGCCGATGACATGCAGGCTGAGGCCGGCGGGGCGGTCGCCGTGCCGGGCGGTCACGCGGCCCGCCTCGACGCTCTGCGGCGGTTCAAACGGCGGGAGCTTCTGCGCATTGCGAGCCGGGATGTGCTGCGCGTCGCGAGTTTCGGGGAGTTGGTCGAGGAGATCTCCGACCTCGCCGCGGCGTGCTTGCGGGTGGCCCTGGGTCTTTCCCGGGACGTGACGCGCGTGCCGCATCTGCCCGCCAGGGCTCCGGCCCCCGAGGACTGGTGGCGCGAGTTCGCCGTCATCGCCATGGGCAAGCTCGGCGCGCGGGAGCTGAACTACAGCTCCGACGTGGATCTCCTCTTCGTGTACGATGTGCCGTGGGCGCCGGACGGCGAGGCGCCGGAGGCCGTGCGGCGCTACTTCACCCGGCTTGCCCAGGCATTCGTCGAGGCGGTGGGCGCGTTGACCGGCGATGGCGGGCTGTTCCGCGTGGACATGCGGCTGCGCCCGGAGGGTGGCGCCGGCGCCTTGGCGCGCACCATCGAAGCGTACGCGACCTACTGGGAAGCCTGGGCCGCGCCGTGGGAGCGACAGGCCCTCATCAAGGCCTCCTGGGTCGCCGGGAGCCGGCCCCTCGCCGAGCGATTCCTTCGGCTGGCGCGGGAGTTCGTCTACGGCAAGCGCATGGAGACTGCCGGCCTGGCCGACATCAAGGCCGTGAAGAGCCGCGTCGAGGCCTCGGCGCGACGGTCGGGCTGGGAGCGGAACGTCAAGCTCGGGCCCGGAGGCATCCGCGACATCGAGTTCACCGTCCAGCTGCTGCAGCTCGTCTTCGGTGCCGACGACGAGCGGGTCCGCAAGCGCAGCACGCTGGGCGCCCTGCGCGCCTTGGGCGCGGCGGGCTACCTCTCGGCGACCGAGCACCAGACCCTCGCTTCGAGCTACGTCTTCCTGCGGACTCTGGAACACCAACTGCAGCTCATGCACGGCCTCGGCGTTCGCGAGCTGCCGAGTGACGCGCAGGCCCTGGACAAGCTCGCGCGCCGGCTGGAGTTCCCCGAGGCCGAGCGCACCGCCCCAGGCGAGTTCCTGATGGCCGAGTACCGGCGTCACACGGGTAACGCCCGCGAGCTGTTTGGCAAGCTCTTTGCAGAGATGTTCGAGGAGCGAGACGAAAGCGACCTGCGCGCGCGTTCGCTTGTGCTGTTGGCTGAGGACAGCGGAGACCCCGCCGCCCTCGGTGAGTTCGGGCTGCGGAACCCCACACGTGCGCTGGAGGTCCTGCGGAGGCTCGCGCACGGGAGCGTGACGGCGCCACTGCCCGCCACGGTGGCTGAGCAGTTCGCCGATCTCGTGCCCCGCATCCTCCGCGCCGCTGCTCGCACCCCCGACCCGGACGCCTCGCTGCTGAACTTCGAGCGGTTCTGCGCGCTCATCGGCTCACGCGGGGCCTTGTACTCGATCCTGGCTGAGGAGCCCAAAGTCATCGACATGCTCGTGTGGGTTGCCGGCTGCAGCGCCTCCCTGTCGGGGATTCTCGCGGCTCACCCCGAGTACTTCGACATGCTGATGGATCCGGGCACCATGGCAACCGTCCGCTCCGTCGAGAAGCTGGCCGGTGAACTGGCGGTGCGCCTGGAGGACGTGGTCGGGGTGGACGCCAGGCTGCAGGTGGTCTCGCGCTTCCGGCGGCGCGAACTGCTGCGCATCGGCGTCCGGGACCTCATGGGCGACGCGGATGTCGAGACCACGCTCCGCGAACTGACGGCCGTCGCCGAGGTCTGCCTGCAGGCGATCCTCGACACCGTCGCCCCGGAGGTGACGGGCCGCCCCGCCTGCGAGCTACCCTTCGCAGTCATCGGAATGGGGAAGCTCGCGGGCGAAGAGCTGCACTACAACTCCGACCTGGACGTGATGTTCGTCTGGGGCAACACACCCACTGCCCCTCATGTAGGGGCGCCATTCATGGCGCCCGATCAGGTAGGGGCGCGATTCATCGCGCCCCATACCACCTACACGCGGCTGGCGAGTGAGGTCCTGTCCCGGGCGACTGCGCAGTCCGGCGGCGAAGGGCCTCCTCTGAGAATCGACGCCCGGCTGCGCCCCGAGGGCCAGTCCGGCCCGTTGGCGCGTTCGGTCGCCTCTTGCCGCGACTACTACGCCCACCGCGCGGAGACCTGGGAGCGCCTGGCGCTGATCCGGTCGCGCCTCGTGGCGGGCGACGAGGGGGTCTGGGCGGCATTCAGGGAGGCAACCGACGGCTTCCTGTGGGGGAGAGGGCTGAGCGCCGACGAGCTGCAGGCCATCGTCCACGTCAAGGGCCGCATCGAACGCGAGCGGGCGCGGGTCGAGGGCGGCCGGGTGGATGTGAAGCTTGGCCCCGGTGGCATCAACGATGTCGAGTTCTGCGTGCAGATACTCCAGCTCGCGCACGGGCATGAAGAGCCAGCGGTCCGCGTGCCCGGAACCCTCGGCGGCCTGCGCGCGCTGGCGAAGGCTGGGCGCTTTGCCTCCGCCCAGGACTCGACGGACCTCGAAGCCGCCTACCTCTTCCTGCGGCGCATCGAGTGCCGCCTGCAGCTCGTCCATTCATGGGACGAGAGCACCGTCGAGCCCGGCCCGGACGGCATTGGCAAGCTGGCGCGCCTGCTACAGTACGAGGAGCGAGAGGGGGGGTCCGGCGAAGAGCGCCTCGCCGCCGACCTCGACCGGCACCGCGCCCGAGTGCGCACCATCTACGAAGAGACCGTCGAGCGTCTCGGCGGAAGGACGAAGGGAGGTCGGTAGCGATGGGAGACGGGACGCCGGAAGGAGTGGAGTTCGCGCCGGAAGACAGCGCAGCCGAGGTGCAGTGGTATGTGGCCATGGGCGATCAGGTCTATGGGCCCGCCGACAAACGGGAGCTGACGCGCTGGGCGGCCGAGGGGCGCATCCAACCCGGGGCGCAGGCCCTGCGGGTCGGCGAGGAGCTGTGGGCGCCGTTCCACCGGGTGCCAGGTCTGGAGGACATCCCGCTGACCCCGCCTCCGGTGCCGGTGCCCGCCGCCTATGTTCCCCGGCCCACACCCAGACCCGTACCCAAGCGGCAGCTGTGCCCGTGCCCGCACTGCGGGGGTCAGGTGGACAACATCGCGCCCAGCTACGGCTGGCCGTGGGGCTTCTTCCAGCGCTCGCTCAAGCCGCAGTTCGGCTGCGCCCAGTGCGGCCGGAAGGTTGCGTACGAGGAACTCACACCCGAGGCCCAGGCGCAGGTAACCCGCGCCGTCCGCTCGGGCGCCATCGGCTGGTTTGCCGTTGTCATCGCGCTGATTCTCCTCATCGCGCTGTGCGCGTTCGCCGTGCTTGCGGCCTTCTACCCCTGAAGCGCGCGCAGGATCGCGCCGAATCGCTGCCGGTGGAGAAGGGCGCTCAGCCGCGTGAGTCGAAACCCAGGCCCGACGCCACTGCCGGGCCTTGCGGGGATGGTGAAGCATGAGTGCCGATACGACGGACACCGCCGAACTCGGGAGGCGCGTCGATCTGCTGCAGCGGCAGATCAACGCGGT
>VGFC01000533.1 GCA_016869045.1 Armatimonadota bacterium
TTCCTGGGAGCGCTGGCACCCTCGCCGGCAGCGGTGGCCGCCCTCGCCGTCAGCCGCTGAAGCTGAGACCTCAGACATGAGACCTGAGACCTCCGCCACATACTCCTCCCCCGACGCCTCATTCTGTGTACACCCTATCGCCTCTCCCCTTGCGAGGTTGCCGTAGCACTTCTCGTTGCAGAGGATGCAGGCGATGATCTCGTCGCGGCGGCCGTCGCGCACCTTGTTCGGCAGGTCGGCGTCGGCGATGAGGCCGCGCCCGATGGCGATCAGGTCCGCGCGCCCGGCTTCGAGGACGTGCTCGGCGGCGTCCGGGTCATCGAACCCGCCGACCGCGATGACGGGGATGTCCACGACCTCCTTCAGGTCGCCCGCCCAGTGCGCGCGCGGGAGTTCGCTGCTCCCGGTGCTCGGCGAGACATCGAGCACATTGACCCCGATCGCCTCCAGCTCGCGGGCGAACTCCCGGCTCTCCTCGACGCCATATCCCTCGCCCACCGGCGTGTGCCGGTAGAGCAGCACGCAGTCCTCGTCGATGCCCTCGCGCACCGCACTCGCCACGCGCAGCCCCATCTCCATCCGCTTCCTTGGTGAGCCGCCGAAAGCATCGGTACGCCGGTTGTGCTTCGGCGAGAAGAACTGGTTCAGGAAGAAGCCATGTGCGCCGTGCGGCTGTACGCCATCGAACCCTACCCGCCGACACTCCGCCGCGGCCTTCGCGTAGAGGTCGATGATCTCCAGCAGCTCCGCCTCGGTCGCCTCGCGCGCGTTCTCTGTCTCAGAGGCCCAGATGGCCTCACCCGCCGAGTTCTGCCCGCGCGCGAAGATCTGGATCGCGATCGCCGCGCCCTCCTCATGCACCGCATCCACGGTCCGCCGCAGCCGCTCGGTGAACGCCGGGTCCGCGAGCTTCCGAATCGGCGTGCCCTCCAGGATGATGAGTCCCGCGCCCCCCCGCGCCCGCGCGCGATACCACGCCACCGACTGATCGCCGCCCGGCTCCATGCACGTGACCATCGGCGGCAGCACGATCCGGTTCCTCAGCGTCGGCGGCCCGAGTTCCAGCGGTGAGAACAGCCGTGTGTGCCGGTCCATAGTCGTCCCTTTTCGTGTCTTTAGTGTATTTCGTGGTTATTAATCCCCGAATGCCCGGCGGATCGCGCCCAGCCCGCCGCGGATCATGCCGACCTCGCTGGAGCACGCGAGGAACGCCATCCCCTCGTCCCGCCAGAATCGGCACTGCTCGACAGTCGGCGAGTGCGTCCCGGAGGCCACGCCGTGGTCGCGCCCCGCGCGCACGACCTCCCTCATCGCCTCGATGACCTTCGGGTGCTCAAGCTGCCCCGGCACGCCGAGCGTCTGCGAGAGGTCCATCGGCCCGATGAGCAGCACATCGATCCCCGGCACCGCTGCGATCTCATCGATCCTCCCGATCGCGTCCTTGCTCTCGATCTGGATCAGGATGACGGTCGCCTCGTTCGACTTCGCCATCGCTGCGATGGGGTCGGGTATCGGCAGGTAGTCGTTGCATGGCCCGCCGAGCGCCAGCCCCCGGTTCCCCAGCGGCGCATACTTCGCCCAGCGGATGACGTCGGCCGCTTCCTCCGCGGTCTCGATTCGCGGCATCATCAGCCCATTCGCCCCGATGTCCAGCGACCGGCTGACGTACGTCGATCCGCGCCCGGGCACACGCAGGATCGCGGTCAGCTCCGCATCCCGCGCCACCCGGCACAGGTCCGCCACGGTCTCCGTGCCAAACGACCCGTGCTCCGTGTCGATGAGCACGAAGTCCATCTCCGACCTCGCCACCACCAGCATAACATCCGGCGTCCGGCACATGGCCACCATCGTGCCGAGCACCGGCTTCCCTTCGCGCAGACGCGCCTTCAACTCAACCGGCTTCATTGCTGCCTCCCGCTGGACCGGGGTGTTGACGTTGCCCCCTCTCCATTCAGGAGAGGGGGATGGCCGCAGGCCAGGGGGTGAGGCTTCCTCCCCCGCAGCTCTCGCCCCCAACCTTCTAACCTTCGAACCTCCCGACCTTCACACGTTGCGTGGAACCGACCGCGCGGCGCAGGCGTATCATACACCGAAGGGATGGTTGCTGCGTGAAGCTGAAGGTCCTCGGAACAGCCGCCGCCGAAGGCTGGCCCGCGCTGTGGTGTGTCTGCGATGCATGCCGCGAGGCCGCGCGCCGCGGCGGGCGCGACCTACGGATGCGCGCCGCGTACAACGTGGATGACTACCTGCAGATCGACCTCGGCCCGGATGCGCTCACCCAGATGTGGCAGTTCGGCGTGGACTACTCGAAGGTCGAGCACCTCTTCTTCACCCACTCCCACGGCGACCACTGCGAGCCCGAGCACCTCTTCTTCCGCCGCCGGGGCTTCTCGATCATCCCCGAAGACAGCCTGCTGCACGTGTACGGCAGCGAGCAAGTGATGACGGCGCTCCAGCAGCACTTCCCGGTCCTGCCGCTGCTGCAGGCCCAGTTCCACTCGATCCGCTCGTTCGATTCCGTAGACTGCGGCGACATCCGCGTAACGCCGCTCCGCGCCGACCACGGCGGCGACGAAGAGGCCTTCAACTTCCTCCTCGAGTCCGACAGCGGGCGCATCTTGCAGGGGAACGATACGGGCTGGTATCCGGAGGAGACCTGGGAGTTCCTCGCGGGCCGCGAGATCGACGCGGTGCTGCTGGACTGCACCTACGGATTGCACAGCGGCGGCGGCTCACACCTCGGCGCCCCCGAGGTCGTGCAGGCCATGGCCGAGCTGCAGTCCCTCGGCGCGCTGGCCCCCAACGCCCGCAAGATCGCCACCCACTTCAGCCACAACGGCGCCGCGCTGTACGATGAACTCGCCGAGTACTTCACCCCGCACGGCATTGAGGTCGCCTACGACGGGATGATCGTCGAGGTGTAGCCGCCCGCCGTCGCCGTTCTCCGCAGCTCCAAAACTCCCCCTCTCCGCTCCCTACCCCCCACTCGCATACTGTGGCAGCTTCCGCCACTCCTCCATGTGGCGGCGTATCAGCTCCTCCTCGACGGCCGCCGGCCTGTCCGTGAGGCCCCAGGAGATCACCAACCGCGACAGGTCCTCGTTCTCGCGGATCAGCGTGCCCGCCGTGTGCATCGCCGTCCCCCTCACCAGCGCGTCCACGATGCGCCGGCGGAGGTTGGTCGTCTGCCCGATGTACAGCGCCGGGATGTCGCCCTTGCGGAAGACGCAGTACACGCCCGGCTCGTTGGGCGGAACGCGGACCTCCTCGCTGCTCTCGCCGATCCCGGCGATGTCCACCCAGCGCACCCCACACGACCACCTCAGGATCATCGTCGGTATGTTGATCTCCTGCCACGAGACTGGATCGTACTCGCCGCGGCGTAGCCTCCCTGCCCCCTTCTCGGGCGCAGAGGCATCCTCCGCTTCGGCGCGCCTTCGGCTGGCAGCCGGCTCCCGAGTCACCTCGAACCCCAGCCGCTCCATGATCCGCCGCGCGTCTCGCGTGCCCACGTCATGCCGCCCGACGCCGAACGTCTCGCCGAACGCCTGCTTCAGCGGATAGGCGATCCCCTCCACCTGCACCATGTACATGGTCGGCGGCTCCGGCAGCATGTTCCCCAAGGCCTCGATCACCCGCTCCCGCGTCGCCCGCCGCTGCTTCCTTTTCAGCTTGCCCCGGAACTCCATCGCCGCCTCCCTCTTGCCGTTGACGTGTGGCCCTCCCGATCGGGATAGGGCGGGGGCTTGCGCCCTCGGCCCCCCCCACAGAACCGTACGTGCGGGACTACCGCATACGGCTCCTGCCTGGTTAGCCCGGCTGGGCGGAACCGGGGTGGGCCTCAAGGTAGGCGGTATGGAGACCGACCAGGCTCAGGAGCCCCAGTGGCTCCAG
>VGFC01000534.1 GCA_016869045.1 Armatimonadota bacterium
CCCTACGCCACAAACGACCGTACATCGCCGTCATGTAGGGGCACGATTCATCGTGCCCGACCGTAGGGGCGTGGTTCACCACGCCCGATGCCGTGCTTCTCATACACGCTCTAAGGAAGTAGACCTTGGCGCCGCGGTCCGCGGACCCCCCGGTGGGCTGCTCGGTGAACGCGCCAATGACATAGCCGTCGCGCGTCACCTGCCGACAGCCCGTGATGGAATACAGGGGCCCGAGGGTCGAGGTACTGACGGCATAGTCGTGCCAGGTCGCCCCATTGTCGTAGCTCACGAGACAGGCCACGCGGTCGGAAGTCTGCGGGCCGTTGCCGACGCAGAAGAGCGGCCCGGTGGGCTGCTCGGGGTCGGCGGCGAAGAAGCCGTCGAGGCGGCAGAAGTTCAGGGCCTCGCCGCCGAAGCGCGGGGTCAAGTCCACTGGAACGTGTTGTTGGCGCTGAAGTAGTAGAGCCGCCGGCGCGGCAGGTCGATCTCCAGCGCGAACTTGCCGTGGACGCTCCCCGGGATCTGGCTGACGAGGGGAGTCGCGTAGTCATCGCGCGCGAGGAAGCGGTAGAGGTACGACTGGTTCCAGGCCCAATCGGGCCGCACGAGATAGAGGTTGTCCTCGTCATCCGTCTCCAGGCACGGGGGGTTGGTTGCGTTGGTCTCCTCGTGGAGGGTGCGCCAGGTGCGGCCGCCGTCCCGGCTCCGGACCAGGCGCCACTGCTGCGCGGTGTAGGCCTCGTTCCGCCGCCGCAGGTAGGCCACGAAGTACCCGCGCCCGTTGCTGACCACCTTCTGGTTGTGGCTCTGGAAGGTCGCGTACCCGGTGGCGTCGTCGTCGATGCACGGGGTCTCGATGGTCCTGAGTTCCACGGCGTCGCCCATCAGGAGGCCTCCCAGGAGAAGCAGCGGGACGCTGGTTGCGGGGACGAAGCAGGCGGGGCGCCGCCGGTGGGCAAACGGGTTCACGGGATCAGCGCTCCCCTCGGTGAGGCGCCGGGGGCCGCAGGGCGCCCGGCGTGGGTCCGTGGCCTGAGAGCAGAGCTCCCCTACTCGGCCCCGTGCTTCGCCGGAGTGTTGGCCACCGCCTGCCGGCGGGCCCCGGAGTGCTACAAGCGGTCCGTGGGCAGGTGGTTCGGCAGTCGCCGGAACCAGGCGTCGCGGTGGGCCGCAAGGAGACTGGATGGCGGGTAGCGAACTCTCATCCGGGCTTGCGAAGGGCGCAGCGGAGAGGAAGGCGTGCGGACGAGTGGTGGGACTCAACGACGGAGGCGCAGGACGGGCGGGAGTTCGTGGGTCCATTGGGAGAGGCGCGGAGTGCTGCACGGAACCGTGTTCGCGGTGACAGTGCTGATCCTGGGAACGGGAAGCGACCAGGAGTCCCGACCGGCGGGCGGCGAGGCGCGGGTTGCGGTGATCGGGCACCGCGGAGGGGCGGCGCTGGGGCCGGAGAACACGCTGGCGTGCTACGAGAAGGCCATCGAGCTCGGGGCGGACTACGTCGAGATCGATGTGAGGACGACGAGGGACGGTCGGTTCGTCCTGATGCACGACCGCACGGTGGACCGTACGACGGACGGGAAGGGCGCGGTCGCCGACCTCAGCTTCGCCGCGATCCGTGCGCTGGACGCGGGGAGCTGGTTCGCGCCGGAGTACGCCGGGCAGCGCGCGCCGACCCTGGGCGAGGCTCTCGCCCTTTGCCGAGGCCGAATCGGGATCTACCTGGACCACAAGGAGGGCTCCGTCCCGGCCATCGCACGGGTGATCCGTAAGGCCGGGATGATGGACCAGGTGGTCGTCTACGACGGGCCCGAGGAAGTGGCCGAGTGGAAGCGCGTCGCGCCCCGGCTTCCGGTGATGATCAGCCCAGATGAGGAGGATCGCCATCCGGGCGGGATCGCGGAGTTGCTGGCGAAGGTCCCGGCCGACATTCTGGACGGGAACGCCGCCGAGTGGACGGCGGACCTGGTGGCCGAGGCCCATGCGCATGGTGCGCGAGTGTTCGTGGACAACCTCGGGCCCACCGACAACGCGGAGTGGTACCGGCAGGCCATCGAGATGGGTGTCGATGGCATACAGACGGATCATCCGGATGAGGTGATACGGCTCAGGTCTCAGGTCTCGGGTCTCGGGTCGGACGGCTGAGGTTGCGGGTCTCGGGGTACGGCGGGACGACACGGCGAAGGCTTGCGGACAAGATGTCCGCGCTCCCACGACACAGCGAAGGCTTGCGGACAGGATGTCCGCGCTCCGCCGGGAAGGAGAGGACGCACTTGCTTAGGGTTGATGGACGGACGAATGGCGATCTGCGCCCAGTGGAACTGAGGCGAGCAGTGGCCAAGTTCGCGGAAGGGTCGTGCCTGATCGACCTGGGCGACACGCGCGTGCACTGCACGGCGAGTGTGGAGGACCGCGTGCCGCCGCATCGGGTCGGCGCGGGAGGATGGGTGACAGCCGAGTACTCCATGCTGCCGCGAGCGGGGCATGAGCGCAGCAGCCGCGAGGCCGCGCGGGGTCGGCAGGAAGGGCGGACGATGGAGATTCAGCGGCTGATCGGGCGGTCGCTGCGGGCGGTCTGTAACCTCGATCAGCTCGGTGAGCGCACAATCATCCTGGACTGCGACGTCCTGCAGGCCGACGGCGGCACGCGGACGGCCGCGATCACGGCGGCCTATGTCGCGCTGGCGGAGGCGTGCGCCGGTCTGGTCCGCGAGCGGGTCATGAAGCGCTGGCCGCTGCTCGACCAAGTCGCGGCGATCAGCGTCGGCATCGTCTCGGGCGAGAAGCTCGTGGACCTCTGCTACCAGGAGGACAGCCGGGCCTCGACCGACATGAACGTGGTGGCTGTCCGGCGCGGTGGGCTGATCGAGGTGCAGGCGACCGCGGAGGCTTCCCCCATCCCCCGCTCCCAGTTCGATGAGCTGCTGAGCGTGGGGCTGCAGTCCATGGTGGGGCTGTTCGAGGCGCAGGAGGCGGCGCTGAAGGGCCTGGAGGGCATGCCGTGACGGCGCCACGGCTGATCGTGCTCGCTACCAGCAACCCGGGCAAGGTGAGGGAGCTGGAGGCGCTGCTGTCGGACTGGATAACCACGAAATACACGAAACACACGAAAGATGATGACGGCGACGGCACGGCCGCCGGACTGGCGGTGCGGCTGGCGCTGATCGGGGAAGTGGCGGACGGCGGCGAGATTCCGGAACCGTTCACGACGTTCCGCGAGAATGCAGCCTACAAGGCGCGGGTCGCGGCTCAGAGGTCCGGGGAGTGGGCGCTGGGAGAGGATAGTGGGCTGGCGGTGGATGCGCTCGCCGGGCGGCCCGGCGTGTACAGCGCGCGGCTCGCGGGGAAGGGTCAGTCGGACGCGCGACGGGTTGCGCTGCTGCTGGAGATGATGCGGGATGTGCCTGCGCCTCGGCGGACGGCGCGGTTTCACTGCGCGGTTGCGTTGGCGTCGCCGGAGGGGCTCCTCGGGGAATGGCAGGGCGTGTGCGAGGGTCGGATCGCGGAGGCTGCTCGCGGAGAGCAAGGGTTCGGGTTCGATCCGGTCTTCATCCCCGATGGCGAGACACGGACGATGGCGGAGCTGACGCCTGACGAGAAGAACGCCGTCAGTCACCGCGGGCGGGCGATGAGGAGGATGGCGGAGGAGCTGAGGGGGATGCTGTAGCGGCACGGGAAAGGCTGCCACCGCAGCCGGCAAGGGTGCCGGCGCTCCCAGCGAACGTCAGAGGCGACGGCACGCCGGCGAGACCAGCCTGTCCCTAAAGTCAGGGATTCCCCTGAGGGAATCGAGTGTGGTAGACTGGGAGAGTCGGGGGAGACTTGGGCGGGAGGGACGCGATGACCTCGGAGGCGGTGCTGCTGGAGGTTGCGGAGGCGGCGGGGGGTGT
>VGFC01000535.1 GCA_016869045.1 Armatimonadota bacterium
AGACGTATGTGTTACCAACCTACCAACCGGAATCCGGTTTTCGGCGTAGAGGCACGTAGCAGGCCGCTGGAGGCCGTTTTCAGGTTGGCGGGAGATTCGCCAACCTCTACCAACCAACGGGGCGCGGGGCGTCCGGGGCGGGCGCGGAGCGATGTGGGCCGAACCGAGGCGCGGGGGGGCCGGAGGAGGTGCCCAGCGTGAGCGATAGGCCGGTGCTGCTGTGCAGCGGGTGCGGGCGCGGGCCAATCGCGCCGGGGGAGACGGTTCCGGCGCGGGATTGGGCGGCTGACGGGCACCCAGAAGGGGCCAGAATAAACTTGCAGCATAATGATAGTTATGCGTTGACAAACCGAGAGCGACCTGCTATGATGACGGGCGGAGGTGGCGACCATGAGTGCCCTACCCCGACCCGCAGAGGACCTCTCGCCGAACGAGCTGCTGCTCCAGCGGTTCCTCGCCGAGGCGAACCTCGGCAACACGCGCAACAGCCGGGAAGCCTACCGGCGGCAGGCGCGGCTGTTCGTGGAGTGGTTGGACGCGACCGGGCGCGACCTGGCGACCGTGACGCGGGCCGACCTGGGCGAATGGCGGCGGACGTTGGCGGATCACGCGCCGGCGACGCAGGCGCAGAAGGTGGCGAGCGTGCGCAAGCTACTCGGCTGGGCCTCTGACGAGGGGCTGCTCGAAGGCGTGACGGCAGAGGACCTCGCGACCCGGACGCCCTCGGGACAGCGGAGTGCCCTGGCGACGCCGAGGGTTCCGCGCAAGCCCATCCGCCGGCTGACGGGGGACGAACTGCGGATGATCGTAGAGGCGCCGTTCGGGATCACGACCAAGACCGGGAAGCAGCGGAAGGGCGCGCTGCGTGACGCAGTGGCGCTCGCACTCATGGGCCTCCACGGCCTGCGAGCCTCCGAGGTGACGGAGGTTCGGGTCCGCGACCTTCAGCCGAAGAATGGCGGTGCCGTGCTCACGGTGCACGGCAAGGGGCGCAAGGAGAGGGCCGTGGGGATCGACGGCGCGACGTTCCGGTTGGTGCGAGCCTACCTGCAGCAGACGGGGCGCAAGATCGGGAACGGTGACGGGGACACCTGCCTTCTGCAATCGCAGCGGGGCGAGAAGCTGACGCGCTCAGCGGTGTTCGCCCTCGTGGCCGAGGTGGGCCGCCGGGTGCTCAGCCGTGACGACCTCACACCTCACTGGCTGCGACGGACCTGGGCGACGCACCTCAGCCGGGAGGTTCGCGACGCCGAGGGCAACGTGACGAAGCCGGCCATGCCCGCACCGAGGTTGCAGCGGGAGGCCGGTTGGGCGAGCCTACAGACGGCGCAGAACTACGTTGACGCAGCCGCCGAGGAGGACGAGGCGCCGGCGACCTTCTTCCTGGGGATCACGGCGCCGGAACCGGCGGACGGAGGGGCCGAGTGAGGGCCTCGCGGCGGGCCGTAGGAGCCGCGTGACGCGACGCGAAGGGCGACATGGGGCAAGGGTGCCGGGCACACCGAACGGGGCCTCAGAGAGGCCTAGAAACGAAAGGAGGGCGAGTGGTGAGAGGACCGAGGACGTGTTCAGACGCGGACCTGCGACGGGTAGGCGTGGAGAGGGTTGAGGCGCGCGGGCACTCATTCTGGCTGCGGTGTCTGAAGTGCGGCCAGGAGTGGAGTCCGAACATTCCGCCGAGCGGTAAGCGATTGGCGCGGGGCTACTGGCAGTGCCCGGACGGGTGCAATGCGCCGGAGCGGTGAGCGGTGCCAAGGGCGCATAGGACGCGCCTGGGGGCACGCGGCGGGCGGCGCGGAAGACGGCGACGCAGGCGAAACCGGGGGAGGGGAAAGTCGGTGCGTCCAAGTTGGACGAACCGACGGGTCGGTCAGACACGCTGGTGGCCTCGGCGGTCGGGGTCAGTGCGCGGACGCAGCGTAGCAGGCCATAGGACGGGCTACAATCGACGGACGGCTTGATCCTGCCGACGGGCGGGATGACAACGGGTGAACCCCACACCCGGCCCAACGACGGGGGAGCACACCACGGGGAGGTGTCACGGGCCGAGAGGTCCGGCGCCTCCCCGTGCTGCTTTCCCGGAGGTGATCGACTTGCAGGTGACGCCCACGACGAGGGACAGACGCAGCGAGCACGAGACCGTCCGGTGCCCTCGGGATGACCGGGAGCGTAGCATCGTGGACTGCCTCGCGGCGCAGTGCCCGGACCTGCTGCCTTCCCTCGGGTGCCGGCTGCGGAGGCCGTTCGGGAGGGACGAGGTGCGCGATGAGTGAGCAGCCCACGCTGACGGGCCTGCGGGTTCCGGGAGGGAGGCAACCACGACCGGCGGAGTCTCGGCGACCGGCGCGCAGGCGGTATCAGTTCGGCGCGGAGGTTGAGCGGCGTGCCCGTGACCGACTGCGGCGGCTGGGGTACGCGGTCATCCGGTCCTCCGGTTCGCATGGGGCCGCTGACCTCGTTGCGCTGGGGCACCGTGACCTGCTCCTCGTGCAGGTCCGGGCGGGGGATCGGGTGCCGGGTCCTGCCGAACGCGCGGAGGCGCTGAGTGCCCTGGCGACCATCCCGACGCCGGAGGGGGCGACCGTTCGGCGCGAACTCTGGCATTGGGATACGGTGCTGCGGCAGTGGTCACGGACGGCGCTCCCCGACGCGCAGGACGGGCCTGGGGCCGATGCGCGAATCGATGTGGGCTTAGGGCGGCGGGCACCCTCTCGGAGGGGCCTTCCTGGGCACTACAGGGGCAAGTTTCGAGGGCCGACAGGCCGAATCGAGGTGAAGTGACCGATGGACGCCCAGACGCAGGAACGCGCGGGCGCTCAGAGTGGCTCAGATCGCGGGGTGCTCGTGGGTGAGGTCCGCAAGAACAGCCGCGAGACCATCCGGCTGCGGCTGACCGAGTACGAAGGGCACGCGCTCGCCGACTTGCGGGTGTGGGCGAACGCGACCATTCCGGGCGACCCGGCGACGCCGACGAGGAAGGGTGTCTGCTTCTCGCGGGCACTGCTGGGCGACGTGATCGCGCTGCTGGAGAGGGCGCAGGAGGCCGACCATGCCCAGTGAGGCCCAGCTCGCGAACCTGTCCCCCGACGCGGCAATCAAGCACGGCGTCAAGATGGCGGACGGGGTACTGATGACCTGCCGGAAGTGCTGCTTGCGCGACTGTTGCCCCGAGTGCCGGCAGGACGGCGGCGACTGCCCGATGGAGGCCAGCTATCTGAGCGAACGCGGGCAGGCGCTCACGTCCCTCCGCCACCTTGACCCCGTGATCGACGGCCCGGCGGTGCGAATGCTGCTCTGGGCTGAGCTGCGACTCCTGCGTTGGGCGCGGTACACGGCGGCCAGTGGTGAGACCTTGCCGGGGGCGCCGGCCTATCTGGAATCTCATCCTGCCGAGAAGACCATCGGCACGCTGTTCAACACGTGGAGTCGCCTCTTGGCGGCGCTGTCGATCACGCCGGCAACCCGGCGGGCGCTCGAAGGCCAGGGGAAGGCCGGACCCGCTGCACAGATCGCCGAGGCAATCAAGCAGATCGCCAACGAGAAGCCCGGCGACCGGGAACCGGCAATCGACGGGGAGTTCGAGGCCCACGACGAGGAGGCTGTCGCGCATGGCGCGTGAGGGACCGTTCCGACTGCGACGTGGGAGCCTGGAGGCCGTGGCCCTCGTGCGTTACATCCCGAAGGCCAGGGGCGCGCGGCATCATGCCGATACCGTCTCGAAGGCGCTGTTCCTGGCGAAGATCATGCCCGAGTATGCCGCGACCTGGGCGCGCGATTGGGCGGCGCTTCTCGTTGACCTCGTGCCCGCAGGCGTGGAGGTTGTGTGCTGTCCTCCGCGCAGCCGGCGGCGTGTTGCCCGGCACTACTTCGCGGCGCTGTT
>VGFC01000536.1 GCA_016869045.1 Armatimonadota bacterium
AAGCGACCTCACACCCAGGCTCGACTGGGTCGGGAGCCCCGGCTATACGGCCGATGGAGTGGACCCGGACACCGGCGATCCGAACGCCACGAACTTCACCGTCAAGGTGAAGTACACAGACCCGGGCGGGGCGGCGCCGGCCGTCGCCCGGTGCGTGATCCAGCGCAAGGACTGTGGTGGGACGTGGACGGCATGTCGTTCCCTCCCGCTTGCCAAGGAGTTCGGCAGCGAGAAGACCGGCGCGATCTACTCCGTCCAGGCGCAACTGACCAACCAGGTCATGAAGTACCGGTTCTACTTCAAGTCGGCCGCCGCGATGGACGCGGTGGGGACGCCGACGAGCTTCGTCCAGGGACCGCTCATCAACGGCAGTCCGTCGCTCTGCTGGACCGGCGCCACGGGCTTCGTGTCCGACGGGGTCGATCCGGACTCCGGGCCGACCGGGACGAGCTTCCAGTTCCAGGTGCAGTACACGGACAGCGCCGGCGATGCGCCCACGACGTACCAGCTCGTCATCCGCCGCAACGGCACGATCTGGCGTCAGAAGGACATGAACCCCGAGACCGCGGGTGACTACCGCCTGGGCAAGGTCTACCGCGCGTCGGTCACGATCAACACGGCGGGCACGTACGAGTACCGCTTCAACTTCGCCGACGCGAGCGGCCAGGCCCTTGGCCCGCCCAACAACTGGACCTCAAACCCGACGATCACCGGCACGACCAGCATCCTGACCGGCGTGGCCGCGCTGCAGACTCCGGTTGGTGCTCAGGTGACGTTCACTCTGTCCGCCGCGGCGAACATCACGGCGACCGTCGTCAACGTCGCGGGCCGCCCGATTGCGACCCTCGCGGCGGACAAGCCCCTCGAGGCGGGCGTACAGACGCTGGTCTGGGACCGGAAGGCGGATACGGGGCTGACAGCGCCGGCGGGGCTGTACGTGATGCGGCTGACGGCTCGCGACGCGGGCGGCGGGCAGAGCAGCGCCCTGGCGACTGTGTCGCTCAGGTAGGGGAGTTACTACGGGGCCAGCTCGAACTTGCCCCGGAAGAGGTTGATGCCGGGCTTCAGTGTCACTTCCTGCGTGCCGGCGGGGATGTCCGAGTACCGCCGGCACGCGCCGTACCTCTCGACGACCCCCTGCCCGTTGACCTTCACGGTGGCGGCGGCGCCGATCGGCTCGGGCCAGAGGGCAGCCAGCGTGCCTTGCTCGCAGGTGAAGAGGTAGCCCCGACAGCCCTGGGCCGCGAACTCACCCGCAGGCTCGGCGTCGCGCAGCAGATCGGCGCAGATGGCGAAGGCGACCCCACGACTGTTTGCGTTGCGCGAGTGGTCGAGCAACGCCCCCTGTTCGGGGTACTCCGGCTGGAAAGTGCACGGCACCTGAGCCTCGGGCGGACCGTGCATCCCGGTGTATCGGTTCCCCCATGCTGAGCGCTCAACGACGCCCTGAGCCGTCTCCCTCGACGTCCACCTCCAGGGCCCGGTTCTCCTCGGGGATCGGGAGCCAACACCCCATGATACACGTCTTCCGCCCCGTCCGGTTGGTCCAGCCGGCCGGGTTCGCCGCCTCGCCGAAGTTGTACTCAAGCAGCGCGCACCGGGTCCCGTCCTCGGCCTGCTGAACGGTCAGCCTCGAGAGCTGCCCGTTCGTGCCGCGGAGCTTCCAGCCCTCAGGAAGCTCGCCGACAGGCGCGGCGGAGAAGTCGACGAGGGGAGTCTGGGCGTGAACGGCGAGGGGAATGCCGAACAGGCAAAGCAGCGGCAGCCAAGGTCTCATCCTCGACCCTCCCAGTGACTCGGCACCCCACGACGCGCGACGGAGCGCTATCCGCCGCGATTCCTGTCGTCCGTGCAGCTCACCAGAGCTGCGACGTTGGGTCGTCCCACGACACACGTCCACGTCGCAGCTCTGGTGAGCTGCAGGCACGGACGACGACGGCAGACAGCACGAACGGCACTCCGCTACAGCGGCCGCACGCGGATGTTGCGGTACTCGATGGACGAGTGGTTGCCCTGCAGCATCAGCGGGCCGGGCTCGGCGACCTTGTCGTCCACGTGGCCGCCGGTGGCCTTCGGGCAGGCCACGTTGTCCTGGACGAGTTCGTCGTTGAGCTTCACGGTCATGCGGGCAGGCTCGGTGACGTTGCCGTTGGCATCCACCTTGGCGGCATGGAACACGATGTCGTAGGTCTGCCACTCACCGGCGGGCTTGGCGGCGTTCTTCAGCGGCGGGCTGGTGGCCCAGATGCCGCCACAGATGCCCGGGCTCAGGTTGGTTTCGGAGGCGGTATCGGCGACCTGGCACTCGAAGCGGCCCTGCACGTACACGCCGGAGTTGCCGCCCGCGGGCACGCGGAACTCGACGTGGAGCTCGTGGTCCGTGAACTTCTGCTCGGTCATCAGGTCGGTGCCCGTGGCTTCGTGGGTGGAGGTGTTCGTGAGGATTCCGTCCACTACGCTCCAGCTCTGCCGGCCCGCTTCATTCACTAGCTTCCAGCCCGTCAGGTCCTTTCCGTTGAACAGGTCGATCCAGCCATCCTCCTGTGCCCCCGCCAGACCGCAGATGAGAACAAGTACCAGGACTGCTGCTGCGTATCGCATGATCTCCTCCTGATGGCACGGCGGCCCGTTATGGGGAGGGGACCGCCGGCTTGCTTAGCACCAACTGACCGTCCGGCCCGTAGGCTACGGGGTACGGGCGCGAGATCTGCGTCCCGGTGGTCGTCAGCAGTACATCCTTCCCGTCGGGACCCGGGAGGACCTTGTGGATGTAGCCGCCTCGGCCGTCCGGCAGCGTGATCCACCACTTGCCGATCGGTTCGTAGGGGCCCTCGAAGGCCTGCGCGATGAACACGCAGTTCACGCGGCGGCCGAGCTTCGCGACCTCCTCTGGAACCTCGGCAAGGTACCTCGCGGGGATGTCGTGGTCATGCGCGCCGCCGAAGTAGAGGTACCACCGGCCGTCGCGCGTCCAGAGCTGCGGGGTCTCCAGGCGCTCGAACCACTGGGGGTAGAGGAGCACCGGGCCGGGCTCCCAGGTCAGCAGGTCGCGCGAGCGCATGGTCGTGAGGCAGCCGGACTGCTCGAGCGGCGCACCGACGGCCTGCGAGTTCAGGATCAGGTAATGCCACCCGTCGATCGGCTCGGGGTAGATGTACGGATCGGCACAGCCGCGCCACTGGAGCGGCTGGCCCTGCCAGAGACCCTCGTAGGGCTGGGAGAAGGGGATGACCGGCCCCTCCCCCACCTTCGTCCAGGCCATCAGGTCGTCGCTGACCGCGAGGCCGACGCCGGGCGCCTGCCCCTGTGCGGTGAAGACCATCCACCAACGCCCGTCGAAGCGCGCGATGCTGCCGGTGGCGATGCTCAGGTCGTTCCAGGTGCGCCGCACAGCCACGAGCGCCGGTCCGTGGTCGGTCCAGCGGATGAGGTCCGTCGAGGTCGCGTGCCCGACGTGCTGCCAGCCCTCGCGGCGCGACCAGTCGCCCAAATCGCCGATTGCGGCGGGAACCTGCAGGTAGAAGGCGTGGAACACGTCGCCGTCCTGCACGAACCAGTTGTCGTTGGTCCACATCCCCGGCGGCGCGAAGAGCGGCGGAAGGTCCTGGGCGTGCATGAGCGAGGCGCCTCCGACCAACACAATGGTCGGGCACAGCCTGCGGACGCTCATGTCAGGGCCCGACGCTCCACTCCAGGATTCCGCCGGACCACTCGCCCTGCAGCTTCACGGCGATCTTCAGCTCGGTCGTGCTCACGGGGTCGAAGGTCACCTTGTTGAACGCATCCTTCGCGACGCCGTACTCGCCGGCGGCCTTCACCGGCTTCCACTCCTCGCCATCGCGGTAGAGCAGCGCCCAGGATTCGGGCACGCG
>VGFC01000537.1 GCA_016869045.1 Armatimonadota bacterium
GTGGCTCGCGCCGAAGGGCGATGAGCCGGGCGGCGTCCTGCTGGCGGGCCGCCTGCCGAATGGTCAGGAACGCACGGCGCCTATCGCCGCCGACACGCCGTTCCTACAGGACGCCCAGGTCTCGGAGTTCGTGTTGATCGAGAGGGCGGAGGGCGAGACAACCGTGTCCTTCGCGCTAGCCGCGCGCGGCCGGGCGGACTTCGGCGAGCGCCGGACCGTCACTCTGAAGGCCGCGCCATAGGCAAGGGCGAATGCGCGGCCCGTCAGGCACGCATCCCTGCAGATCGAGGTCCGACATGGGTGAGTTGGCAGTCCGAGACGGCGAGACGTTCTTGTTCGTCGGCGACAGCATTACCGACTGCGGGCGGCGCGATGTGGCGGCGCCCTTCGGCGATGGGTACGTGAGCCAGGTCATCGACCTGGTGACGGCGCACTGGCCCGAGCGCAACATCACCTGGATCAACCAGGGCATCGGCGGCAACCGGGTCACCGACTTGCAGGCCCGCTGGGCCGAGGACGTGATGGCCCATCGCCCGGACTGGCTGGCGGTGAAGATCGGCATCAACGACCTGCACTCCCATCTGGGGGGCGCGCCCGGAGGCGTCGATGTCGCCACCTTCCGCGAGACGTATGAGGCGATCCTGCGCGATGCGGTCGAGGGCTTCGCCCCGAAGCTCGTGCTGATCGACCCCTTCTACGTCGCGCGCCGACACGCCGGATGCCTTCCAGCAGCAGGTACTCAAGCTCATCCCTGAGTACATCGGCGTCGTGCACGACATGGCGGACAGGTACGGGGCCCGCCTGGCGCAGACTCACGAGGCCTTCCGGCGGCAGTTGGAGTACCGGGACCCTGAGCACTTCTGCCCGGAGCCGGTGCACCCCTACCGCAACGGCCACATGGTCATCGCGAATGCGGTGCTGGAGGCGTTGATGGATGGCTGAGCAACTGCGCATCGGGATCGTCGGAGCGGCGGGGCGCGGGCGGAGTTTCTTCGGCGGGTTCAACGCGCACCCGGAGGCGCGCGTCCACGCCGTGTGCGACCTCAACGAGGAGGGCGCGCGGATGGTCGCGGCCGAGAACGGAGTCGAGCGCGTCTACCTCGACTTCGACGCCATGCTCGACGCCGGTGAGGTGGACATCGTCGTCATCGGCACGCCCATGCCGCTGCACGCGCCGCAGGCCATCGCGGCGCTCGAACGCGGGGTGCACGTGCTGTCCGAGGTGCCGGCGGCGGTGTCGCTCGACGAGTGCCGGGCACTCACTCAGGCGGCAAAGCGCAGCGCGGCGATGTACATGATGGCCGAGAACTACTGCTACATCCGCACGAACGTGCTGGTGCGTCACATGGCGCGCGCCGGCCTGTTCGGGGAGATGTACTTCGGCGAGGGGGAGTACATCCACGAGCTGAAGGGCCTCAACGAGATCACGAAGTGGCGCCGCAAGTGGCAGACGGGCATCAACGGTTGCACGTATCCCACGCACAGCCTCGGCCCCCTCGTCCAGTGGTTCGACCAGCGGGTGGTGAGCGTGTGCTGCTTCGGCTCGGGGCACCACTACCGCGATCCGCGCGGCGACGAGTACGAGCAGGAGGACAGCATCCACATGGCCTGCCGGATGGCGAACGGCGGCCTCGTGAACATCCGCCTCGACATGCTCTCCAACCGGCCGCACAACATGACGTACTACTCGCTGCAGGGCACCCAAGGCTGCTACGAATCGCCGCGCGGCCACGGGGACCGGCCCAAGGTCTGGCTGCAGTCGCGCCACGACGACCCGAACGCGTGGCACGACCTGAGCGACTTCGAGGAGGAGTTCCTCCCCGACGAATGGCTCCATCCCTCCGAGGAGGCGCTGAGAAGCGGGCATTGGGGTGGCGACTACTTCGTGGTGGCGGACTTCCTGAAGGCGATCGTTGAGGGCAGTCAGCCACCCATCGACGTACACGCGGCTATGGACATGACCGTGCCCGGGCTGATGAGCCAGCAGTCGATCGTCGAGGGGTACGCCTGGCTGGACGTTCCCGACTCGCGGGGTTGGTAGGACGTGGCACGGTCGGCTCGACCGTGACGCAAACGGCCCCGGCAGATTGCCGGGGCCGTTTGCACGCCCAGTGCCCGAGGGAGCGTAGGGCTCCGTCTCGAGGCTAGAACTCCACGACCGCCGAGGCCTGCACCAGATCGATGTCGTCCAGGCCGGCAACGGCTGCCGTCTCGTGTGCGTACGTGCAGGTGAGGTTCAGGCCGTCCACGATCTTCTTGGTCGCGCTGACGCCGATGACGTTATCGTAGGTCTCCACGCTGCCGAAGAGCGTCTTGGCGTTGGCGTAGCGAACCTCCCACGGCATGTCGAGCAGGTTGAAGTGGATCAGCGTCCCGATCAGGCGCTTGCCCGGGAAGATCAGCGGGCAACGCAGCCAGCGCTCCCACGGCACGGCAGCGCCGGCGAGGTCGTTCCCGTAGTCGATGACTTCCCAGTACGGGTTGATGGTCGAGTAGACGATGTTGTAGTCGAACGACGTGTAGCTCGCGAGGGCGTCAACCTGCACATCGCCTCCGGTGAGGATCTGGGCGGTGGCCATCCACGAGCTGGGCGGGTTGCCGGCCGGGCGGACGCCGTTCGGGTACTGAAGTAGCTCGGCGTACTCGAAGGCAACGTTGCGGTTGAAGATCTTCGCCCACATGTCGGCGCTCCAACCCTCTTCTTCGGACAGGCCGGTGGCGAGCCAGTTGCCGGCTACGCCCCACTTGCTGCGGTTGTACGCCAGACGGGCCGCTCCGTAGCCGTCGTTGCCCCCGCCCACCGCCAGGCCCAGGTCGTACTCCGCGCCGCCGTAGAAGATGTCCGCCGTGAAGTCGCTGCCCCACAGTCCGGGCGCGTTCATGTGGACGCCCTGAAGGGCGCGGCGCTCGTCGTTGACCATCAGGCCGAGGCCATAGGCGAAGTACTGACGACCGACCGTCCAGTTGGCCTGGGTCCACCAGTCGGTGGTGCCCTTCAGCCAGGCTTCATCGAGCCAGATGTTGTCCATGAGGCCCAGCGTCGGGCCCATGCCGGGCATGCGAGCCGGGGCCACGCGCAGGGCATCATCGACCATCTTCAGCGAGATCTTGCCCGTCAGCTCATCGGTGATGGGGCCCTGGATGCCGATCTTGGCGCTCAGGGCATCGAACTCCGCGTTCTTCCACAGGTCGCCGGCGAGGCCAATGCGGTAGTCGATCCAGCCGGTGACCTTCGGACGCTTCATGGCTTCCTCTAGGGCCGCCACGCGCGTGTCGAGGTCGTCCACGTCCTCCGCGAGTCCGTCAACCTGATCCTGCAGGTCGGCCAGCTCCTTCTTGAACTCCTCCAGGAGCTTGGCGCAGATGGCGCGGACTTCGTCGTCGGAGACCTTCGCGCCGGGAGCGCCGGCCTCGCCCTTCGCGCCGGGATCGCCCGGTGCGCCCTTGGCGCCGGGAGCGCCGGGTTCGCCCTTCGGACCGATCGGGCCGGTTCCGCCGGGATCGCCCTTCGCGCCGTCCTTGCCGGGTTCACCCTTGAGGGCAGGCGAGTCCATGAGGCGGGAGATCGCCATCGCGAACTCGTAGCGAGTCAGCGCGCGATCACCCCTGAAGTCGTTGGTCTTGGGATAGCCGATCATGATGCCCGCATCGACCAGCTTCTGGACCGCATCGTAGGCCCAGTGGTCGAAGGGCACCGTGTCGCCAACGCCGGCAGCCAAGACCGGAACGGCATAAGCCGCCAACGCCGCTACGCACAGGGCAACTACCAGTCTATGCATTGGGATACTCCCCTCCGTTGTATGCGACACAGATGGCGCAGCGGATGCCGCGCCCGTCTTCGCGCAGGGCATCGCCGGACGGAGAGCGA
>VGFC01000538.1 GCA_016869045.1 Armatimonadota bacterium
CAACCTTCGTCATGTCCTCGCCGGGCAGCGGGTAGTAGTACAGGACGCCGCCCTTGTGGTCGAGGTACCACTCGCCCGGCGCGTCCAGCACACCGAAGGCGTTCTCGACGTAGTACCGCACGCCAGGCCCGAGGAAGAAGATGCCGGCCGGCCGTGCGAACCGGATGCGTCGCCGTTCCCAGTCTGCCCGGGCGATGCGGTTGTAGGAGTTCACCCAGTTGTGGAACAGGCAGATGACCGCACCCTCGTCTCCGGCCCACGGGCCCAGGTCGCCCTCGCGGAACGTGAACCCGATGCACTGGGAGAACGAGTTCAGATCGCCCTCCATCTGCAGGCGCTGCGAGTAGAAGTAGCTCCCTTCGTTCGGCGTTCGGGCGCGCGGACGACGTTCGCCGTTCACGAAGAGCTGTGTGAACGGCTCGCTCCGGGCCGCAGCCCAGGGCACCTCGACGGCCCAGAGACGGTCATCGTGCTTGCGCCAGCCAGTGATCGGGACGCCGCCGCTGATGACCGCCTGCTCGCCCGCCGGCGAGCGCCAGGTGACCGGCGCCTCGGCGGTGCCCGAGTCGCGGGGCGTGAAGACCAGGGGCTCCGCCAGGCGGTACGTGCCGCCGCGCAGGATCACAGTCACCGGCTCGGCCGGCCGGGCCTCGCGCAAATCCCGTACCGCATCCCTCGCTCGCTCCAGCGTGCCAAAGGGGCGCTCCGCCGTGCCGGGATTCCCATCATCGCCGGCAGGCGCCACATGGACCTCGAGCGCATAGGCGCCGGTCGGGATCAGCAGTGTAAGCCCCATCCGCCAGATGATTGACATCGGGCGACCTCCTGCGAATGCCCTCAAATCGGGGCGTAGGTTCGCCCTTCCGCTCACCGGCGCCTGCGAGCCGCTGGGCGGAGCCTATCCCCCTTGTAGAGCTTGGCGCACACAACTCGAGGAAGAGAGGAGGCGTGGCACGCAGGCTACGCGTACTCGTCAACGAGCCTCCGGTACGTGGTGTGGACGTGTGTCAGGTAGCGGGGGATGTCCACGCCGTGTGGGCATGAGGCCCGGCACTCATCGGCGGAGTCACAGGTGGCGCACTGCCCGGTGGCCTTCACCGACTCCCCCCAGCCCTGCCGCATCAGCCAGGCGAGGCCAAAGCGCGTGTAGTTGAGGTCGGCGATCATCATGTCGTTCAGGTCCACCCCCTTGGGGCACGCCCGGTGCCGGTAGCACAGGCGGCAGAACAGGGGGCTGCGCATCCGGCGTTGGTCGTCGATCACCTGCATCTCCGCCTCGGTAAGCGGAGCCGGCTCGGCGCCCACGGTGACGTTCGCGTCGATCTCCCACCCACGCCACATGCCGGGGCACACCGAGGCGACCGGCTCGTGCTGCAGGACCCAGCGCAGTGCCAGGTCGGCGTGCTGAGCCAGAACGCTCCCGCCGAGCGGCTTCATCACGGTCACCCCGACGTTGTGCTTAGCACAGGCATCGAGCAGGCCTTCCGCAGGTTCGGTGTTCACGTAGTTGAAGAGCACCAGGATGACGTCGAACTCCCCGGTCTCGACTGCCTTGAGCAGCACATCCGGGTTGTGGCCCGAGATACCAAGGTAGCGGATCTTCCCCTGTTCCCGGGCCTTCTGCAGACCCTCGAGGGCCCCGCCGGAGCCTGTGCGCCGCTCCAGGTCCTCGAACTGGCAGACCCCGTGGAGCTTGAAGATGTCGATGTAGTCGGTCTCCAGCACCCGCAGGCTCTCCTCAATCGCCTCCATCATCTTGTCCGCTGTGGCGGCACCATCCTTGGAGGCGATGATCGCGCGATCGCGCCGGCCCTTCAGCGCCGGGCCGAGGCGAGTCTGGCAGTCCTCGTACCCCCGGGCAGCGTCGAAGTAGTTGATGCCTCGGTCGAGGGCGTATCGATAGAGCGCGACCGCTTCGTCATGGGTGCGCCGCCGGATGGGAATGCCGCCCATCCCGATAGCGGAGACCGCAAGACCCGTTCTGCCCAGGATTCGCTTCTCCATATCGGCGATCACTTCTCCCGTGTTGTGAGGTAACAGGCCCGCTTCGCCCCGTAGGTGCGTCGTGAACGTGCAAAGCCCTTCCGGACAGACGGCCTCCGAGGGGCTCGCTCAGACAGCGGAATCACGGCCTCCCATGGACGCTGACGTCGTCCACGAAGCCAGTGACGTGGTTGGCATCGCGCTCCAGAGCCCAGGCGGCGATGCTCACCTCGAGGCGCGTGATAGCCTGTGCCGCCCAGGTGCCCGGCCCATGGATTGCGTCCACATCACTCGCAACGCCAACGCGCAGATCGTGCCAGGAAGCCTTCTCGCCGGCTACCTCCTTCCTTATCGACCAGAAGCCGCCCGTCTCGCTCGGAGGGCGGTTCCAGTGGTCCCAGTTGGCGCCACCCCAGTGGTAGACGGCCTGCACCCTCTTCTCGCCCCGGCTGTTGAACGCGTCCACGCGGAGGTTGATGTTGGCCGTCGCCGAGCACTCCTCAAGGTAGTAGCGCAGACTCACCTCGAACGGACCGGACACCTGGAGGGCCTGCGATAGCTGGCATGTCTTCATCTCGTCGGCCGGGGGCAGAGCCAACCGGAGCACCTTGCCGCCTCCGCCGGGCTGCTCGGTCACATCGGCCTGCGCCGGGCCTCGGCAGACGACCGACCATCCCCGCAGCCCAACCTCGAAGCCGCCGTTCGCGACCTCGCTGCGTGGCGCAAACAGGGCGCGCACGGCCCCCAGGCATTCCTCGTCGCGAAGCTGGGCCAGAGCCTTGGCGATGGCGCGCGAGGGCAGTGCGTCGGACGGAGGCAGGGAGAGCTCCGCAGGGCCCTTCTCCACCCACGCGAGCTCGATCTCCCTATACGCCTCGTCCAGCCCCTCCCGGGGTACCGTCCGCTCGCCTGCGGCAAACGCGTGCTCGACCGCGTCCAGGAACGCCTCGGTGCGCGGACGATAGTAGCAGCGCAGAAGTTCGTCGATGTCCTTGCTCTGGTAGTCGATGATGCCGGGGATGGCAACGGCGAAGGTGAGCCCGTCATCCCGGAGCCAGCGGTCGATGTCTCCCGGCGACGGATCGTCCGACTTCAACTCTTCGGCAATGTCTGCCAGGCGGTAGCGCCGGTCGCCGGCCACGATGGACTGCTGCGCGTCCAGGAGGTTGCGCAAGGCCTGAGCCTCCGCTCGGACAGTCTCGAGATCGCGCTGCCCGAAGGCATCGTTCAGGGCCCGGAGGTGGAGGTTGCACAGCTCGGTGACGTACTGCCGTGCGATGTCCACGAGGTCGTGCTGCAAGGGCGTGTCCGCCCCATCCGCCGAGGTGGCGAGCGGCAGGAGTTGCTTCAGCGCCGTCCGGAGCCCGTCAGCCGCTCGCAGCGACTGATCCGGCGAGGGCGCATCGCCCATGTCCCCAGGATAGAGCCGGTGCTGGTAGCGGGCTTCCGATCCGGGAGACGGGCCCAGCACCGTTGCGTGCAGCGCGGCCAAGGCCGGCAGGGCCTCGCGCGTTGACGACGGCCCGTAGCGGCGGAGTGCGTAGCGGTCCAGGAACGCGGGCGTTTCCACGTTGGACGGCTGCCAAGCAAGCTGGGCTAGCAGGTCGTAGTAGCACGGGTTGTACCCGAAGCACTCGCTCGTCAGTCCGAAGCCCACGAGGCGCCCCGCCCGGGTATCAGTGGTCGCGGCCTTCACCCGCGCCACGAGGTCGTCGAGATCGCCCCGCAGGTTGTCGTTGCCGCCGAACTCGTGGAGCACACAGAAGGCCCAGTCCGCCCCGTGGTAGTAGGCCGCCCGCTCCTGGTTGTAGACGGGGTGCGCCTCGGTCCAGAGGTCCCAGATGAGCGAATCGCCCGGCCCG
>VGFC01000539.1 GCA_016869045.1 Armatimonadota bacterium
AACGAAAAAGGCAAAGGCAACGACCACACCCAACGGCGGGTCGTGAGCGATCTCGCCTCTTGACAGACCGTTTCATAGAGGCGCCATTCATGGCGCCCATGCCGTCGCCGCCGTAGGCGCGCACGGTCTCGCCGTCGGGCGTGGCAATGGTCCTCTCAGCGGGCGGCACGATCACGATGATGCCGTGGACGTGGTTGGGCATCACCACGAAGGCGTCGAGCCTCACATGGTCGGGGAAGCGGTCAGGCAGGCCCTCCCACACCTCACGGGCGAGGCCTCGGAGGCGTGCGTCCTCGAAGAACAGCCCGCGGTCCCGCGTGCAGATCGTGACGGAGTACTCGCCGCCGCGAGCGTAGTCGTGACCTCGGAGGCGGATCGACCTTCGGCCAGGTCGGTGGTCAGACATTGGGGCCTCCTTCGTGATGGGCGAAGGCGCCTGTGGGCGTCATGAATGACGCCCCTACATGCGGGCGCGATGAATCGCGCCCCTACTTTGCGCTGCGCAGGGAGACGGGCGGTAGCGTGACGCTCTGACCGCCGACCTGCACGGTGCGCTCTTCGTTGGTTGGGTTCAGGAGGAACACCTCGCCACTGGCGAAGGGAGTTGTGTAGACGCCGTCCCAGGCCCGGTCGATCTCGTCGGCGTTGCGCTGCTTCGGGCCAAGGCCGGAGAGGCGGTAGACCATGTCGCGGGCGAGTTCGCAGAACGTAGCCTTCGCGGCGTCTCCGTCCTCGGCGCCGGCCCAGACGATCACCCAGCCCTTGCCGTGAGGGACGGCCCAGGCCGCGTGCCCGGTCGGCCAACTGATGAGCGGCTGGGCATTGGCGGCGAGGCCCGTGGCGAGGGTCGCCGCGTGAGGCTGGGCGGCGAGCACATGACGGAGGAACGACGCGGCGCGAGTCGGCGAGGGAAGGGACTCGCTCTTGGCGACTTTGGTTGAGTTCGTGAGGCCGAGCAGGAGTTGGCCCGGCGTCGTATCGCCCTCGACGGTCTGCGGCGGCTCGGCGCCGAGCTTCAGCAGGACGCCGCCACTGTTCACCCATTCGCGCAGGCGCGCGAGGGTGTCAGCCTCGATGAACGTGCCCTCCAGCCACAGGAGCACCCGGTAGCGCTTCAGGGCGCCGTCATTGATGAGCATCTCATCGACGATATCGTAGTCCATCACGTCTCTCAGCTTCGCGCCGAGGGCGCGGAGGCGCGGGGGATAGGCGGTGTTCCAGTGGAGGCGGTAGTCGGTGGTCGGGAAGAAGAGGGCGACATCGACCACGGGCTCCTCGCGGGTGAGGAAGGCGGCGTACTCCCGGAAGGTGTCGGCGGCCCCGACCGGGTTGCTGCCCCAATCCCAGAAGCCGAAGCTCTCGCAGGAGACGGACTCCATGAAGCGGCTGACCTCTTGCTCGGGGCTGATGTTGCCCGGCGGCTCGGTCCAGAAGGGCGCGCCATAGTGCTTCGAGGCGGTCGCGATGCGGCGGTTCATCGTCGCGTAGTTTTCGGCGAACGGCAGATAGCCGCCGTGGGTCGAGCGGATGTGCACACCCAGCTCAGCGGCGAGCTTGGGGAGCGCCGTGTTGTCCTGCCCGTACATCAGGGCTTCCGCGCCGCCGCCGAGGGGCAGCACCAGCATGGCCTCCGGGAGGTGCTTGCGCGCGATCCGACAGACCTCGCCTGTGAAGCGGGTCATGCTGTCGAAGTACCATTGCACGAAGTCCAGCCAATGGCGACGCAGCTGAGGTGTGGAGGTCACATCGGGATCGGCGCCGTAGGCGGCCGGGGGATAGTCAGCCGCCTCGAACGAGGCGAAGTCGGTGCCCCAGGCGGCGTTGAGCTTGTCGAGGGACTCGTGCTTCTCGCGGGCGAAGCGGCGGAAGTCCGCGCGGTCGGGCTCGGCGCCGCACCAGAAGTCGGCCAGGCCCGTGCCCTCCGGACCGAAGCGCTCCTTCTCGCCGGGATGGAAGCCCATCGGGAAGATGGTCTCGCCGAAGTCGCCGTGGATGCCCAGGTAGATCGCGGCGATGGAGTCGGGATCGGTCCCGTAGTGCTCGGCGAGGGCCGCGAAGCAGTGGTCGAACCAGGGGAGGATGTCGGGGCTCCAGAGGGACATGCACGCGAGCTTGCGCCCCGAGCGCAGCCCCGTGGCGGGCACGAACTTGCCGGTCGCGCGATACCACTCCGGCGGCCAGTGCCAGTGCGGGAAGTACTGCCACTTCAGGCCCGCCTTGCGGCAGGCCTCCAGGCCCGCGTCCGCCGCGGCCCAGTCCCAGACGCCGGGCTGCGTCTCGTTCACGGTGAGGTGGTCGGAGTCGGTCTGGGAGAGCGAGAAGCCGAGGGACTTCACGAGGCGGTTCTGCGCGTGCCCCATCACCGAGGTTCCCAGCATCATCGCCTCGCCGGCCTTGCCCGCGCGCTGCACCGGCACCGGCGGTGCGGGACGTGGGGCGAGCTTCGGGACATCATCGGGCTTCACGAGGCCGGAGGGCACCACGTCGCGGGAGGTGATGAGCACCGCGTCGAGGTAGAGCAGGTAGGCCTTCTCCAGCATCGCGCGCCGTTCGTTCACCCGGATGGTCAGCACGTGGTCCCCCTCGGCGAGGGGGGCCTGCGTCAGCTCGATCCAGCCCATCGCGGTTGAGACACCGAACTGCGCGGGGAGTTGATCGAGCGTGTCCTCCGCGACGTGAGCCCACTCGCCTTCGTCGAGGCGCCACCAGAAGCTGCTGGTGGTGGGCGGGAGGGAAGCTGCGATCCAGACGTGGTACGCCGCCGCCGCCTGGACCGCAAACGGGAAGCGGGCGTAGTAGCCATCGCCCGGCGGGTCCTCGCCCTTCCAGAGGCGCAGGATTCGGTCGCCACTCACGATCCCCTCGAAGGTCGCCGCCTCGTTGAACGTGTGATCCGCAGAAGCCTCGGCCTCGACGAAGATATCCTGAGCGGGGGCGGAGGAAGCCAGCAGGAGCAGAGGGAGGACCAGCATGGGCGACCGTCCTTTCGGGGACAACACCACTCTGGCCCCGGCACTTCGCAGTCCCGAGGCGGTTTCCCTGCACCCCCGTGGAACGGCGGGCCGGATGCTTCGCATGCGGCCCCTCCCAACGGCAACGGTGGGCCGGATGCTTCGCATGCGGCCCCTCCCAACGGCAACGGCGGGCCGGATGCTTCGCATGCGGCCCCTCCCAACGGCTTTACTTCGGTTGCGTCGTGTGCTATGATGCGTGGGCCGCTGACGGCCGCCTGCTGGGAACGGTGCAGTCCCGGCTCCGTTCTCGGGGGTAGGGAATCCAGCGTCGCGGTGGTCCGCTGTGTGGGCGGACCGGAGGGGAAGGGAGCCGCACGATGTTGGACAAGGAAGGGAAGCAAGCGCTCATCAAGGAGTACCAGCGCGCCGAGACGGATACGGGGTCCCCCGAGGTACAGGTCGCGCTGCTCACCCAGCGGATCAACCAGCTCAACGAGCATCTGCGGGCGCACAAGAAGGACCACGCCAGCCGGCGTGGGCTGCTGCAGCTCGTCGGCAAGCGCAAGCGGCTGCTGACGTACCTGCAGGGCAAGGACATCGAACGGTACCGCGCGCTCATCGCGCGCTTGCAGTTGAGACGGTAGTCGTCTGCACGGCTCCCCGTTGGAGGGAGCCCATTCCCAGGCGGACGAAAGGCCGGCTTTGGGGTGGCCCACGGGCGAGCGGGGAATCAGGGAAAGCGGGGGCACCGATTCATGTCCCTCCGTTTTCCCTGCTTCCTCACTCAGGCTCGTGGTGCTGCGCCCTGCCGCCTTCGTCCGGCTGGCAGGGAGCATGAACCATGGAGCGTATCACAATTGACGTAGCCGGGCGCCCGATGAC
>VGFC01000540.1 GCA_016869045.1 Armatimonadota bacterium
GAAAACCTGAGCCTGGCCGTCGTCACAAGGGAGGGTGTAGCACGCATGCGCGTTCACCATGCCTCACGTCGGCCCATTTGCCCCTCGACCTGCTGCCTGAGCGTTCTGGTTCTTCTCATCGGTTTCGGCCTCGCCTCACCCAAGGCGCAGGCGGCCCTGACGGCCCCGATCCTGATCTCACCCGCGAACGGCGCCACCAACGTCTCGACCTCACCGACTCTGAGCTGGCACCCGGTGAACGACGCTACCGGGTACGGGCTGCAGGTCGCGCTCGATGAGGGCTTCGCCCATGTGGTGGTGAGCCAGGCCCAGACCGGCACGACCGCCGCGCTGACCGGCCTCTCCACCAGCACCACCTACTGGTGGCGGGTTCACGCCTACCGCGAGGGCCACGGCGCGGGCCCCTGGTCGGCGGTCTGGCACTTCGCCACGAAGGCGCCCGAGCCCCTCGCCGCGCCCGTGCTGCTCGCCCCGGCCAACGGCGCGACCGACCAGCCGGCTTCCTTGATGCTCAAGTGGCACCCAGTCACGGGAGCGACCCGGTACTGGGTGCAACTCTCGCGCAACGAGGGCTTCACGGACCTGATCGTCAACCATGACGGGATCACCGGAACGGCGAAGGCCGTGAGCGGCCTCCCGGTGGGCGCGAAGCTCTGGTGGAGAGTGAAGGCCTACAACGCGACCCAACAGAGCCCGTGGTCAACCGTCTGGAGCTTCACCACGAAGCTCTGCCTGAGGGCCCCCATCCTTGTCTCGCCGCCGACCGGCACCACGAAGCAGCCGACCTCGCTGACCCTGACCTGGAAAGCCGTGGATGGCGCCAAGACCTACTGGCTGCAGGTCGCGCGCGACGAGGCGTTCGCCCATCTGGTCGTCAACCGGGACGGGATCACAACGACGTCTTCTGAGGTCAGCGGCCTGCTCGCCGGGGCGAAGTACTTCTGGCGCGTGAAGGCCTGCAACGGCACAGTCCGGAGCCCCTGGTCAGCCATCTGGTGCTTCACGACCCTCTGCGAGCTGAAGCGGCCCGTGCTGCTCTCACCGCCGAACGGCGCCACCAACGTGCCGACCAGCGTGGTGCTCGAATGGCAGGGCGTTGACGGCGCGACGAGCTACTGGCTGCAGGTCTCCCAGAACGAGACCTTCACCAGCCTGCTCGTCAACCGCGACGGCATCACCGAGACCCACGCGGAGGTCTCCGGCCTGCCCGAAGGCACGAAGCTCTACTGGCGCGTCCGCGCCTGCAGCGCCACCGGCCGCAGCGCCTGGTCCTGCATCTGGAGCTTCACCACCACCAGCGGACCTCACTGAACGCACCCTCGTTTGAGTAGGGACTGTCCAAGTCTCGGCTCCCGCAGGCGCGGGAGCCGAGACGCATGGACTGTCCCTTGTTGGCCTCCGGAACGGCGAACAGGGGACAGTCCTCGTCTTCGCCTCGCTAACGCGAGACGAAGACGGGACAGTCTCTGAACACCGACCTGCAGGGGGAGGTCAGAACGCCCAATCCAGCCGCGCGGTGAAGAAGTCCTCCGAGGCGTTGGGCACGAGCCGCGGGATGTCCCAGCTGCCGTGCGAGTACTCGCCGTGGATCGCGAGGTTGTCCTGGATGTGGTAGCGGCCGCCGATGGTGAAGCGCGTGACGTCCTGGCCGACGGTCAGGGGCCTGCTCACCCAGTCGAAGCGCGTGAAGCCGGTGAACCTGGTGGTCGGCAGGTAGTTCACCTCGACGAAGCCACCGGAGAAGTCGACGTCGGTCGGCGTGCCCCAGAGAGCGGCGTCGTCGCAGCCCCAGAGCACCTGCGCGCCGAGGTTCCACTCGTCGTGGTTCAGCGCGAGATCGACGCCGAAGCGGTCGAAGCCCTCGCGTGAGGCCCCGGCAGGAGCGCCGTCCGGCTTCGCTCGGCCAAAGTACCCCGTGAAGCCCAGGCGCTGCCCGGCGGTCTGGCCCTCGCCCTGGCCGAAGACCTTGGCCAGGCGGAAGTAGACATCCGAGGGCGTGTCATCGCTGTCGTTGGTCTCCGAGCCATCGAGCCACCCAAGGGCATAGCTGTAGCCCTTGTTGCAGTAGCCGGTGAGTTCGATGCCGACCTGCGTGTCCGAGAACGGCGGGCCGCCGGGGAAGGCGAACTCGTAGATCTCGTACGGCGACCGACTGAGGTTGCGCTTCACGCTGAAGGGGACGTAGGCCGGCTCGAAGCGCCCGAGGCGCACGTTCAGCTTCGTCGAGCAGAGGTTGCTGAACATGACGTTCGCCATCTCGAGCGTGCCGGGCTGCCCCTCGACCCAGTTCGAGTCGCCAATCTCCGGCGTGTAGATCGTGAAGTAGCCGATGTTCTTGCCGAGCAGCCCGCCCGAGAGCAGGTCGAGACCCTCGACGCGGAAGAGGCTCACATCGTCGGCGCCGGCCACGTTGTCGAAGCTGTCGTTCGTATAGCCGAAGGTCGTCCGCATCGCCAGCGGGACGGGGCTCTCCAGGATGGTCTTGTCATCCTGCTCGCGCCCGGGAAGCTGGTAGCCGTTCGCGCGGTAGCGCTGGCCGAAGTCGTTCAGGCGCGGGAAGGTCGAGTGGCACATCGTGCAGTTGAAGCCGTACTTGCGCGCGAAGACGGGGATCGCCGACGCCGGACGCACGGCCCCGAGCAGCACGAGAGCGCCGAAGACGACGAGAGGAGTGAGATGCACGCGGTCTCGCATGGGCCGGTCTCCTTTCCTACTGAGGCAGCTCAGGTGGTTTGATGTCCAGCGGGGCGCCCGTCAGCGCCTTCATGAACGCGACCAGGTCGGCCTTCTCCTGCTTGCTCAGATGCAGCGGCGTCACGAGGCGGTCCAGGTACGGGTTCTTGATCCCGCCCTTCGCATACAGGTCGATGACCCCTTCGAGCGTCGTCTCCGAGCCGTCGTGCATGTACGGCGCAGTCAGGTCGATGCTGCGCAGCGTGGGCGTCTTGAAGGCGCCGGTGTCCTGGCGGCGCTTGCTGATCGCGACGCGCCCCTCGTCGGCGAACTTCCCGTCCTTGTAGCCGACCCCGAGGTTGTGGAAGCGGCTGTCGGTGAAGTTCGGCCCGCTGTGACACGCCATGCAGTGCGCCTTGCCCCGGAAGAGATTCATGCCCCGCACCGCCGAGGCCGACATCGCCGAGTGATCGCCCTGCAGGTAGCGGTCGTAGGGCGAGTTGCTCGAGATGACGGTCCGCTCGAAGGCCGCGATGGCCTTGGCGACGCCCTGGTCGTTGGGCTCCGTACCGAAGACCTCCTTGAACTGGTCCACGTAGCCGGCCAGGGACTTCAGCCGCTCGAGCACCATCGGCATCGTCATCTTCATCTCGACCGGGTTCTGCAGCGGCCCAAGCGCCTGGTGCTCGAGATCCGGCTCGCGCCCATCCCAGAACTGCACGCCGAGGTACGCGGAGTTCAGGACCGTGGGCGAGTTGCGCCCTCCCTTGGCCCCACCCACACCCTCCGACACCGGGCGCGGGTCCGCCCATCCATGCTCCGGGTCGTGACAGGTGGCGCAGGCAATGGTGTTGTCCAACGAGATGCGCTTCTCGAAGTAGAGCTGCCTCCCCAGCCGCACCTTCGCATCGGTCTGGGGGTTGTCGGGCGGCACGGGCACCGCCGGCAGGAGGCCATTCTCCAGGAACCGTCCGTCCGCGCTCACCAGCTGACTACAGGCCAGGACCGCCAGCACGACCAGCAACAGAAAACCGAAGAGCCGACTGACCATTCCAGCCCTCCTTTCTTCACGACATCGGTTGGCGTAACACAGTGCGCCTCGGGGACGATGGAGGGTGCATGAGAGGCCCGGCATTGGGCGTGATGAATC
>VGFC01000541.1 GCA_016869045.1 Armatimonadota bacterium
ACTTTAGGGACAGGCTGATCTTGTCCGCCACAGCCGTGCCGTGCGAGGGGTCTACGGCATGCGGACAAGATGTCCGCGCTCCCGGCAACAGCAACAGCACTCGGGAAGGTGCGCCCCGCGTCGGGCGCGCACCTTCCCGCAGGTGAGACCCCCATGGTCGCCAGACTGCTCGCCGCCGTCTCTATCCTGCTCATCCTGTATGCCGTCGCCGTCCCCGCCCCGGAGGCACCCATGCAGACTCTCCCCGGAACTGAGCCGCTCACGCTCGAGGGCGATCTCGCCGCGCGCATGGTGGCGGGCATCAAGGGGTTCTTGCTCGACCAGACCCGGGCCGCACCCGAACGCCGCGGCGAGCCGAACCGCGAGCACCTGCGCAAGATCATCGGCGCGGTCGGTCCGCGGCCGCAGCCGGTCGAGATGGAGCTGGTCGGAGCGACCGACGCGCCGGCGCTGGTCGGCAAGGGGAAGGGCTACGAAGTCTACGTTGTGCGCTCGCGCACACTCGACGGAGTGAACGGCGAGGGGCTGCTGCTGCGCCCCACAGGCACGCCGAAGGCGCGGGTCATCGCGCTCCCGGACTGCGACCGGACGCCCGAGATGCTTGCCGGGCTAACCGAGGGCGTGCCGGCGGAGAGTCAGTTCGCGCGGCGGCTCGTCGAGAGCGGGTGCGAGGTCATCGTGCCGACGCTGGTTGACCGCAAGGACACGTTCTCGGGCAACCCCGCCGTGCGCTACACAAATCAACCGCACCGCGAGTTCGTGTACCGCATGGCCTTCGAGATGGGGCGGCACGTCATCGGCTGCGAGGTGGAGAAGGTCCTGGCGGCTGTGGACTGGTGCGACGAGCAGCCCGACGACCTGCCCGTCGGCGTCATCGGCTACGGCGAGGGTGGGCTGATCGCGTTCTACAGTGCGGCGGTTGACGAACGGATCGATGCGGCGTGTGTCAGCGGGTACTTCCAGCCGCGTGAGGACCTGTACCTGGAGCCAATCTACCGGAACGTGTTCGGGTTGCTGAAGGAGTTCGGCGACGCGGGCATCGCGAGCCTCATCGCCCCACGGCCGCTCGTTATCGAGGCCTGCCGGACGCCCGAGGTGGACGGCCCGCCGCCGGTTCGCGAGGGTCGAGTGGGCGGCGCGGCGCCCGGGGTGCTGGAGACGCCAGCGCTCGAGAGCGTGAAGGGCGAGTTCGGCCGGGCGAAGGCCACGTATGAGAAGCTTGACGCAGCCAAGGCCATCCAACTCGTAGCCTCCGGCGAGGGGCAGGGCCCGTGCGGATCGTCGGAGGCGCTCGCCGCCTTCCTCAAGAGGCTGGCAGGTGCGGAGCTTGCAGCCGAGGGCCCGGCTCCGCAGGTCGTCGCGCCATTGCCTGACCCCGATCAGCGGATGAAGCGCCAGCTCGAGGAGTTGTGCGAGTACACGCAGGAGTTGCTCAGGCGGTCGGGCAAGGTCCGCGCGGAGCGCTTCGCCAACGCCGACCGGTCGTCGCCCGAGGCGTGGGCGAAGGCCATGGAGGAGCAGCGCCGCTTCTTCGCGGAGGAGGTCATCGGCAGCCTGCCGCCCGCGAGCCTGCCGGCGAATGCCCGCACGCGCCTCGCCTACGACGAGCCGAAGTGGCGCGGGTACGAGGTCGTCCTCGACGTCTGGCCCAGCGGCGCACGCGAGAGCCCGCCCAGTGGCGCAGGCTTCCAGCCTGCGGCCGTCATCGCGTACGGGATTCTGCTGCTGCCGAAGGATCTGCAGCCGGGCGAGAGGCGCCCCGTCGTGGTCTGCCAACACGGCCTGGAGGGTCGGCCGCAGGACACGATCGCTCCGCCCGACAACCCTTACAGCGCGTTCTCCGTGAGCCTGGTGGAACGCGGGTTCATCGTCTATGCGCCACAGAATCCCTACATCGGCATGGACGACTTCCGCGTGCTGCAGCGGCTGGCGAACCCGCTTGGGAAGACTCTCTTCTCGATCATCGTCCGCCAGCACGAGCGCACGCTGCAGTGGCTGAGCGAGCAGCCCTTCGTCGATCCCTCGCGGATCGGCTTCTACGGCATCTCCTACGGCGGCAAGACGGCCATGCGCGTGCCGGCGCTGCTACCACAGTACTGCCTGTCCATCTGCTCCGCCGACTTCAACGAATGGGTCCTGAAGAACGCGAGCTATGAGGACACTTTCAGCTACGTCTACACCGGGGAGTACGAGATCTTCGAGTGGGACCTCGGCCATACGTTCAACTACGCCGAGATGGCCTACCTCATCGCCCCGAGACCCTTCATGGTCGAGCGCGGTCACACCGACGGCGTGGGGATCGACGAGTGGGTCGCCTACGAGTACGCGAAGGTGCGGCGCCTCTATGCCGAGCTTGGCATCCCCGACCAGACTGAGATCGAGTTCCTCGCCGGCGGGCACATGATCTTCGGCAAGGGCACCTTCGACTTCCTGCACAAGCACCTGAACTGGCCGAAGCGGTGAGCAGGGCATCTCGTCGGGCCCTCCCTGCGAGGACGCCACGGCACCGCATGGGCCGCCTGAGCTGGGCGCGCTACGTCGCTCACGCCACCGGTTCTTCGGACGCCCGGTGCCCCGCGAGCAGGTGGATTCGCCTTCTCGGCGAAGAACCAGGTACATTCGGGCATGGGAGGCAGCAAAGATGACGCAGCCAACCCTAGATAGAGAGCACCTCTTCACGTTGATGGCGCAAGGTGCACTGCCTGGCTTCGTACAGGCCGCCAAGAAAGGGGATGACCCAGCACTGGCGAAGCGTGTCGCAGCGTTCGTTGTGGACCTGTGGAGGGCGAGCGAAGGGGTCGCTGCTGAGCTTCGTGCCCCGTGCCAGCCGTTGGAGGGCCGCCCGTTGGGCGTTCCGCGAGATGACACGGCGCCCGGGGAGTGGTAAGGTCCTGCCACCCGGGTGGTCTGCAGGTGCCCAGGCAAGCCGATGTCCATCTGGGGCCCGGCAAGGGACGCGTCGGGAGGCATCCGTCGTGAGGGATCGCCAAGCTCAACCGAACTGCCTCATCGGGTGCATCGGGGTGATCGCCGTTGGCGTCCTGTGCGGCCTGATCAGCGCCCTGACCGACGGTGGCGACGGGAGGTCTCGGGACCTGTCGACGGCCCCCGTTGAACAAGGGCTCGCGTCACTGCAGGAAGGCCAATGGGCGCCCGCCAACGGCCCGACCGCAACTCACTTCCGCTACTACCTTGACTCTCTGGAACGGAAGACAGGTACCCCCCACCAGCGCACCGCCGACATCGTGGTCACGATGCAGGAGCAGTTGGCCGCGAGCGGGGTCCATGAGAGCTTGGCGGAGTGCATCGAACACCTGGACCAGTGCATCCCGCCTCAAGGCTCCGGAGGCGTGTCACTGGAGGAAACCGCCGCCGCGTACGTCACAATGCGCACGACGCCCGTGCACTGAGTCTCCGGGCCGGGGCTGGCCCCCCTTGGGACACCGAGCTACGCGGCCTCGCGAAATCCCGGTTGGCCCTTGTTTGGATCTCGACGCGGTAGCTCACGGGCCCAGCGCCGCCTTTGCCTCTTCCCAGGGGATCAGCTTCTCGCGGCCCTCCGCGACCTCCCGCTTCGCCTCATCCATCGCCGCCAGGAGGCCCTCGTCCTCGATTGCTTCCCGCTCGGCCCGGCTCTCCTCGTGCGACGGCTCAAGATCCAACTTGCGGAACCTCCTTCCTCTAAGCCGAAGTTCCGTCCCCCCAAACCCGGAGAAGTGCCGAGGAATGGGGGTTTTCGAGTCATCGGTGGTGTCGTCGTACTGGGTACATCAGGGTCGGACTCCAAGGAGGTCGAAGGCCCGCTGCTGGAGC
>VGFC01000542.1 GCA_016869045.1 Armatimonadota bacterium
ACCGTGGCCGATCCAGTTAGGAACCCGCGATTCTCGTCCGAGCCGTTCCCGTGTAGGGGCGCGATTCATCGCGCCCGCCCATGTAGGGGCGCCATTCATGGCGCCCAAGAACCGATCTCCCGGATTCCCACATGGCCCGGGAGTTCGGGCTCGAGACGCAGCGGGACTACCTCGCTCGGAGCGCTGCGGGCCAGGATGCGGCAGACGGCGGAGGCGTGACCCGGTGACGATGGACGTCGGCGTTGCGAGAAGGCGACTGGAGGAGTTGAGGTCTCGCCGTCTGGCCGAGGACGAGCGCCTGGTGTGCCTCGAACGCGCTCTGATCCTGGACCGCGCGCGCGCCCGTTACGCGAACCTGCCAAGCGTAGAGCGGCAGGCCGCGGTCCTGCGCGATCTGTGCGAGCAGATCACGCCGACCATCGAACCCGAGGATGTGCTGCTCGGGTGCATGCCCGAGGTTCTGCCGACAACGGAGCAAGAGGAGTTCATCGCCGGGCATCCTGAGCTCTTCGTCGAGCCAGGCGTGCCGGGAGTGCTGGATAGCCTCTCCATCTACATCCCCGATTGGGACTGGTTGCTGGAACGTGGGCTCGGCGGGCTGATCGAGGACGTGCGCCGGCAGTTGGGCGGAGCCGGGGCCGCCGAGGAGCGCGCCTTCCTGCGAGCGGCGATGGCCGCAATCGAGGCGCTCTCGGGCCTGTTCCGACGCTATGCGGACGCGGCCAGACACGAGGCCGCGATGACCGCCTGCGGGGTGCGGCAGGGCGAGCTTGTGGACGCAGCGACCCGCTGCGACCGCGTGTCCGCGCAACCTCCCGCGACCTTCGTGGAGGCTCTGCAGCTCCTCCAAGTCACCCACATGGCCCTCTCGTGCCTCGTGGGCGGTCGCGATGTGACCCCGGGCCGCCTGGACCAGTACCTCTGGCTCTTCTACCGGGACGATGTCGCGGAGGGCCGCCTGAGCCACGAGGAGGCGGTGGTGCTCCTGGCGCAGTTCATGCTCCGCCTGTCGCAGATGGCCGGAAACGGCAGCGACTTCGACGACAACCAGCGCCGCTCCCCGTGCCTGTACAGCCACCTGTACGTGACCGTCGGCGGCACGGACGAACGGGGCCGTCCGGCGGTCAACGCGCTCACCTCGGTCATCGTCGACGCGATCGACCTGCTCGACTACAAGGAGCCCACTCTCCTGGTCCGCTGGCGGGCGGACATGGACCCAAGCCTCCGGCGGCGCGTGGCGGAGCTGGTGAGTCGGCGGCGGCCGGTGACCATCTACAACGATGAGTTGGTCGTGCGCGCTCTGGAGTCACAGGGCGTGCCCCCAGAGTGGGCCCGCGGCTTTGCCCACAGCGCCTGTCACAACGTGCTCGTCCCGGGACACGAGGCCGCCAGCGGCCCGGCGGGGTTCTACAACGTCCCGCGTCTGCTGCTCGACACGATGGCCGACGGGGAGGTCGCGGGCTTTGAGGGATTCGTGGAGGCCTTCCGCCGGCGGGTTCGTGACGCGCTGGTCAGGGCCCGGGCCGATGCCGAGGCGCGTTGGTCCACGCAGCTGGAGCCCGCGTGCCCGCTGCTCCAGTCGGCCCTGATGCGGGAGAGCATCATCGCGCGGCGGCCCTGCTGGCAGGCGGCCTCGATCAGCCACTTCAACCACTACTTCATGGGCCTCGCGACCGTGGTGGACTCCCTGATCGCGATTCGGCGCCTGGTCTTCGAGCAGCGACGGATGTCCCTGGGTGACCTCCGGGAGCTCCTCGCCCGCAACTGGGAGGGTCACGAAGCGTTGCGTGCTGAGATCCGCCAGCACTTCCCCCGCTATGGGCAGGACTGTTCGGAGACGCGGGCGCTGACCTCCGCCGTGGGCCGGATGTGGGTGGAGGAGGTCGAGAGGGCCTCGCAGGGGCTGAGCCGGGCGGCCATGTGGCCGGGCTTCTACTCCCACATGGTTCACTTGCACGAGGGCCGCCGGACAGGCGCCACCCCAGACGGACGCGCCGCGGGCGACCCGCTCAGCGAGAGCCTGAGCCCCTCCATCGGAACGCCGACTTGCTCACCCACGGCCCTGCTGCGTACGATGGCGGTCCTGCCCTTCGATCACACACCCTCAGGCGCCGCCAGCCTCAGCCTCCCTGCCGGCCGCGGCACTGCCTCGGACCCCGACCGAATCCGCGAGCTCATTGACACCTACTTCGCCCTCGGTGGGCTGCACCTGCACCTCAATGTGCTGACCGCCGAGACCCTCCTCGAGGCGCTGGAAGCGCCGGAGCGGCACGCCGATCTGCTGGTCCGCGTCGCAGGCTTCAGCGCACTCTTCGTGCGACTGCACCCGGACGTGCAGCAGGACATCGTGAGGCGCTTCCGGGGCGGCGACTGATCGGAATCAGCCTCACGGAGCCTCCTCGGTTGAGCCCCTCTCGGCCAAGCTGACGCTCGCGAGGAGGAGCCCCGTCACCAAGCCCATGGAGCCGTCCACGATTCCGAGCAGGCCCGCCAGGGGCGGCGCCCCGAGCCAGATGACATGGGCAAGGAGGAAGACGACGGCACAGGCCTTCGAGCCGATGAGGAGCCAGACGAGGGCACGAACGCGCAGGGCGGTGCCATAGGCCACGCCGAGAATGATGAGGAACAGGCCGGCCTGGCTCGGCCAGAAGATCTCCCCCGCATACTCCCAGCCGACTAGTTTGAGGCTCCACGTCGGGAAGCTCAGCAGGCACACGCCCAGAACCACGCTGTGGGCCGCCACGCCGAGGATCACGAGGTTCAGCGCCCGAGTCCTGGTTCGCAAAGACACCGCGAAATCTACTCCCTTGGCACGCGCTCTACCGCAACCAGCTCAGCGCCAATACGAGACAGCCCACGGCCACCGAACCCAGCCCGATCCAGGCCGCGCCGGTCTTCAGAACGTCGCCCTCGAACCTGAGTCGCGCGACCTGCCAGAGGGCCCACAGGGTCATTGCGCCGCCCAGCAGAACCACGAGGCCCTGCGCAAGCTGCAGTAGCGAGAGGTCGAGCAGACTTCCGCCGGGCGCGGATAGCCCGAGGGACAGGCTACTCAGGCCGGGCAGATCGTGAAGCCGGAAGGCGAGCAGCAGGGCGCCGGCGGCGGGCGCATACGCATAGGCGACGCGCGCGGCCCACGCGACGTCGCGGCTGCCATCGCTCTGTCGGCGGTAGGCGAGCAGACCCACGAGCGCAAGCCCGAAGGCTGCGATGGCCACGCAGCCGACGGCGAACCAGAGACTGCCCCCGGGCATTCCGAGGGAAGCCGTTCGGGTTGCCGCCAGCAGCAGGACCAGAGCCCCGATCACGACCGCGAGAGGCACCAGGTCGGGCGAGAGCAGGTTCGACCGCCACATGTCGCGCAACGGCGGCTGAAGCACGAGGCGCGGCGACCGATGGGGGCAATCCTGAAGGCACCGTAGGCAGAGCTTGCAGTGCTGGCCGTTTGTCAGGTGGAGGGCGTGGTTGAACATCGGGCAGCCCTGACTCGTGTCGGTGCCCTTGTAGCACTCGTGTCCCGTGCACGACGCCGCGCAGACCTCGCGTCGAGCGCTGATGCGGAGCGCGGAAGTCACGGCGAACACCCCGCCCATGGCTCCCAGCGGGCAGAGGTACCGGCACCAGGCGTGCCGCTGATAGAGCCAACCGACGAGGACCGCCGCGAGCGCCAGCGAGATCAGAAGCAGGGCCGTGCGGACCGGATGGTGGGTCATGCCGGTTGCTTCCTCGACCCACACGATCCCGACGAACCCGACGAGCGCGAGGGCCGGGCCGAGC
>VGFC01000543.1 GCA_016869045.1 Armatimonadota bacterium
CGCTCGCCGACGTAGAGCACGCTCGGGTCGGATGGCGCGACGGCGAGGTACGGCCGCTCGGGGATGTCCCCGATCCGCACCCAGTTGCGCCCGCCGTCCTCGCTGCGCCACACGCCGCCGCGCAGCGTCTGGCCTCGTTTCCGCCCGAACCGGATTCCCACGGACATGCGCTGCGGATCGCGGGGATCGAGAACGAGGTTGGTGAACTCCAGGTTCTCCCCGAGCCCCGAGTCGATCCGCGCCCAGGTCTCGCCGCAATCCTGCGAGCAGAAGATGCCCTGCCCGTTCACCGGCGCGTAGATGCGGCGCTGCACCATGGGGCTGCTGGGATCGACCGCGAGGCTCCATACCGCGCCCGGCGGCAGGCCGGTGTCCTCATAGCCGACGAGCTTCCAGTCGCGTCCGTAGTCGTCCGTCCGCCAGATGCGGTGCGGCCCGTAGTTCGAACCGTAGGCGAGCCACGCGCGCTCGGGTCGCTGGGGGTCGATGGCGATGGCCGAGGCCTTCCCATAGCCCATGTGCTCCGTGACCCAACTGAAGCTCCGGCCTCCATCCATGCTGCGCCACAGGCCGGTGTCCCAGTAGCCGAGGTAGATGAGGCTCGGGAAGCCCGGCGCCACCGCGACGCACGAGCTGCACGTCGTCTCGATCCCCCTGCCGCGCCAGCGCGCCGGCTGGTCGGGTGTCGCCGGCGAGACCTCATCGGTCGCGGTCTGCGCCCACGTCTCTCCCGCGTCTTCGGTCCCGTAGATGTCCATGTCGTTGGCGTAGTACAGCCGCCGCGGATCGCGGGGGTCGATGGCGAGCGCCGTGCAGATGAAGCCGCGCCCGAACCACGCCGACCGCACGTTGCCCTCCCGCGTCACGCGCGTCCATGTCGCGCCGCCATCGGCACTTCGGAAGATGCCTGCGTCCGCGCGCACCGAGGCATAGACGACGCCGGCCCGCTGCCGATCGGCGACGATGCGCCAGTAGTCCCAGTCGCCCCTCTCACCCGACTGAACGGCCTGCCAGGTTCGCCCGTAGTCGTCACTTCGGGCGACCCCGCCTGTCTTCGTCTCGGCATCGGCGAAGGTCACGTAGAAGACGGCCGGCTTCGCATCAGCCGCGATCTCCCACGTCGGCGCCTGCGGCAGGCCTGCGCTTGACTTCGCCCAAGTCGCGCCCCCGTCGTCGCTGCGGTAGACCCCAAGCGCGGTCGCGGCGAGGACCGTCGCTGGCCTGCCGCCAGCGAACACGATGGAGTACACCGGCGCCTGGGCGAGGTCGGCGGGTTCGGGCACGAACTCCCAGATCTCCGCGGCATCGTGCGAGACGTAGATTCCCGCGCGCTGGCCCTCCTTCGGCATGCGCCGGCTGCGCGGCTCGCCGATGCCCGCCAGGACGTGCCGGCCGTCCCGCGGGTCAACCGCGACCGCCGCGACCGGCGCGCTGATACCCCAGGTCTCGATCTGGGGGAATCCGTTGCGCTTCATCGCCCACCGGTCGCCGCCGTCCGTGCTCTTGTGGACACCCCCGTGCGTTCCGGCATACACGGTGCGCGGGTCGTGGGGATCGACCGTGACCGCGGCGACGTAGCAGTTCCCGAGGCCCCGATTCACGATCTGCCACGTCCGCCCGTGGTCGGCGCTGCGGTAGACGCCTCCGACATCGCAGCCGACGTAGACGGTGCCCGCCTCGTCTGGCGCGACCGTCAGCGACCACAGCCATCCTCCGCCGCCGGGCCCGATCGACGTCCACTGTGCCTGCCCATGGACGACGAGGGTCAGAAGACCAATCATCCAGGCCACGTGCCGCATGTCATCCTCTCCTCTCACATCATGAAGCCGCGCACGCGGTTGGCGTGTCTCGCGTTCACGGCCAGCTCGACCACGGCCGTTTGGCCCGCCTCCCGCGGCGGAAGCACGCGAACTACCCGCGCCTTGCACACGCTGCGCCCTGCGCGGTCGCATCCGCGCCCCATGGTGCCGGCCTTCGGCAGCGGCAGCCACTCCCAGGGAATCGCGATGGTCGCCTCGCCCGGCTCCGGGCCGGGCCGGACGACGAAGATCGCCATCCCCGGACACGCCCACACGCAGCGCAGGCAGCCGGTGCACCTGGCCGGTTCGACTGTGGGTAGCGCAGTCGGATCGGGCCCGACGCGGATCGCACCCGTCGGGCAGGCCGCCTCGCACGGATCGCACGGGATGCGCTGGTAACACTCGACAACCGGCGTGGCACGGGCGGCCCCGCCCGTGAACATGATCCGCCTCGGCCGGCCCTCTCCTCCGCGGACGTCGCCTTGCAGCACCTCGATGCGCCGACCTGCCTCCTCGATCACCCGCTCCGTCTCGCCGTCCTCTCCGTATCCGAGCGCCGCCGCGGCTGCGCGTCCTGCGATCCGACCCTCCTCCATGGCGATGGAGGCCTCCGAGATCGCGCCGAGGTCGCCAGCGACGTAGACGCGCTCATCTGAGCTGCGCATCCGCTCGTCGCGCGCGGGCACGCGTCCACCACGACGGGGGTCGTGGGTCATCTCGAGGTCGAGCATCCCGGCAAGCTGCGTCTGTGGCCTCAGGCCAACGGCGAGGCAGATGAGATCGGCGCGCAGCCTTCGCTCCGAGCCCGGCCTCAACTCTCCACCCTCGTCGAGCTGCCCGATGACCGCGCCCGTCACGTGGTCCTTTCCGAGCGCCTCGATGACGGTGTGCTGCGTCAGGATCGGCACACCCGCTCGCCGCACGCGGTCCGCGTGCACCTCCCACCCGCCGACCTGCGGAGCCACCTCCACAACCGCCGCGATCCGTGCGCCGGCCTGCAGGAGCTGGAAGGCGACGATTAGCCCGACGTTCCCCGAGCCGACCATCAGCACGCGCTCGCCGGGCAGCACGCGGTGCAGGTTCATCAGCGTCTGCGCGGCGCCCGCGCCCATCACGCCGGGGAGCGTCCAGCCGGGGAAGGCGACTGCCAGCTCCGAGGCTCCCGTCGCCAGAATCAGCCGCTCCGCTGTGAGCGCGTGCGACTCCCCCTCCGCCGTCGCACAGCCCAGAACCGGGCCCGGGAACGCGCCCCATACCACCGTGGGCAACCGCACGTCCACACCCAGCACCCGCACCTCGTCCAGCAGCCTCTGTCCGATCTCGTAGCCCCGCACCCCGGCATGGTGGTCGCTCGTGCCGAAGAACCGGTGGATTTGCTTCACGAGCTGCCCGCCCGGGCGGTCGTTCTCATCCAGCAGCATCACCTGCGCCCCGGCCTTCGCCGCCTCGATCGCCGCGCACAGACCCGCCGGTCCGGCGCCGACGACTGCCACCTCCGCCCTCTGGGTGGCACGGGCGGCCTCGCCGGAATTCGGGGACATGACCCAATCCGCGCCGTCCCGAATTGGGATCGTGTCCCCGAATTCCGCGCCGGCGAACCTCCCCAACCCTCGCTGCGTCTCGATCCGCATCCCGTCGCGCACGGGCGTGACGCAGGTCCGCACGTTCGGGCGGCCATCGACGGTCATCGCGCAGTCCGTGCAGCGGCCAATCGCGCAGAAGACGCCGCAGGGCTCGTTCAGCTTGTCGGACCGACGCAGCACCCGCCTGCCCGCAGCAAGCAGCGCCGCGGCGATCGGCTCGCCCTCGCGCGCGGCGAGTGGTTCGCCATCCAGGTAGATCGTGACCAACTCAGCCTGGGGGAGTTCTCCGAGAACGGGGTGAGAGGTGATCCGTCGGGGCATGGGCTGACTCGCCCGTCAGACGAGATCGAGGACTGACCGGCCCGCCGCCCTCGCCTCCACGAT
>VGFC01000544.1 GCA_016869045.1 Armatimonadota bacterium
CACACTGCGCCCGAGGTCACTCAGGCGGCAGTGGACCTCTGCGAGCGCGTCGGGAAGACGTCCGTGGTGGTACCCGACATCGCGGGCTTCGTGGTGAACCGTGCCTTCGCGGCCCTCGTCGCGGCGGCCATCGACGTGTGGGCGCAGGGCACTGAGCCTGCGGCTATCGACCAGTGCCTCGAGCTGGGCCTCGGCCACAAGATGGGCCCACTGGCAACCGCCGACCTCGTGGGTCTCGATGTGATGCTAACCATCCTGCGCTCGCTGCATGCCCAGACCGGCCACCCGCGCTTCGAGCCGCACCCGCGCTTCGAGGAGCTCGTCACGAGCGGGAGGCTCGGCCGGAAGAGCGGCGAGGGCTTCTACCGGTACGACGAGTAGGGGCAGGTGCCGACGATGCCACGTCTCCAGGGCCGGACCGCGCTCATTACCGGGGCCTCGCGCGGCATTGGTGAGGCGATCGCGCTTCGCTTCGCCGCCGAGGGGTGCGACGTCGCCGCGAACTACCTCGCCGAACCGGGCCGCGACAACGCCGCCGAGGCTGCGCGTGTTGCCCAGCAGATCGAGAGCCTCGGCTGCCGCGCCCTCTGCGTCGAGGCCGATGTGACCGACCTCGCGAGCGTCCAGCAGATGGCGGCCCAAGTGATCGAGACCTTTGGCCACCTGGACATCCTGGTCAACAACGCGGGCATCACGCGCGACCGCACGCTGAAGAAGCTCGAGAAGCCCGACTGGGACGCCGTGCTCGCGGTGAACCTCACGGGCGTCTACCACTGCACGCACGCTGTCATCGAGCACATGCGCGAGCACGAGTACGGGCGGATCATCTCGATCGCCTCCGTGGTCGGGCAGACGGGCAACCTCGGCCAGACGAACTACGCGGCCAGCAAGGCCGGCGTCATTGGCTTCACAAAGGCTCTCGCTCGCGAGGTCGCTCGGCGGGGGATCACGGTCAACGCCATCGCACCCGGGTTCATCGATACCGAGATGACGCAGGCCATGCCCGACGAGGCGCGCGCCGCCGTGCTCGCCACAATCCCGATCGGCCGGCTGGGAGAGCCCGCGCACGTGGCCGATGCCGCGCTCTTCCTCGCGTCGGATGAGGCCGCGTACATCACCGGCCACGTGCTCAACGTGAACGGCGGGCTGTACATGTAGGAGCGGCAGCGCACTGAGCTTCGGCGGAGAAGGGGAACAGTGGGGCGGGCATTCCTGCCCGCCAAAGGGCCTCGGCGGGCAAGAATGCCCGCCCCACTGTTTGCGCATCTGCGAGGCACTCGGGAGGAGGCCACCATGGCGGGCAAGCTCATGCCGGTGGAGGAGGCGGTGGGCCTGATCCCCGATGGGGCGACGGTGGGCGTCGGCGGATTCGTCGGCGCGGGCCACCCGGAGGCCTTGACGGCGGCCATCGAGCGGCGCTTCCTGGAGACCGGCCGTCCTCGCGATCTGACCCTCGTCTACGCGGCCGGACAGGGCGACGGCAAGACGCGCGGCATGAACCACCTCGCACACGAGCGCCTCGTGCGGCGCGTGATCGGCGGACACTGGGGCCTCTGTCCGGGCCTGGGTGAGCTGGCGGTGGACGCCAAGGTGGAGGCGTACAACTGGCCGCAGGGGGTCATCTCCCATCTCTTCCGCGCCATCGCGGGCCACAAGCCCGGCGTCATCACCCACATCGGCCTCAACACCTATGTCGATCCCCGCCATGGCGGCGGCAAGCTGAACGAGGTCACCACGGAGGACCTCGTCGAGATCGTGCGCCTGCGGGGCCGGGACTGGCTGCTCTACCACGCCTTCCCGGTGCACGTCGGCCTTGTGCGCGGCACCACGGCCGATGAGGACGGCAACGTCAGCATGGAGCACGAGGCGGTGTTCGGCGAGATGCTGGCCGTCGCCCAGGCCGCGCGCAACAGCGGCGGCGTGGTGCTCGCGCAGGTCGAGCGGATCGCCGCCGCCGGCAGCCTGCACCCGCACCAGGTGAAGATCCCCGGCATCCTCGTCGATGCCGTCGTCCAGGCCTCGCCCGAGGAGCACCCGCAGACCTTCGGCGAGCAGTTCAACCCCGCCTACTGCGGCAGCGTGCGGGTGCCCTTCGCGAGCCTGCCTGCGCTCCCGCTGGATGAGCGCAAGATCGTCGCTCGCCGCGCGGCCCTGGAGCTGACTCAGAACGCGGTCGTGAACCTCGGGATCGGTATGCCCGAGGGCGTGGCCGCGGTCGCGAACGAGGAGGGCATCCTCGACCGCATGACCCAGACCGTCGAGGCCGGCCCGATCGGCGGCGTGCCCGCGGGCGGCCTCTCCTTCGGCGCCGCGGCGAACCCGTCATCCGTCGTCGATCAGCCCGCGCAGTTCGACTTCTACGACGGCGGAGGGCTCGACCTCGCGTTCCTCGGGATGGCGCAGGCGGACGCGTCGGGGAACGTGAATGTCAGCAAGTTCGGGCGGCGTGTCGCGGGCTGCGGCGGCTTCATCAACATCAGCCAGACCGCCCGCACGGTGGTCTTCTGCGGCACCTTCACCGCCGGCGGACTGCAGGTGACCGTCGGCGACGGGATGCTGTCCATCGACTGCGAGGGCGCGCACCGCAAGTTCGTCCAGGCGGTCGAGCATGTCACCTTCTCCGGCCGCTACGCCGCCGAGCAGGGCCAGCGCGTGCTCTACGTCACCGAGCGCGCCGTCTTCGCCCTCCGCGACGGCGCCCTCACCCTCATCGAGGTCGCGCCCGGCATCGATCTCGACACCCAGGTCCTGGCCCTGATGGACTTCCGCCCAGCCCTCGCACCCGACCTCGCGACGATGGACGCCCGCATCTTCCGCGATCAGCTGATGGGCCTTGCCGAGTAGTCACCGATCCGCCCCGTACAGACGAGGTGCCGAGTATGAGACAAAGCGCGCTGCTGGTAGCCACCCTCCCCCTCCTGTCACCCCTCTGCCCGGCCCAACCCGCGCCCGGGAACCTCGCCCTGAACAAGCCCTACACGCTCTCTCCCGCGCCGAACTACGCTCTTTGCCTGGACCCGGGCGATGCCACGCAGCTCACCGATGGCGTCTACGTGGAGGGTCACTTCTGGACTCGCGAGGGCACGGTGGGATGGAGCGGCGGGGGCTTGCGGTTCATCACCATCGACCTCGGTCAGGTTTGCCCGATCTCGGGTCTCTCGTTCAACACCGCAGCGGGGGTGGCGGAGGTGTACTGGCCGAAGAGCCTCCTCATCCTCGTGAGCGATGACGGCCAGGCCTGGCACAGCGTCGGCGACCTGATGGAGATGCTCGATCCGGGCTTCCTGCCGGAGTACGGGACGTATGCGATCAAGAAGCTCGGCACCGAGTCTCTGGAGACCCACGGCCGGTACGTCGAGCTGGTCGTGCAACCCGACCGCAACTACGCATTCGTGGACGAGATCGAGGTCCACCGGGGGCCGGACGCCCTGCTCGCGAAGGCGCTGCCGGGGAAGGCCGTCGCGAACGTCGCAGACCAGATGAAGGTGGAGGCGTTCGGCAAGCTGGTGCGGACTCAGCTCCGCCGTGACCTGCAGGCCGCCCGCGAGGACATCGCGGCCCCCGGGCTGGCGGACGCCCAGCGCACGGCGCTCACCGGCAAGGCCGACCAGCTCGCGGTAGAGATCGCGGACATGCCCCCCATCGAGCCCGAGGGCTTTCGCGCGGTTCTGCCGATGACCGATCTTGAGCGCGCGGTCTTCGCGCTGCAGGCGGAGGTCTGGCGCGCGCAGG
>VGFC01000545.1 GCA_016869045.1 Armatimonadota bacterium
TCACCACGTTAGGCGCGATCCCCTCCGCCCGCATGGTGTCCAGCCAACGCTGCGCCTCGGCGTAGTCCGGCGCCATCGACACCAGCGTGTTGTACGTCACCACGTCTGGCGCGATCCCCTCCGCCCGCATGGTATCCAGCCAACGCTGCGCCTCGGCGTAGTCCGGCGCCATCGACACCAGCGTGTTGTACGTCACCACGTTAGGCGCGATCCCCTCCGCCCGCATGGTATCCAGCCAACGCTGCGCCTCGGCGTAGTGCCCAGAGACTTTCGCGAGGGTCGAGTAGGTCACCACGTCAGGCGCAACGCCTGCCCGCTCCATGTCCCGTAGCATCTCCAGGGCCGCGGCGTAGGTTGGCGCGCGTCGCAGGGCCCGGTTCCACCGCCGAAGAATGGCTGCCTGGTCGGCGTCCGGCTCCGCAGCCTCCTGCGCGAGGCGGTCGGACACCTGCGAAGCAACCTCGACGGCCTCCGCGCTCTTGCCAAGGGCGTCCAGAGCGTAGATGAAGCACTCCGGCGCATCCAGACCACTAGCTGCCTCCGGGCGCAGATCCCTTAGCACATGGAGCGTCAGTTCCTCTTCGTTGCGCTTGGGTTGCTCCTGGGGAGGACGGCTACCGAGGTCAGCCGGCGCCCAGACGAAGTCGCGTAGGGCATCCGCCCGGACCGTGTCGTCAACGAGCGCCTCTCCGGGATAGCAGTAGCCCGCCGCCCTCGTAGCGCGACGCGCGCTGTCCCCGACCCAGTCCTTCCCACCGTCGGGCAGAGCCACGGCGATGTCTCGCCCGTGGCAGACCGCGGCCCGCAGGGCCGGGACTGCACCGACAGCGATCCCGGTCTTCGCACTGATGTCTCTCTGGAAGGTAGCGGGCATCACGAGCGCCAGGCAACACAAGGCCGGGAGCGCATCCACATCGTCCGCGAAGACCAACCATCCGTCGCCGCCGAACTTCACCAGGCAACCGGTGAGACCGAGGCCTTCCAGTCTTGGCGCGATCTGCTCCACCAATGCCCGGTTGAAGGCATCGAATCGTCGCGTCGGCAGGTCCAGCCCGGCCTCCGTGGACCTGACCAAGTCGAGCGCCAAGCAGAACACGATGCGCGCCTGCTCGGACGGACCTTCGCGGCTGTCGGCGCCGTTGGCACGCACTTCCATGGTCCGGGCTCTCCGTGGGCCGCCTCTGCCGGCCGGTAGGACTGGCTGTCGCGGAATGGATAAGGAACTGCCACGGACATTCCTCCCCGCGGGAACGCACACCTCCGGCCGCGGCGGCGAATGCCGGCGGTGCCCGAAAGGCTCATTCCGCGAGGTCTCGCATAGGTGGTGGGGTCGCTCGCGGCGAACCTCCCCTCTGCCTCACCACTGCCTCTCACCGGAGTTGATCCGACCATGAGCTTCAAGTGTGCGATGCTGGGTTGTGGGCCGCGGGCCCAGGGACATGCGGCGGCGTACCGTCTCATCGAGCGCGGGACGCTGGCGGTGCTGTGCGACATGAACGCGGAGCGGCTGAACGCGTTCGGCGAGCAGTTCGGCGTGGCGGCGAGGTACACGGACCTCGACGAGATGCTCGCGAAGGAGAAGCCCGATGTGGTGCACGTCGTCACGCCGCCGACGTTGCGAGTCGGGCTGATGACGCAGTTGGCCGAGGCCGGCGTGCCGGGCGTGATCGTCGAGAAGCCGATCTGCATCGCCGCGGATGACTACCTCGCGTTGCGCGAGCTGGAGGCGAGCGCGAAGACGCGGTTCGCGGTGAACCACCAACTGCGCCACCACCCGCGCATCCTCGAGTTCCTCGCCGACGTGGCGGAAGGCAAGATCGGCAAGGTGCGCTTCATCGACGCCTCGGCCGTCTTGCCGATGAGCGGGCAGGGCGTCCACGTGCTGGACCTCATGTTCGCCTTCAACGGGTATGCGCCGGTGCAGACCGTCTTCGGCGCGTCGTCGGGCTATGACGACATCAACGGCACCCACCCCAGCCCGCGCACCGCCGAATCGCTCATCACCTTCACGAACGGCACGCGCGCCGCGCTGCAGTCCGGCGAGGGCGCGCCGATCTTCACCGAGGGTGCCGCCCACATGCACAAACGCATCGCCGTGTACGGGACGCACGGCTTCCGCCACTGGCGCATGAACGGGTACGAGAAGTCGCTGCCGGACGGCTCGGTCGAGAGCGCCGAGCAGGTCTACGCCGACCAGGACATCATCGGCCAGGCGAACCTGACCACCGCGATGTTCGATTGGCTGGAGGATGATTCGCGCGTTCACCCGAACAATCTGGCCACGTCGCTGGACGAGTGGCTCGTGATTCTCGCGGGCTACCTGAGCACGGTCGAGGCGCGCCCGGTCGATCTCCCCTTCGACCCTCCGCCCGACCTGCTGGAGCAGTTCAGGCGCTTCTCCGGCGTCGCCTGACGGCAACGGAAAGGCGGAACCACGAAGACCGCGAAGAAGGCACGAAGACACACGAAGAGCGGCACGTCGTCTTAGTGCCTCTTCGTGCCTTCTTCGCGGTCTTCGTGGTTCCGCCGTTGACCCACCAAGGAGGCTCCCAATGGCAAAGGTCAAGTATGGTGTGATCGGTCTCGGATGGTTCGGCGAGAAGCACTGCGAGGCACTGTCGGGGATTCCGAATGTCGAGCTGTACGCGCTCTGCACGCGCACGAAGCCTCGGCTGAAGGCCCTCGCGAAGGAGTTCGGCGTCAAGAAGACCTTTACCGACTACCACGAGATGCTGAAGGACCCCGAGCTACAGGCCGTGAGCGTCGTGACGATGTGGGACCAGCACGCCGCGCCGACGCTCGCCGCGCTCAAGGCCGGCAAGCACGTCTTCCTCGAGAAGCCGATGGCCTCGAACATGGCCGACTGCCGGAAGATCGTCTCCGCCACGAAGGCCGCCAAGGGCTTCTTCATGGTCGGCCACATCTGCCGCTTCAACCCGCGCTATGCCGCCGCGAAGCGTGAGATCGAGGAGGGCAAGATCGGCCGCATCATCTCCTGCTACGCGCGCCGCAACATCCCCGCCTTCGTCGGCGCAACGGTCCTGGGGAAGATCGGCCCGATCATCGGCGACGGCGTCCACGATACCGACCTGATCCTCTGGTACACAGGCGCGAAGGTCGTCCAGGCCTATGCCCAGAGCCTCAACGTGCGCGGCTTCAAGTACCCCGACATCGGCTGGACGATGTACAGGCTCGACTCCGGCGCGACCGCCGTGCTCGAGAACTGCTGGATGCTCCCCGACACGACCGCCTTCCAGATCGACGAGCGCATGGAGATTCTGGGCACCGAGGGCTCGATCCACATCCACGAGGTGCACCCGAACTTCAGCGTCTGCAGCAAGGACGGCTGGAAGTCCGTGGACACCACCTACTGGCCTGAACTCCACGGCCTCCGCGCCGGCGCCCTCCGCGAGGAACTCGCCTACTTCGCCACCTGTGTCGAGAACAACGTGAAGCCCTCGGTCATCTCACCCGAGGAATCGATGGCCGCCGTTGAAGCCTGCCTCGCCGCCGAGAAGTCCGCCGCCACGGGGAAGATCGTGAAGCTGTAGCCGTTCGATCGGGATAGGGCGGGGGCTTGCGCCCCCGGCCCCCCCCGCAGAACCGTACGTGCGGGACTACCGCATACGGCTCCTGCCTGGTTAGCCCGGCTGGGCGGAACCGGGGTGGGCCTCAAGGTAGGCGGTATGGAGACCGACCAGGCTCAGGAGCCCCAGTGGCTCCAG
>VGFC01000546.1 GCA_016869045.1 Armatimonadota bacterium
ACGTGGAGAAGAGGATGTCCACGGGCACGAGGTAGCCAAGGCCGATGATCTCCGGCCGGTGCGCGAGGTACAGCGGGCGTAGGCCGCTCCACGGGCGTTGCGTGAAGATGCTGCCGAGGTCATAGCCGACGCCGAGCGCCGCGACCTGCGGCGAGAACGCCTTCGCCACGTTCGTCGCGTTGAACAGCAGGCTGAGGCCGAAACCCACCCAGAACAACCCGTGCGTCAGCAGCGGCCGCGCGCTGTGCATCGCGGTGCCGCCCGGCGCGACCTCGAGCGTCAGCTCGACAAGCGGGTACGTCAGGCGCTCGTGTTCGGCCCACGGCCTGCGAAACAGCGCCACCAGGCAGTATAGCGACAGCCCGTACGCAAGGAACACCCCAAACCAGGTGACCAGCGGAACCCGCCACGCCTGCCACGCGATTCTCCCGCCCTCGGAGCCCTCGTAGAATCGACGCACGGCTTCGTCGTCGGTAGGCGCCAGCCAGCCCGGGACCTGCTCGGCGAAGTGCGCGTAGTTGTTCTCGGGCTGCGCGAAGTAGCGCAAGGCCGTGATCGCCGGGAAGAGCTGGCGCATCACGTTCGCGCAGGACATCGGCAGGGAGAGGCTGAGGATCAGGTAGATGAGGAGGGACTCACGGCGGAAGCGGTTGTGCCTCACCCCCGGCCCCTCTCCTGAAGGGAGAGGGGAGCAAGGCAACCCCGCCCCCGGCCCCTCTCCTGAAGGGAGAGGGGAGCAAGGCAACCCCGCCCCCGGCCCCTCTCCTGAAGGGAGAGGGGAGTGACGGAAACGGCTGACGACAAGAGCGACGGCTCCGAGGAGGATGAGCACCGTCAGCGCGGGCACGGAGGGCGTGCCCTCGGCGACCTGACAGGTGTAGCTGATCAGCGAGACCTGCCGGACCCACAGGCCTCCGGCGGCGAGGAACAGCAGCACGAGGAGGATGCTGCGCAGGGAGAGGCCGGACGCGCGAGGCGCTGGCTGGGAGGTCACCGCGTCCGCAGGGCGTTCAGGGGACATGGAGGCGTTCTTGGGGTTGCCCCCTCGGGATTCCTCTCTGCCCGCGTCCGTTGCGCGCGTGAGCGGGCGGCAGGAAGAGGACCCGCGAAGAGCGAAGTGAGAGGCCGATGGCGTGTTGTAAGCACACGAGATCGGGGAAGGAGACCACACCCATGAGACGTTACCTGACCGCCGTTGCCGGTCTGATTGCGATTCTGTCGGCTGCAGGCACCCTGGCCTTCGCCGCAGGGGGAACTCCGCAGGACAAGGAGGAGGCTCAGCCGCCTCCGCGGGTGCTCAAGAAGCGCATCGCGGTCGTGCCGACCGAGGTCACGATTGACCAGTGGACCTGGGCCTTCGGGCAGGACGCCATTGCCAGCGGGCTGACGGAGATGCTGACGACGGCGCTCGTCAACAGCGGGCGGTTCGTCGTGGTCGAACGCGCGGAGCTGAATGCGGCGCTCGGCGAGATGCAGCTCACCGAGGAGGGCGTGACCACCCAAGAGACCGGGGCCCAGAAAGGCCAGGCGATCGGCGCGGAGTACCTGGTGAAGGGCGTCCTCACGGAGTTCGAGTACTCGCAGAGCGGGCGCGGCGGCGGCATCTCCCTTGGGCCCGTCTCGGTCGGCGGGAGCAAGGCCAAGGCGCTCATCGGGCTGGACATCCGTGTGTTCCACTCCAGCACGACCGAGGTCCTCGCCTCCGAGCATGTGCAGGGCAAGGCCTCGCGCGGCGGCGCCGGCATCAGCTTCTCCGCCGGCTCGCTCGACGTCCACGCCGAGGGCTTCGAGAAGACGCCCCTCGGCCAGGCCATGCGGGACGCGGTTGACAAGTGGGTCGCCTTCACCACCGAGAAGCTCGGCAACCAGCCCTGGGAAGGTCGGATCATCAAGGCCGATGGGGATGACAAGATCTACGTCAACGCCGGCAGCAACGTGAACCTGCAGGTCGGCGACCGCTTCAAGGTCCTGCGCGAGGGCGAGAAGCTGATCGACCCCGCCACCGGCCTCGAACTCGGCGCCGAGCGCACCGACGTCGGCGCCATCGAGATCACCCAAGTCCTGGAGAAGTACTCCCTCGCCCGCGCCACCGAAGGCACCGGCTTCCAGCGCAACGACGTGCTGAGGGAGATCAAGTAGGGGCGAGGCCAAAGGGGCGGACACGTGGGTCCGCCCCTACACAAGGCCCGAGGTTTGCGCGGCCTGCAGAGGCACAGGGGCACCCGCGTGTCTGCCCGGGCCGCAAGCCGTTTGTAGGGGCGGACCCACGTGTCCGCCCCTGCCGTCTCCTACCACAGGGAAGGGAGGGCCTGCTCTGCGCCGCGAGCGTGCACGTAAGCTGCTGCCGGTCTTCCGGAGCGAGGAAGAGGAGATCAGGTTCTGGGACACCCACGACCCCGAGGACTACGTCACCGGCGAGTTCGTGAGCCTGGACTCGATCCTGGGACCCGAGGACGCGGCGCCGTCGGAGCCGGGAATGCCCATCGAATCCCTCTTCACGCCCGAGGGCATCGAGTGGGTGGACGCGGCACGCGCTGCGAAGGAACCCCGGCGCAAGCGTGCGCGGGCCTGAACGGACTACCTCTCCCCCACCTCTCGAATCGCCACCGCATCCAGCAGGATCGTGGTTGTGCGCGACTCCTGAACCGTCTCGATGACGAGTTCGAACTCGCCGCTGCTCGGGGCGATGAACGGAGCGCTCTCCACTCGGTAGAAGGGCGTGCCGAAGTCGTCCTTCCTCGCGATGGGTGTCACCTCGTGCGGGGAAACGATGACCTGCCCGCCGAGGGTGACCCTCACCTGCGGCCACTGGTCGCCCTGCCGCTGGATGCGGGCGTTCTCGCGGAAGCCGACGACGTAGCGATGCCCTTGCTCGAAGCCGCCGACCTTCTGACTCAGCCTGCCCGGGCCCTGGATGAAGGCGAGCTGCTTGCCGTGGGGAATCGCGCCGTTGTCGTGGAAGGGTGAGTCGGGCCCCTTCTGCGCCTGAGGGTTCTTCCACAGCGGGTTCACGCCCGCGTTGCCGGAGTAGCTCCAGCCAGTGATGGTCTTGCCGTTGCCGGCCGCGGTCCCGGGCCAGACCGAGTAGCGGTCCGCCTCGAAGGACGCGTTCTGCAGTAAGGGCGCGGCGGACGCCACACCTGCGAGTAGGCAGCTCAGGCAAGCGATCATGCTGCATCACCCTCCGGTGGCACGCGCGGCCCGCGCGTGGCGGCCTCCACCCCCCTCATCGGCGAGCCGCCGATGCCACCTTAGCCTTGCGGCGGCGCGGGTTCCATCCGCGCGTTCCATTCAGTCAGCAACTTCCGATGTTCTTCGATGATGCTGGCCATCGCGGGATCGCCCGCGAGGTTGGTCATCTCCCACGGGTCCTGCTGCATGTCGAAGAGCTGCACCTTCGGCTCGTTGGCGTAGGTCACAAGCTTGTACTGCGGCGTGCGGACGATCTTCCCCTCGGCCTTCCAGTCGCAGACGAGGTGGTCGCGCCACTCGGTCGGTTTGCCCTCCAGCAGTGGACGGAGGCTGAGGCCGCGCGCGTTCGGTGGCGGCTCGATGCCCGCATAGTCACAGAGCGTGCTCATCACATCGAGCCCCGACACCAGGTGCGTTCGGTCGATGCGAGGGGTCACGTCTTTAAATTTTAATCTTCGTCCCGCATCGGCTGCGCCAACGTGGCTCGCGGCATGGCGAAGATTAAAATTTAAAGACGTGACCCCACTG
>VGFC01000547.1 GCA_016869045.1 Armatimonadota bacterium
TCCGAACTGGGCGCGCTCACGATAGCCTCCAAGGCCGCACGGTCACCGTCCGTCAGATTCACCGGCACAGGGGGACGCATGGTCGCTTCCACCTCCTGTGCCCGAGCATAACACCAAAGCCAGATTACTTCAATAGTCAATTGAGGGACTGAACACTAGTTTGTAGGTGGAATCGGCGTCTCATCGCCTCCTATGCGGCCTTCGCGTGGTGTCGGATGTGGTCGTGCTGTTGGTTGAGCACGAGGCAGCGCAGGGCCAGGACGTGGTCGGCGCCCTCGTGTCCCCAGCGCATGCCGGGCTGTTTGAGGCGTTGGCCGACGATGACTTTGCAGGCGGCTTCGGCGATGCCGCTGCCGATCATGAGTCGTCGGGCGCGGAACTGGGGATAGCGCATGCGGTGGGCGTTGGCGGTGAAGTAGCCGCGCTCGGTGCGGAGCTTCTCGGCGGCTTCGGGGGACCGCGGCTTCATCCGCCGCAGGGCCCGCCGGTAGCGGGCCGGGCCGTCCTCGCGGAGCCGGGTGCAATGCTCACGCGCCCAGCGTTGGCCCTGCGGTGAGCCCTCGCCATACTGGACTTTGGCCAAGTCATGGATGTGCTGACAGGCGTGCCAGTAGTCCACGATCTGGGTCGCGCCCGGGAAGTGCACGGCCGCGTGGTTCCAGATCCACTCGGCCCCGTCGCCCAGGACGATCACCTCGTCGGCCCGGTGAACACCGGCCTGAAGCGCTTCCACATAGAGCCGGGCCAGGAAACCCTCGGCGGGCTCCTGGGCCGATACGTAGCGTTTGGGGCCGGACCGGTCCACGTCGTCGTCCCCCGGTTCGGCCGCGTACACCGCGCCGCTCTTCACCTCATGCCAGGCACCGTCAATGTGCGCGGAACTGCCATCCAGGGTCACGTAGAGCCGCTCCACGGGCGGCCCCGTCGGCAACGGCACGAGCCCGCTGAGGTATCGCTCGGTCGCCCCCGCCTGCGCCTCTCGCGCCCGACCGCCCACCTCTTCGGCGATCAGTTCCGCCGCGCTCTCCTCGATCCGCAACGGCGTCAGACGCGCCAGGAACTCCATGCCGCCCCCATACGGCATCCGCGCCACCGTCTCGGCCACCACCGCCTTCACCCCCGGCGAGTAGCAGCGCCGCGTCAATCCCTGCGTCGCATCCCACGGCGCGACTCCCGTGTGGCAGTGCTTGCAGTGATAGTACGCCCGCTCCACCCGCACCTCGCCCACCAGCGTCACCAGACTCTTGCCTCGGTAGCTCACGAACTCGGCCTTCCGACCGCACCCGCACGGCCGACTGCACCCCTCGTAGCTCGCCTCCCGCGCCCCCGCCAACGCCTCCTCGGCCACCGCTTGACCCACGATCCGCGACACCTCCACCGCCACCCGCTCCGCCTCCTCCAAGCTCCCCGTCCTCACATGCGTCCGCGCCCACTCCCGCGCAAACTCCTGAAGGTCTGCCGTAGCCTGCTGGTCAATCGACATCCCGATCACCCTTTCCGGCCCGAGGCCTGGTCTCCTAACCAACGGATTCTCGGCCCGAAGGGTGATCCCTGTTCTCTCCCCTCAGAAACCCACCTACTTTCTGTGGTCGCACCCGCACCAGCATCACCCACTTCCAGGACGGCGCACTTTGGTGTAGAATGACCGCTGAGGGTGCAATGGACGACTTCCGGATCAACAAGACGGTGTTCTCGATCGGGTCCCGACATGACCCGGACGACTCGCTCGAGTACTGGCTGAGCAAGCCCCCCGTGGAGCGGCTGCGGGCTCTAGAAGCGCTGAGGCAGGCCTTCTATGGCTATACCACCGATACAGGACGACTTAAGGGAGTTCTTGAGATTGCTCGGCGCACATGGCGCTAGGTTCCTGCTTGTGGGCGGCTACGCGGTGAACTACTACGGCTATGTGCGCGCGACCGGGGACATGGATGTCTGGGTCGAGCCGAGTGAGGGAAACGCCGAGAAGGTAGTTGCTGCGGTCCGTGAGTTCGGCTTCGATGTGCCCGAGCTCTCGCCGGACCTCTTCGTGGACCCCGACGCAGTCGTCCGCATGGGCGAGCGGCCGTTTCGTATCGAGTTGATGACGAGCATCTCCGGTGTCGCGTTCGACGAGTGCTATGGGGAGCGGTTGGTCGAGCGCCTCGGCGACACCGAGATCCCCTTCATTAGCCTGCATCACCTGAAGGCCAACAAGCGAGCGGCCGGTCGTCCCAAGGACCGGGCGGACGTCCATGAACTGAGCACCCCCAGGCGTCGCCGCCGAGGGTAGGTCTCTTGCGGCGGACACGAGGCACCATCACTTCGCCCACTTCGTCTCCCCGGGCGGCCCTTCGGACCAGGGCGCATGTGGCTCTTGCTTCACGAGGCGGTACAGGTCGAAGGGCACGGCCTCGGGCTTCAGCCACTCCACGTGCCCGTCGACGAAGCCGAAGTTGTTGCCGCCTTGGTGTCGCGGCGGGTCCGGAACGCTGTCACCGGGGGTGCCGCGCTGATCGCACTCGTTCCTGCGACCGGTCCTGGACTCGTAGAGGAGTATGGTGCGGCGGGGATCCTCCACACGCCCGAGCGACACGCGGCTGAGCTTGTGGTTCATGGCGTAGCTGAACGCCGCCGAATCGGCCGGGCAGTGGTGCGTCTCCCACTTGGTGATGTACCCCAGGGAAGTGGCGTCGCACCACTTGTCGGCCGGCGGGTAGCGCTCATCGTAGTCTTGTACATACATCAGCTCAGCCAGCCCAAGCTGCTTCATCTGGTTCAGGCACTTCACCCGTAGAGCGCCTCCATCAGCCGCCGGTGCCCCCTCAGCCGTCGGAGCCGGCTGCGCCTCCGCCGTTACCTTGGCGTGAAGGTAGGTCAGCGCGGCCACGGCAATCACAGCCGCCGCCGACGCCGCCAGAGCCAGCTGGCTTCGCTTCCCGCGATCCCACGTCATCTCACGTACCCCCTCACGTGAACGTGACTGTCGCTGTGCTCCATACTTCGCCGCCGAGCAGGCGTTCTCCCGCTTGGGGCGGAATAGGGGCTGGGACTCTACTCGGGAGGTACCCCTGATGAGCGGCCGCCTCAAGCCGATCTCCTTGACGCGCTACTTCAACTCCCCCGCCGTGCTCTCCTCGACGGATGGTTGGCATCCGTCGATGGACCACGTGAGCGGGAAGTTCCCACGAACAGAGACGAAGCACTGGGGGATTCCGTTTCGGTTCGGCCCCGAGGCTCTGACGGAGCCTGGGCTGATCGTGTTGAGCGCCGGCACGGAAGTGCGGGTCCCGATCGGGAAGACGGCGACCCATGTCTGCATCGCGCACTTCTGCAACCTGACGGACGCGATGTTCGCGAACGCAGGCGGCGGAGAGCCGATGGGCGAGTATGTGTTGCGCTTCGCCGACGGCTCGGAGCACGTGCAGCCGATCCGGCGGCGCTTTGAGGTCAACCCGTTCAGCGTCGCCTGGGGCGGCGGCCCGTTCGCCGCGCAGCCTTCGGCAATGCCCGTGCCGTGGGACTACGCCTCCGCCCCCGCCGTCGCCTGGGGGCAGCTGCAGACGGGCGTCACCTACGCCGGCGGGTCGGCCTGCCAGTTCTGGATCTACGCACTCGAGAACCCGCGCCCCCAGGTGCCCATCAAGTCCATCACCTTCCGCGCGACCTCCGAGGAGCCCCTCGCGATCCTCGGCGTGACCCTGTACGAAGGCCCGGGCCACCCGCTGGGGCACGTGCCGCGG
>VGFC01000548.1 GCA_016869045.1 Armatimonadota bacterium
CCTGCGCCTTCGTCTCGACACCCCCGTCGGTGACCTTCACACCGAAGGTTACGCCATCGGAGTCCGGCTGGCCGACGGCGCCCTTGTCCATCCCGACCTCGCTCACGAACCGTAGCGCGCCCTGCGCCGGGAGCTTCACCTTGTAGCGGGCATAGGCGATCCCCGTGCCGTTCGCTTCGATGGCGTTGGTCGCCGGGTTGCGCCGTTTCGCCCGCCACGGCGGGTGTGCGCGCAGGATGCTGCCATCGGCGAGGAAGTGCGAGCCGTCCTCGGCCTGCAGCGGGCCATGCACCTGCACGGCCTCACCCTCGAAGGGGATGGAGCCGCAAGTCGCCTCGTTCAGCAGCGCCGCGAGGTCAGCAACAACGCCGCCGGTCTGTTCGGTGCGGATGTAGGCCATGTCGGCCATCGGCACGATCCGCGAGCAGCGGAAGCCCGTAGGCAGGCTCTCGACATGGAAGGCGGTCATGTCCCGCGGATCGGGGACATAGGGGTACCATGACTCGGGCAGCAGGCCGAAGAGACGGTCCGCGTCATACTGCCGCCAGCCGGGGATGGAGCCGGGCAGCTTCACCTCGGTGACGTCCGTGATCGTGCGCGACACCTCGTGGTCGCCGGCGAGCAGACGATGGTCCATCGTTCGCACGACGCGTTCGCCCGAGGCCGTGCGCAGCGCAAAGGCCACGTCGGCCGGCCAGGCAGCGTCCATGTCGGGATCGACCCGCTGCCTGAGCCACAACTCCGCCTCGTCGTAGAACTGGCGGCTGAAGCCCGTCGGGCGGTCGATCTGCGCGGGGTCGGGCTTCAGCGTGGGGATGACGCCCCAGTGCTCGTAGGCCTCGTTCCACGCGGCGTACATCTGCTCGTCCGTCGGCGCCGCGCAGCCGAGGTAACCGTAGATGGTGGTGAACGGCCGCAGGAGGTACGACGAGATCGGATGCGCCATCGCGAGATGCGCTCGGCTCCAGGTGCCGTCCGCGTGGTTCAGACCGTAGGCATGACGCTGGGCGAAGGCCTCGTAGACGCAGGTGACCTCATCGAGACCCTCGCCGCTGATCGCGACATTCGGCAAGGCCTCGCGCAGCTCCCGATGCAGCGCGAGGTTGCCCTGCAGCATCGACATGCCGTCGATCAGGCCGTTGTTGTCGTTGAAGATGCAGAGCGTCTGATCGAGGTGCAATGCGTCGACCTGGTAACGCTCGCACAGCTCCTTCATCCGCGCGACGAACAGGTCGCGGAACGGCTTGTGGGCCGGGTTGATGTACGCGAACTTGATGATCGGGTCGGCGCGCTCCCAGAGCCACCACTCCTTGTCATGGTTGCCCCACGCGCTGCGGACCTGGAACGGTTCGAACTGCGCGTACAGCTCGTTCAGCGGATCGACGCCGAAGTAGTTCACATGGGGCATCACGCGGAAGCCCAGCTCGTGGGCGCGCTTCACGAAGGGCTCCCACTCGGGTACGACATCCGTGTAGTTCGGGTAGTCGCGGTCATAGCCCGGCTTGCGCCAGCCGGGGATGTACAAGAGGGTCTGCTTCGGGTCCAGGCGCTTCGCCAGGGCCTCGATGGTGGGAATGTCCATCCCCATGATGACCACGCAGCGGATGTCCTTCACCCACGCGGGCTGCTGCTGCTGGACGGGGGTAGGGTGCAGGTTCGCCTGCATCCAGTCGCGATACCGCCGCGCGGGCACGCGCCAGTCGCCCTCGTAGACGTTCAGGTGCCAGGAGACCGACGCGCACTCCTTGAGCGCATCGAAGGGCGCCTGGTTGATCGTCGCGAGGCTAAGCTGCCAGCCCTTCTCAGTGCGCGTTACCGCAAGCCGCTTGTAGCGGCCCTGCGCGTCATCTGCCCAGAGGTAGAAGCCGCGGCCCTCGCCCTCGACCACGACCAGCTGCGCCTCCCACGAGATCGGGTACTCGAAGCTCCACTGGTTGCCCGGGGACTTCGCACTCAGCTTCAGTCCGGAGTTCCCGGGCACGAGGATGTTCATCGCCAGCGGGATGTAGCCGACCTCCCACTCCACTCCCCAGACGCCGGGCTCGGGGGACTTCGCCTCGTGGGCGATCACCAGGTCGCCCGAGTCGGCCTCCAGCCGCGCAGTCACCTGCACGGATGCCCCAGGCAGATCGGGGAACTCCGTGTAGGGGCGGGAGGCCGTCTCGCCCGGCTGCAGGACTGCCACCCGGGGCTGGTCGGCGGACCACGCGTCCCCAGCCACGCGCCGGATCGCCAGCCCGCGCTCCAGGCCCTCGCCCGACACGAGGACGTTGCCCGCCGCGTCCTTCAGGGACACGAGCGCACCGCGCTGGATGAGAGCCTCGTAACGGTTCGCCTTGACGGTAAGCGCATGAGCGGAGGACGCAGCTAGCACGAGGCAGGCGACGAGGATGATTCGCATGGGAGTGACCTCCGAAGGCCTCACCCCCTGTCCTGCGGACATCCCCCTCTCCTGCAGGAGAGGGGGAACGAGGGGGTGAGGTATTGGCCAGCGACAGGCCTGGGCGACAGGGATGATGCGCATGGGAGTGACCTCGGAAGGCCTCACCCCCTGTCCTTCGGACATCCCCCTCTCCTGCAGGAGAGGGGGAACGAGGGGGTGAGGCATTGGCCGGCGACGCGCCTGGGCGACGGGGATGATGCGCATGGGAGTGACCTCGGGAGGCCTCACCCCCTGTCCTGCGGACATCCCCCTCTCCTGCAGGAGAGGGGGAACGAGGGGGTGAGGCATCAGTTTCCCGCGCAGGCCAAGGCGACCTCCCCGGCGAATGGCGCGCTTGACGCCACACTACACACAGTGCACCGAGTTTACCAGAGGACTCCCTCTCTATCTCTGTATACCGTGTGTACTGTGGGGTCATCCCGCACACCAACCGCGAGGCTGAGACCATGCGAATCGTCCGCTTCAAGGCCAACAACCACTGGTGCTATGGCGTCCTGGAGGATGACACGATCCGGTGCCTGGAGACCACACCGTTCGAGAGCCTCGATGCGACCGACGAGGCGCTCCACGTGAGCCGGGCGCGGCTGATCGCGCCCGTCGAGCCGCCGAACGTCATCGCTCTCGGCCTGAACTACCGCCGCCACGCCGAGGAGTCGGGGATGAAGCTGCCCGACCACCCGCTGATGTTCCTGAAGGCCACAACCTCGGTGATTGGGCCGAACGAGCCGATCGTCATCCCGAAGATGGCGCCGGACGAAGTGGACTACGAGGCCGAGCTGTGCAGCGTCATGGGGAAACCGGCGAAGGATGTCAGCGAGGCCGAGGCGCTGGACTACGTCCTCGGCTACACCTGCGGCAACGACGTCTCAGCGCGCGACTGCCAGCTCAAGCTCGATAACCAGTGGGCGCGGGGGAAGAGCTTCGACACGTTCTGCCCGCTCGGCCCGTGGATCGAGACCGACCTCGACCCAGACAACTGCCCCATCGCCTGCCGCGTGAACGGCGAGACGATGCAGGAGTCCAACACCTCGGACATGATCTTCGGCTGCCGCCAGCTCATCAGCTTCCTGAGCCAGGTGATGACCCTCCTGCCAGGCACTGTCATCATGACCGGCACCCCCTCCGGCGTCGGCTTCGCCCGCAAGCCGCCCGTGTTCCTGAAGGCGGGGGATGTCGTGGAGATCGAGGTGGGCGGG
>VGFC01000549.1 GCA_016869045.1 Armatimonadota bacterium
ATCTACACAACGGCCCTCGCGGCCAGGGGCAGAGCCGCCTGCCCCGTCTTCGGATGCCGATCAGGAAGCCCTTCCACTTCCCGATCGCGACAGGAAGAGTATATAAGGGGCAGAGCGTGCTCTGCCCAGGTGTTGCCCGAACGGACGGCCTGGGCAGAGCACGCTCTGCCCCTACAACGACCCGATGATGTCAGGCTATCTGGTCCATGACCCTGAAGCCCGACCTACGAACGTCAGGGTTCAGCGCGAGGAGTGCGCCAACCTCCACGAGGGGAGACAGGTCTGTTGCGGGCGGAAGCGGAAGGGAGGGAGGGCGAAACTGAACGACCGGGGGGTGCCAAGATGGTAAGGCGACAGACCTGCATGGCTTTCCTGGTGGTGGTGCTTCCTGCCTGGGCCGAGGCGGCGGAGCTGACCTACGTGGACCTGCTGAAGCAGCTCACCGACCTGGATCGGTTGACTCATCTGCAGACGGGGACTCGGGCGGGGCAGTACTCGAGCTGGCACCGCAACGAGCGTGAGCAGTGGGCGTTCAACGCGGACGCGGGGCAGTACCTGAGGGTGGAGGAGAACGGGGAGGCGGTGATGATGGACCAGGACGGGCCGGGGTGCATCTTCCGGATCTGGTCGGCGAATCCGCAAGGCACGCTGCGAATCTACCTCGACGGCGCGACGACGCCGACGTACGAGCTGGACTTCAACGGGCTGTTCACCGGCGACAACCCGCCGTTCCTCAAGCCGCTCGTGTACAAGCGCGGGGAGCAGCAGTCGGCATCCGACTGCTACGTGCCGATTCCGTTCGCGAGGCATATCAGGATCTGCGCGGACAAGGCGCACGGGCAGTTCTACCATTTCAACTACCTGCGGTATCCCGACGACTGGAGCGTGCCGAGCTTCCGGCTGCCGCTGACGGCGGAGGAGACGGCGGCGTTGCAGGCCGCGGCGAAGGCGTGGGGCGAGCCGGCCGATCCGAAGCCGAAGCTGCCGAAACAGGCGACGATCCGACGCGCCGTTACGCTCGAGCCGGGGAAGACGCTGAATCTCGCGGACCTGAAGGGGCCCGGGCAAGTGCGCGCGATCCGCATGAAGGTAGACTGTGCGCAGCGGTACTTCTGGCGGAAGCTGGTGCTCAAGGGCACCTGGGATGGCGCCGAGTGGCCGCAGGTGCTGGCGCCGATCGGGCCGTTCTTCGGGTTCGACTGGAAGACCGCGGAGTATGGCTCGCTGATCGCGGGGTGCCGGAACGGCCTGTGCAGCTTCTACTACCCGATGCCCTTCCGCAGGAGCGCGACGCTGGAGCTGAGGAGCTTCCTGGAACTGCCGGCGCAGGTGGAGTACGAGGTCGAGTGGGCGCCCGCGGAGGCCGCGGAGGACATGGTGTACTTCTTCGCGCGGTGGCGGCAGGAGCCGGATAGCCCGACGCTCGACTACCCGTTCATCGAGACCGCGGGCCGCGGGCACCTCGTGGGTGTCTCGCTGCAGGTGGACCACCCGACGCCGGGCTGGTGGGGCGAGGGAGATGAGAAGGTCTGGGTGGATGACGACGACTTCCCGCCGTGGATCGGGACGGGCTCGGAGGACTACTTCGGCGACGCGTGGGGGATCCGCTACCTGCCGGAACCGAGCTTCGGGTGCAGCCTCGATGAGTACCCGCGGACATGCCCGTACCGCTGGCACTTCCTGGACTTCATCCCCTTCGAGAAGCGGCTGCGGATGACGATCGAGAACTACGGGTGCTGGCCGCGCTTCGAGGAGCACGAGACGGAGTACAGCAGCGTCACGTACTGGTATCAGGCGGAGCTGACGCCGCCGTTCGAGCGGCTGCGCGGGGTTACCTACACGGGCGGGACGAAGTACCTACAGACGCCGGAGAAGCAGGAGTACCGAACCGATCTGTTCCGCGACATCACGGCGGCGGATGTCACCACGAGCGGGCTCAACGTGCCCTTTGCGCTGGAGGCTGAGGACCTGCTCGGCGAAGCGGTGAAGGCGGGGAAGGGCAAGGTCATCACCGATACGCAGCTAGCCTACGAGTTCAGTCGCGAGCGCGCGGTCGACTTCGGTACGGTGAAGGCGGGCGATGTCCCGGCGGAGTTCCGCGTGGCTGCGAAGCCGGGTGTGTACTTGCCGACGATCTACACGACGCCGGAGGAGGGTGCGGCGGAACTGTCGCTGAGAGTGGGGGAGAGGGCGGTGTCGGTGATCGGGCGCCCGGAGAAGCGGGTGGCGGCGGTAGACGCGATTGAGGTGGGAGAGGAGGGGACGGTCGCGCAGCTGGTGGCGCAGAGCGAGGGGCGGGCAGTGGTGGACTGCTTCCGGCTGGAGCCTGCGCCGCGTGTTGAGGACGCCATCGAGGCGGAGAGCGTGGAGGTCGTGAGCTCGCAGGGAGGGCAGGCGCCGCGACCGAGCGCGCCGATGCGTGGGCCGAGCGCGGGGAGAGTGCTGGAGTGGCTTGCCGCGGCGGCGGGTGACTCGATGACCTTGCGAGTGCCGAAGACGGGGAGCGGGGCGTATGTGCTGGGCATGTGTGCGATGACCGGCCCGAGTAGCGGGATCATTCAGGCGTTCGCCGAGGGGAAGGCGGTTGGACCGCGGTTTGACCTGTACACCACAGAGGAGCGCCCGGCGCCGACCATCTGGCCGCTGGGTCAGCTTCCGGGCGGCGAAGTCGAGATTCGCGTGGCAGGGCAGAACCCGGCGGCGAAGGGCTGTGAGGTGAGGCTGGACTACTTCCGCTGGGAGCCGCTCATCATCCACCCGGAGAGCGCCGAAGGCGTGTGGGCGCGGGTGCTGAAGACGCAGGGCTGCGAGTACCGCATCCAGGACCTCGGCGCGCGGTTCGTAGGCGGCCACCACCTGTGGCTGCAGCCGTGCCGAGAGAACGGTTTCGTGGACATCGGGCTCAACCTCCCCGAGGAAGGCGACTACACCATCGAGGCCCGGTACACCACGTCCTGGGACTATGCGATACTGCAGGCGTTTCTCGATGAGAAGCCGGTGGGGGAGAGGGTGGACCTCTACACGCCCACCGTCGAACAGACGCAGGCCATCGCGCTGGGACGATTCCGGCTGACAGCGGGGGAGCATGTGCTGAGGTTCCAGGCGGTGGACAGGAACGCCGCGTCGAAGGGCCACCTGATGGGGGTTGACTATGTGCTGGTGAAGAGGGCGGAGTGAGGGGCAGGAATTCAGGGACACGATCCCAGTTCGGTGCGGCTGAACTGGGTCATGTCCCTGAATTCCTGCTGTTTGCCTTGGGCGGGCAAAACTGGTATATTCGCAGGTTGAGAGACGGTGATTCCGGCAATGCGTGTCGGCCCTGAAATGGGGCCGGCACGTCGCCTGAGGGGATACGCACATGATGCGGCGCGTGAGTGCTTGGATCGGTCTGTCCGCCGGGCTTGTGGTGTGGGGTGCGGCAGTGCAGTGTGCGGAGTTGTCGCCTCGGTTCGACCCAAACACGATGATCCGGGCGGCGGAAGTGAAGCCGGGCATGCGCGGGACGGCGAAGTCGGTCTTCCGGGGTGTTGAGATTAGCGAGTTCAACATCGAGGTCCTGGGGGTGCTGCCCAAGACGAATCTGGGCGGAGACCTGGTGCTGATTCGCGTGCTGGACGGGCCGGTGGT
>VGFC01000550.1 GCA_016869045.1 Armatimonadota bacterium
CGGCAACGTGCTCCGCCTGAAAGCGGACGGCGCGGCGGTGACGGAGTCCTGCCAGTTGCGCATGGCGGGCGAGGTGCTGCGGCGCGGCAGGTACTTCCTGGGCAACGGCGGGAGCGCGCTCCGCAGCCTCAACAGCCTGCCGATCGCGCGATTCATCGAGGGCGGCAACGGCGCGGCTAACTGGTCGCAGGGGCACCTCAGCGCGACGCCGCTGGTGCTCGGGAACATGGGAGATGAGAAGACCCGCGAGGGCGTGTTCGCCAGCGTGAGGGCGTGCCTGCGCGAGGGGTGCCTGTACTCGCCGACGGCGGTGAACCTCTTGCTCGATGGGCCGAGCAACTTCGTGAGTAAGCTCTACCCGATGACGGTGAAGGAGATCGGGCCGGGCTGGATCGTCGGCCAGGAGCGGATCGCGACGGTCGTGTCGGGGAGGTTCCCGTGGCCGGGAGGGACGGTGCGGAGGTATGCGTACGACGCGAAGGGCGAGCTGCTCGATGCGCCGGCGGTCGTGGAGAGGGTGGAGGAGGGGGAGGTTGAGGTGAAGGTGGAGGAAGGAGGGTTGGTGGTGGTGGAACGGCAGTGAGAAGTGCGAAGTGAACGGCAAGCACCACGGCGCGCCACCGAGACGGTGGCGGTCCCAGCAAACGTCGGAGGCAAGGCTGCCACCGCGTGCGCGTCCCGCAGGCGCGGGAGTGCGCGCGGTCCCAGGTGGACGGCTATGGCAGGGCGACGCCGAGGTGGATGAGGGCGGCGCGGAGGGAGGGGCCGGAGAGCTGGGAGGGAGGGAGGTTGCGGGCGGAGGACAGTGCGGCGGCGAGGCCGGCGGCCTGGCCGGTGGCGACGCAGGTGCCGGTCACGCGGTAGGAAGCGTGGGCCTCGTGGGTGCCGGAGATGCAGCGGCCAGCGACGAGGAGGTTGAGCAGGTCGGCGGGGAGGAGGCAGCGGTAGGGAATCTCGTACGGCTGCATCGTCGCCCCGTGACCCGATGGGACGCCGGCGCCGGGCGCGGGTTCATGGATGTCCACGCCGAAGGCGCAGGAGGCGATGCCGTCGGGGAAGCGGCGGCCCGCGGCGAGGTCATCGAGCGAGAGCTGATAGGCGCCGAGGATGCGGCGGGTCTCGCGGACGCCGATCTGGGCGGCAGTGCGGCGGAGACGAACGCCCTGTAGCCCGGGCACGTGGCGCAGGATCTTGACGGCCTCGGCGGCCTGACGGCGGGCGTCGATCGTGCCGGCGGTGAGGTCGGCGGGATCGAGCGGGTTGAGGCGGTAGACGTGCGTGAGCTGCACGGCGGCAGTGCCCGCGGCCGGTAGAGCGATGAGCCAGGGGACGTAGTTCGCGCGGCCGAAGGGTAGCTCGACGCCGAGGTTGTGCTCCTCGATGGCCTGGGCCATCGCGTCGAAGAGCGCGGCCGCGGAGTCCTGGGCGAAGTCGCCGGTCCCGTCGATCTCGAACATCAGCGTCATCGGCTGGACGAGACCGTCGCCGAGGCGGCCAAACTCGAAGGGCGCGCCCGCGCGGGCCGCCACGTCCCCGTCGCCCGTGCAATCCACCACCACGTTGGCCAGGAGCGCCTCGCGGCCGGCCTTGCTCTCGATGACCACCCCGCGCACGCGGTTCCCCTCGACGATGGAGTCCACGCAGAGGCAGTGGTAGAGCAGACGGACGCCGGCCTCGGACATGAGGCGCTCGAGTTCGCGGCGCATCGTTTCGGGGTCGAAGGTGTAGGCCCACCGCCACGGCATCCACGCGCCGGCTTCCTCCAGGCGGCGGACGATCTGAGTCACGATCCAGCCGTTGCGGGTGGCCTCGAAGAAGGGGTTCACGAGGCCTGCCGTCCACATGCCACCGAGCATTCCGTAGCGCTCGACGAGGAGCGCATCGGCGCCGGTCTGCGCGGCGGCGAGGGCGGCGCCGACGCCCGCCGGCCCGCCGCCGACCACCAGCACGTCGCAGGTGGCGCGGACGGGGGTCTCGCGGACGGCCTCGCGGATGGAGGTGAGGCCGGGAGGGAGGTCCATCGGGTGAGGGGTGAGGCGGGTGCGGTTCATGGGCAAGCCCCCGAGTCCGGTGTCGGGCAGGAAGGCGAGGCGACGGCAGTGAACCACGGAATACACGGAAGGGAACGGCACGGCGACGGCATGCGGACAGGATGTCCGCGCTCCCGGCGGGGTTCGGCGGAGAGGGGGAGGATACCTCGGAGGGCAAGGCCATGAGCAGGTGGGCAGTGGGTTGCGCGATGATGATGCTGGTCGGAGGAGTGAGCATGGCTCAGCACCCGCGCGTGCTGGTGAATGCCGAGACAATGCCGCTGTTGAGGGCAAAGGCGGCGGACGGGACCGTGAACCGGTTTGGCTTCGACACGAGGAGCGCGTGGGAGGCTCTCAAGGCGAAGGCAGATCGGTTCGTCGCGGCGGAGCCGTACCACTACTCGGTGAAGGTCCCGCTGGATAACAACCAGTTCGCCGGCGTGTGGGAGTACACGCTGTCCGATGCGACGCCGCCGAGGCATGACGATTCGCCCGCGTATCCGCCGTGGACGGCGATGTTCCAGGAGCGCGAGGACTCGATCACTACGAGGCTGATGCACCTGAGCTTCGCGTATCTGGTGACGGGTGAACCGGCCTACGCCGAGGCGGCGAAGATGATGGCGCTGCACGTGGCGAAGTGGGAGCAGTGGACCGACCCGAGCTATGGCGCGGGCAAGATCAGGGCGTGCCTGGACACGGGCCACTGCACGTATGCGATGGCGATGTGCTACGACTGGTGTTTCGACCGGCTGACGGAGGGGGAGCGCGCGGAGATTCGCGAGGCGATCCTCACGAAAGGCGTACGGGCGTGCCTGGAGGGGGTGGACCGCTATCCGGCGGATACGAACGGGTACGCGGTCATCACGGCAGGCGCGACGCTGGGGGCGATTGCGGTCGAGCCGGAGGCGCCGGAGGCGGCGGCCGACATCGCGCTGTGCATCGAGAAGGTCCGCGTCTCGCTGGACAAGGGCGGCAAGGACGGCGGGGCGTTCGAGGGGCCGATGTACGGGACCTACCTGATGGACTCCTTCGCGAAGGCGCTGGACGCGCTCGGGGCCGCGCACGCCGAGTACGACCTCTTCGAGCACCCGTACCTCGCGACGATGCCGCGCTACTGCATCAGCCAACTCGCGCCGGACACGAAGCAGATGCCGTGCTTCAGCGACGGCAGCCCGACCGCGGGTTACCCGCAGATCATGAGCATCCTCGCGCATCGAGGCAGCAGCGATGCGGCGTGGTATCTGGAGCAGATCGGCGGGCTGCCCATCGATGACCTGTACGAGTTCATCCGTTTCGACGCGGCGAAGCTGCAGCCGAAGCAGCCGGACTGGAACCCCTCGGTCGCGCTCTACGACATCGGGCACGCCTCGCTGAGGGTCGGGTACAACGCGAAGGCCGCCTCGCTCTTCTTCAAGTCGGGACCGTACGCCAATACGATCGGGCACAACCACTACGACCACAACTCGTTCGTCATCAGCTACGGCGGCGAATGGGTGATCCCCGATCGGGGCTATCACTCATTCTACGACCCGGCGAAGCGCAAGTTCTCGCTCGGCAGCCTC
>VGFC01000551.1 GCA_016869045.1 Armatimonadota bacterium
CCATCCCTCTCGCCAGCGCCGAACGCTCAGCCCGTGCGAAAGCCCGTGAAGCCACGTGCCGATGGCCTCCCACGCCCGCGCCACGCGGCCTCGCTCCTCGAGCCGTCCGGCGGTCAGCAGCCTCAGCGAGTTGCACACGACGAGCAGGGAGGCGATCTGGTGGTAGACCGCGGCGCCGACCGGCCCAAGCACGCCTCGCGCGGTCAGCGCGACGCCAATCCCGTTGAACAGCAGCGCGAACCAGAAGACGTTCGTCCGAATGGTCGCCATCGCGCGGCGCGAGAAGCGCACCAGCCCCGCGATCCGCCGGAGATCGGCCCGCGCCAGGATCACGTCGGCGGCATCGGCGGTGATGTCGGTTGCCACATCGCCCATCGCTACACCGACCGCCGCCGTGGCCAGCATCGGCGCGTCGTTCACACCGTCCCCGACGGCGATGACGGTCCGCCCGCGCTCCTGCAGCCGCCGGACGATCTCCGCCTTCCCGTCCGGCAGCAGGTTCGCGTGGTGGTGCGCGATCCCCGTCGCGCCACAGACCGCCCTTGCCGCGCGCTCGTGATCGCCGGTCAGCAGCAGCGTGTCGGCTACGCCCGCCCGGACCAGCTCACCAACCGCCTCGGACGCCTCGTCACGCGGCGCGTCCTCGGCCGCGATGAAGCCGATCACTCGGCCATCGACAGCGCAGAACGCGAGCATCGCGCCATGCGCCGCGAACTCCGCCGCCGCAGCCCGCGCCGACTCGATCCCCTCGCAACCCGCCTCTTCCAGCAGCGCTGCCTTGCCCACGATCACCGACCTGCCGCCGACCCTCGCGACCACTCCGGCCCCCGGACGCGCCTCAAACTCCGCCGGCGCCGAGACGGTGGCTCCCTCCGCCGCCGCGTGTGCGACAATCAGCCGGGCCAGAGCATGTTCCGACGGCTGTTCCGCCGATGCGACGTATCCGAGTAGCTCCCCCGACGACGCGCCCCCGAGCGGCACGACCGCCGCGATGGCGGGTTCGCCGCGGGTCACGGTGCCCGTCTTGTCGAAGGCGACCGTATCCGCTGAGGCCAGCGATTCCAGCAGCCCGCCGCCTCGGATCAGCACTCCCGCCCGTGCCAGCCTCCCGATGGCCGCCACGACAGCCGTCGGCGTCGCCAGCACCAGCGCGCACGGGCAGGCCACCACCAGCACCGCGACCGCCCGCACCGGCTGCTTCGTGAGGAACCAAGTGATCGTCGCCGCTGCGAGCACCACCGGCACGAACCACGTCGCCCACCGGTCCGCCCGCTGCTGCGCCGCGCCCTTGCGCTCCTGCGCCTCCTGCACCAGCCGCGCAATCCGGGCCAGCGTCGTGTCATCCCCGACCCTCGTCGCCTCGACCTCCAGCGCCCCCGCCTCACTCACCGTGCCCGCGTGCACTTCATCCCCTACCGTCTTGCTCACCGCCAGGGGCTCGCCCGTGATGGTCGCCTCGTTCACTGACGACCGCCCGGCACTCACCACCCCATCCACCGGCACGCGCTCGCCCGGCCGGATGACTACGGTATCCCCCGGCCGCACATCCTCGACCGCCACCTCCTCCTCCACACCCTCTCGCCGTACGCGCGCCGTCTCAGGGGCCAGCTCCACCAGCCGCCGGATCGACCGCTCGGTCCGGTCAACCGCCACCTCCTCCAACGCGCCCCCCACCAGCATGATGAAGATGACCTCGGCCGCGGCGAAGTTCTCACCGATCGCGAGCGCCGCAATGGCCGCAATGGCCACCGCCAGGTCGGCCGAGATCCTCAGCCGCAGCAGGTCACTGACCGCCGAGTAGAAGATCCGATACCCGCCGAGGAGCACGATGAGGACAACGGGGCTCACGCCGTAGAGGGACTTCGAGACGCCGGCCAACCAGTCCCGGTACACCCAGCACAGCAGCACCAGCACGCCGTACGCGCCGATCAGCGCGAACTGCGGCCACTGCGGGCGATGGTCGTGCGAATGGTCGTGCGTACCGGACACGGCGGCTACCCGGTTCGGGATCGGCTGGACTCGCCTCCCAGCCTGACAGAGGTTGTACGTTCACGAGGTCAGCCTCCGACACCTTCCGCCCCGAAGGGCAGTGGGATGTGCAGGGCGAACTGCGTGCCGAGCATTCCCGCCGTTCCCGATAGGAGACCTCACATGAGCCTGTGGCAGCCGAACTTCGAGCGCGTACGGAAGGTGTTGCGCCGCGAGGGTGAGCCGGACCGCGTGCCCTTCCTGGAGCTGTTCCACGATGCGGAGATCATCCAGAAGGCGATGGGGGAGCCGTATCCACCCGATCCCGACGAGTACCGGCGGTACCAGATCCGCTTCATGACGCGGTTCGGGTATGACTACGTGGTGGCCCGGTACCCCTACGGCTTCCCGGGTCGCGAGGCGCTGGTCACCGAGGACACCGCCCTGTATAAGCGCCCGCAGCGCGGCTGGCAGGATGAGCACAAGGGCCCCATCATGAGCTGGGAGGAGTTCGAGGTCTACCCCTGGCCCGATCCGTACCAGGTCGACTTCTCCGAACTCGAGGCGTACGCCATGCTCCTGCCCGACGGCATGGGATGCGTGACCTTCTGCCCCGGCGGCATCCTGGAGAACCTCATCAGCCTGATGGGCTTTGAGAACCTGTGCCTGTGGGTCGTCGATGATCCCGCGCTCCCGCAGGCCATCGTGGACAAGGTCGGCGAGTGCATCGCCGGCCTGTACGAGCAGGTCTGCGACATGGAGTGGCTCTCCGCCATCTGGCTCAACGACGACATGGGTTTCAGGACGCAGACCATGCTCTCACCCCCGATGATGCGCCGCTTCATCTTCCCCCACCAGAGGCGCCTGGTACAGATCGCCCACGCCCACGGCAAGCCGGTCATGCTGCACGCCTGCGGCAACCTCTCGGAGGTCATGGAGGACCTTATCGAGGACGTGGGGATCGACGCCAAGCACTCCTTCGAGGACGCGATCATGCCCGTCCCCGACTTCAAGCGCCGGTACGGCGACCGCGTCGCGGTGCTCGGTGGCATCGACGTGCACGTCCTGGCGAGCGGCACGGAGGACGAGGTCCGCGCGTACACCCGCCAGCGAATCGAGGCCTGCGCTCCGGGCGGCGGCTGGACGCTGGGCTCGGGCAACAGCGTCGCCAACTACATCCCCGTCGAGAACTTCCTCTCCATGCTGGACGAGGGCCGGATGCACGGCGTTTACTGAGCCGTCAGCCAGCTGTTGGGGGCTCGTTACGAAGTGTGGAATAACCCTAGTGAGGTCTTGCCTGTGTGCCCGACCAAGCCGGGCACTGCGACCACACTGGGGGATTTGCCGTGGACGTTGAGGTTCTCTCCGACGTCGGCCAAGTCGAGGCGCTGAAGCCCGATTGGGACGCCTTGCTGGCCACCTGCGCCCGGCCCCGGCCGTCGCTCATGCACGAGTGGATGACGACCTCCTCGCGCCATTTCGGGGACGGCAGCCGCTTGCTCGTCGTCTGCCTGCGGGATGCGGGGAAGCTGGTCGCGATCGCGCCCTTCCGGGAGGCCGCCTGCCGGCTGGCCGGGATTCCGGTCATGCGCCGGCTGGAGTTCACCCCGCAGGTC
>VGFC01000552.1 GCA_016869045.1 Armatimonadota bacterium
GACGGGGATGCGAGGGCTTGACGCCAACCCGGCGTCTGTGGTAAGGGGGTAGACCAAAGCGAAAGCCGCCCTTGGGCCGGGCGGCTTCGCGAACGGCAGCCGGGTAGTGGCCGGCGTGAGTCTCTTGTAGCAGAACCCCCCACGCCTGTCAACCTCCGCCGGCTGCGCGGAGGTGTGCCCCAGGTGGCGGACAGCTCGCAAGCCTCCGACGCAACCAAGAAGAGGGCGAAGCGCCTCGTCGAGAAGGCGCCCGAGTGGGCGCAAGGCCTGCCGCGTCTCCACGGGGGCGGGTCCCGTGGGATCGTTGTCCTTGCCGCCCGGAAGCTCGACAAGAGCACAGGCCTCCCAGTGCCGATGCAGGACTTCCCGACTGCTCGCGAGGATGCTGAGGCGAGGGTCCGTGCCTTGGAGCGACTGCTCAACACCGACCCGCGCAGTAAGGCACGACTCACGAAGCTCGCGACCTGGCTCGCGCTTTGTGAGGGGCATGGGCACTCGGTCGGCGGGCTGGATGCCGACCAAGTGACTGACGACCTGCGCGCGGTGCGGTACTACTACCGCCACAGGAGAAGCTGCACACGCGAACAGCGCGAGCGGCTCCGTTTCCTCCGCTCCCTGCTCGGCGTCTTGCGGGTTCAGACCGTGGTGGAGGAGGAAGGCCTGCGGGGCGTCCTCTACGAGGAGCCAAGGACGGCACGCGACCTCCGCGCGACCGAGCCGGGCAATCCACATCGGGCAATCGCTTCTGCTCGTCTGGTCCCCGCGCAGGTCTTGCAGACGGCTGACGCGCTTCTCGCAGCGGGCCTGTGGCCTCCTGGTACGTGCGCGGCCTGCGGTAGGCGGTTTGTGCCGGCGGTGTCGGGCAAGGTGCACTGCTCCCCCAAGTGTGAGGAGGTCGGCAAGAAGCGGGAGTGGCGCAAGGACCCCGAGGTGCGCAGGCGCGAGAAGGTGCGGAGGGCAAAGCGCGGGATAGAGCGTGTCCCGCTCAGTTCCACAAACGAGGGGGACGAACGCCGACGTTGACCGGCGGGGTTTCGTGTGCAGAATCGGCGCAGTGAGCGTCGAACCTCCGACTCCCAAAGTGCACACACCCGACGCGCAGCGAACGGCGTGGATTCGCGCAGCCGTCGCGCGGGTGATCCTGGACACGACCGACCCGGCGGACAGGGACCTCGTGCGTGAGGCCCTGGCAGACCTCGGCTACAACACGGGTGCACCGGGCGCGGCGTTGGCCTGGGCGTCCGACTCGGAGGGAGTGGCATGAGCGCACAACCAGACACGACGGGGCGGGTGTACCTCCCGGGGGAGTACCTGTCGGGACGGCTCGCCGACGGCGGCGGGCGGACTGAGAGGGCGCTGCTCTATCTGCGGGTGTCCCACGATGACAGTGCTCGGTCCGGCAACAGCATTCCCGAGCAAGAGCGCGCGTGCCGCGAGGCGTGCCGGCGCGAAGAGGTGGAGGTGGTCCAGGACTTCAGAGACGAGGGCTACAGCGGCTTCAGGGACAGCGAGGAGCGGCCCGGCCTCCAGGCGATGATCGCGGCTGCCATTCGCAGCGTCGCAACGGACACGCCCGTCACCATGATTGTGGTGGCGAAGCTCGACCGCTTTGCGCGAGACCCCGACTGCAGCCGCAAGTACAAGCGGCTCTTGGGGCAGCACGGCATCCGCGTCGTCGCCGCCAACCACGGCCTCCGCGAGACGGGGTACGAGGCCGTCGAGGAGTGGATGGACGAGCAAGACAGCAAAGACAACGGCGAGAACACCATGCGCGGAATGCTCTCCTGCGCGCGGGCCGGGCACGTCACCTCCGGTAAGACCCCTTGGGGCTATCGCGCCGAGAAGAGGGTGATCGACAGGGACTCGCACGGGAAGGACGTGACGCAGACTGACTGGAGACCCGACGCGGAGCGGCGCGAGGACGTGGGGCGGCTGTTTGGGCTGCTTGCAGACGGCATGGGCATCCACCGCGTGGCGGAGGTGATGAACCAGGAACGCAGGCCCTCGCCGAGCGGCGGCCTCTGGACGCGGACGAGCGTCTACGACCTCGCGCGCAAGGTCTACGTGTACGAAGGCGTCTTGCTCTGGAACGTGGGCAAGACGGGTCCGTGGCAGGACGCGGACGGGCGCCGACGCAAACGGCGCGTGCTGAAAGACCCGGCCTTCTGGGTGAGGACACCCGACGCCTACCCGGCGATGATCGACCCGGACACGGCGGCCAAGGTCCGGGCGCGGTTCGCGCAAGACGACAGCCCGGAACGCTATCACCGACAGCGACGCAAGATCGCCGACGAGCTGAGGCCCAAGGGCGAGAAGGTCGGCGGTCATTCCCAACCCGCCGACGGGATCAACAACCACTCCCGGAACTCCCGTTGGGTGCTGACCGGGATAGCGATGTGCGGGGGCTGCGGCAACAACCTCGTCGGGCACCGGCATACGCGCAAGACCCGAAGCCCCGGCGTCTGGCACTACTACCTGTGCGGCGGCTACCATCGGACGAACGGCGGCGTCTGCCGCAGTTACTACGTGCCCGCCGAACGCTTCGAGCGGGCCGTGTTCGAGGGAGTGAGTGAGCGGCTCGCAACCGAGTTCGGGCGCCGAGAGGTCCGTCGCCACATCGGGGAGGTCGTGGGTGCCCTGCGCAAGGACGCCGGACAGTACATCGGGGCGCTGGAGAGGGAGGCGAGCGAGAGAGAGTTCCGAATCAGGACGGTGCTGGAGGACGGGCTTCGGCGCGGCTTTGACCCGCAGGCGTGCAACGAGGTGATCGGCGACCTGCGGCGCGAGGCGGCGGACCTGCGGGGCAAGGCGCGCGGGTATGAGACCATCCTGGCGAAGGCGGACGGGATCGAAGACGAGGTTCACGGCCTCCTGTCATCGGCAGACCGGCTCCTGCGGACATGGGACCTGCTGGAGCCGGCGGAGAGGCGGGCGAGGCTGTCAGAGGTGGTTGCGGCGGTCCTACTACAGGCGCCCTCCGGGGGAGGACCCAACACTGCGGAAATCCGCTTCCGGGGCCTGTTGAGCGACGTTCGGACGCAGAGAATCGAGATCAAGACGGCAATCGCGCGGAAGGCAAAAGAGGCCGAAACCCCAGCGTTTCAGGGCTTCCGGCCTCTTGGCGAGAGTTCACCAACCGAATGGCTCCCCGCCCCGGATTCGAACCAGGAACCCACTGGTTAACAGCCAGTCGCTCTACCGTTGAGCTAGCGGGGAGCACCGTCAGCGGCACGGAGCGGATTGTACTGAAAGGCCGTTGAGGTGTCAATACCAGCTTGGTCCGCCCCCAGGGTCATTGCGTAGTCGTGGGAGGGGCCGAATGCGAAGCATCCGGCCCCTCGGTCGGGCTACGACGGGCCGGATACCTGTGCGCCGAGTGCCCTCAGCGCACAGGTATGCGGCCCCTCCCGGACAATGCAATGGCCCTGGGTCCGCCCCAGGGTCATTGCATAGTCCCGCCGGGTGCGGTCACGAGCGCCAAAGCGCGGTGTGGGTGGCCGCCGTGAGTGCGAAGGGCGGCGGCGATATTGGAGGCGCCGATGCAGCGTAGCAGGGCGATGGTCG
>VGFC01000553.1 GCA_016869045.1 Armatimonadota bacterium
GACCGAGACCGGTGACCCTGGCCGCGGGGCGAGCGGCTCCCGCAGGTGCCGAGGCCGATGGGCAGGAAGGCGCCGAACAGGGACTACGGCCTCCGAAGGGGGCGACGGTTGATGTCGAACGACTGGCTGCGGACGGACCTGTGGCGGGCGCACGTGTCGTGGCTTTCGCCGCCCTGGGTGGGGGGCACGGAGGAGGGCCGGAGGGACTTCGACGCCGGGCGCTGGATGGAGGTGATGGAGGCCGGGCAGTACCGGACGCTCATCTTCTACGTCAAGCACCACGATGGCTTCTGCGCCTACCCGTCCCGGTTCTCAACCGCCCAGCCGGAGCGGGACTTCGTGGGCGAGTGCGCCGCGGAGGCGCGGCGGCGCGACGTGCGCTTCCTGTGCTACTACTCGTCCTTCATCGATGAGGTCACGGGCAACGAGCATCCCGACTGGCGGGTGCTCGGGCGGGACGGCGCGCCGGCGCAGGTCTGGTCCTCGGGGCAGTGGCCGGGCGCGTACTGCTGCCTGAACAACCCTGGCTTCCGGGAGCTGGTGCTGGGGCAACTCACGGAGCTGCGCGACCGCTATCAGCCCGACGGCTTCTGGATGGATGTCTTCGAGCCCATGGCGGGAGAGAACTGCTTCTGCCCCAGCTGCCGGCAGAAGTACCGTGATCAGACCGGCGGCGACCTGCTCGAGACGCAGGGCGATGCGTGGTACCAGTCCTGCGTCGTTGATCTGATGCGAGAGATCCGCGCGATCGCCGATGGCAGCGAGCGACCGTGCATCGTCACCGCCAATACGGGCAGGCACATCGCGGCGCTGGACGCGTACTGCGACCTGCTGACGCACGAGGCGTTCACCTCGACGATGATCTCGGCCCTCGGCCGAGGGTTCCGCCCGCTTGGGAAGCCGTTCGAGACCACGTGTCGGCTCTACTCCGCGGTGGGAACGTGGGCGATCCGCGGGCCGGAGCGGGCGCTGCTCGAGTCGATGGCGGCGGTGGTTCACGGGGGCGCGTGCTGCCAGGAGGTGTCGCCGACCCACACGGGCCGCTTCACGGACGATGCCGTCGAGAGGGTGGCGCAGGTCGGCCGCTACATCCGGGGGATCGAGGAGTACCTGGTCGGCACCGATCCCGTCTTCGACGCGGCGATCATCCTGCCGGAGACCTCGTATGGCTCCACGTACGACTGCCCGCGGCCAGGCGGCTGGGATACCGTGTTCACCGAGCGGGACATCCCCTTCGGGTACGTGTACCCCGATGGAGACCTGTCGCCGTACCAACTGGTCGTCCTGGACGGTCGCGTGCCGGCCGACGAGGCTCTCGCGGAGAGGCTGGCCGACTTCGTGCGGGAGGGCGGCAGCCTGATCGTCGAAGGGCAGGCAGCGGGGTTCGACACGCCGGCGGCGCCGATCCTGGCGGAGGTGCTGGGGATTGGGGAGACGAGCGCGCTGGGGGCGGGGACCTACTACCTGAGCGGGCTACGCCCGGACCTCGCGGTTGGCCTCGGCATCGACGACCAGGTCGTGGAGGCCCATGCCTGGCGACCCACGCTGAACGGGGCCGAGGCGCTCGTCACCTACCGGTACGAGTTCGCGCCGCGCCGCGAGGGCTGGCGCACCTACCGCAACCTGCCGCCCGCGCATGCCGCGTCGAGCGACCCGGCCATCTCGGTGAACCGGTACGGCAAAGGGCGGGCCATGTTCGTCGCGTGCGCGCTGACGACGGAGCAGCTACGCACCCGCCGCTACCACGAGCACGACATCCGGGAGTACTCTACTCAGCTTGCGGCCAACCTCGCGCGCTTCATGCTCCGCGAGCCGCTGCTCCGGGGCACGACGCCGGCGGGCGTCGAGGTAGTAGTGAACCGCCAGGACGGGCGCTACATCGTCCATCTCCTGAACCACTACATGGGCGGGCCATACCTCGACAACCGGGAGGGCCTGCTGAAGCTCGCGGATGTGTGCGTGTCGCTCAACGCGAACCGCGTCGGGGCGCTGGGTCGCGCGTTCGAGGTTGCGGACGGAGAGAGCCGGGCGCTGTCCGTACGGCGGGATGGGCAGTGGCTGGAGGTCACGGTGCCCCGGCTCTCGGTGCACGGGCTGATCGTGTGCGAACGGTAGGTCGCGGCGCCGGCGCGGGGCGCGCAGCGGCGGTCAGGCTTCGGCCGCCCGGACGGCCCTTCGCTCTCTCACGAACTTCAGGAAGTACGCTCCCACGAGGCAGCAGACCGCCGCGATGACGAAGTCCACGCGCCAGCCGAGCCCCGGCGTAGCGGCGGTGATTCCACTGCCGATCACGCCGGCCAGCGCCAGCGCGAAGACCTGCGGAACGACCGACGTGGCGTTCCAGAAGCCCAGGTAGCGCGCGACATCGTCCTTCGGCAGGAGGTTGCAGGCCAGAGCCCACTCCACCGCAGTGAAGATCCCGTAGGCCAGACCGCCGGGGATGCCCGCCAGGAGGGCCAGCCGGAAGTTGGGCGCCAACGCGAAGCCGATTCCACTGGCGGCCATCAGGAACTGCGCGACGAACACCAGGCCCCGACGGCCGGTGCGGTCGGAGATCCACCCCGAGGGGATCGTGCTCACAATCGCAGCCCCCACGGCCGGCAGCAGCAGTTGCATCGTCATGCCCTCGGCGCGGTCCTCGAAGCGGAGCGCGTGGGCCACGAACCCATACGTCGCCGGAATGAACATGTAGAAGCCGATGTTGGTGACCGCGCGAGAGATGCAGAGCCAGAAGAAGTCGGAGTGCGCCTGGCGGTCGAACTGGTATGACTCGCGGATGATCTGCCACGTCCCGGCGTCCGGCCGGCTCTTCAGGGGGCGCTCTCGCATCACCCAGCAGGTGTAGACCGTCGTGACGACAATGAAACCCGCCATGCCGATGCAGAGCAGGAAGAAGCGGTGGTCCTTGAACGCCGCAAGCTGCTCCGGGGAGGCGTTCTTGAGGGCCTCGGTGCTGAGCATGACCCCGGCCAGGACCATCCCCCCGATGTCGCCAATAAGCCTTGCGGCCCCCATGAACCCAGAGGCCTTGCCGTGCTCGCGACGGTGGACGGTGTCGGGCATCAACGCGGTGAAGGGACCGAGGGCCAAGTTCGTGAAGAGCTGCACGAGCAGCAGGCCCACGGCGAAGGGCCAGAAGGACTTCGACGCGCCGAGCCAGATCAGCGGCCCAATGGCGAGCACCGAGCCGATCGCGATGTACGGTCGCCGCCGGCCCCAGCGGTTCAGGGAGCGGTCACTCAGCGCTCCCGCAACGATCTCGGTGACGGCGGCAATGGACGCGCCCAAGGCTCCCAGTAAGCCGAAGTAGAAGCCCCACCTTCCGCCGAACCACATCCGCAGCCGGCTCTCCATCCCCATGTGCATCAGCACGCCCCACAAGAGCGTGTTGCTCAGCAGGTAGACCATCAAGGAGAGATGGTGGCGGAGGGGTTGGGGGGGAAGGCTCTCGGGATCGAATTCGTCGGCATGCGGCTCGGTTGCTTCCACTCGGGACGACCCTCCCGGAGGGGAAAGGGGTGGTGAGCATCGGCCCACGGCGTCGCCGGCGTCCGACCGTGGTT
>VGFC01000554.1 GCA_016869045.1 Armatimonadota bacterium
CGCGCAGCTCCGTGCGCGCGATGAGGATGTCGTTCGCGAGGGTCGCCCGCACAATCTCCTCATCGCTCGCGCAGACGCGGCCCTCGGTGCGCACGACCTCAATGTGCAGCGCCTCGAAGCGTTCGGCGACCTTGCCGATCTCGTAGCCGCCTTCATCCGAGGTCGCGTGCGTCCGGACGATGGCGTACTCGTGCTGCGAGAAGATGCCGCTGAAGTCGTAGTTCGGCTGCTGGAAGAGCCCGTCCTCGACGTACACGTGCTCCGACTTGCACGAGGCAACCACCAGGTACTCCGTGGGCGTCTGCCCGGGCGCAGCCAGCGTGCACGCGCACTCCACCTGAATCCGGGCGTTGTTGGTGCGCCCGGGCGTCACGAACGTGACAAACGAATGGGCGAAGTCGATGACCTCCATCGGTGCCTCCATTCGCGGGACCTCGTGGAATGGCCGCCCATTCCCTCCGCGGACGGCCGACGCCTTCTTGTGTGACTCCCAGGAAGGAGAACCTCCCAATGCCCGCGAAACGGGCCGCTCATCCGCCATTCGGCGGATACCCAAAGTCCTAGATTGGTGCATGGCACCGGCAAGGGATACGCGCGACGGACGCCTGTCGGCCGTCGCGCGCCACGACAAAGGAGTTCGTTTGCATGGCCAAGATTCTCGTCGTTGAGGACCAGGACAACATCCGCAAGCTGATCCGCATCAACCTGGAGCGGGCCGGCCACACGGTGTGCGAGGCGGGAGGCAAGGACGAAGGCCTCGCGTTGGCCGAATCGGAGCAGCCGGACCTCATCTGCCTGGATGTGATGATGCCCAAGGGCACTGAGGGCTTCCAGTTCGTGTGGACCTTGCGCAACACGGCGGACGCGCCGCTGAAGGATGTGCCCATCATCATGCTCACCGGGATCCACGATCACACGGAGCTGCGCTTCTACCCGGAGAGCGAGGATGGAACGTACAAGAAGGGCGAGTACCTCCCCGTGCAGGCCTTCCTCGACAAGCCCATCGACCCCGACAAGCTCCTGGCCGCGGTACAGGAGCACCTGATGTAGCGGATGCGGCTGCCTACGTTGCGTCCCCGGGGCTCTCCGGGGACGCAAGCCGTTTTCAGCCCGCGCAAGGAACTCCTGGGCTGCAGGCGAATAGTCCGGTACTGCCAAGTAGGAGTCCGCGGTTCTTGTCCCAGCCGTTCCCGTGTAGGGGCGTGATTCATCACGCCCAAATGTAGGGGCGCGATTCATCGCGCCCGCCCATGTAGTGGCGCCATTATGGCCATGCACATAATAACTTGGCGGGTGTCGTTGTAGGGGCAGAGCGTGCTCTGCCCAGGTGTTGCCCGAACCGACGGCGTGGGCAGAGCACGCTCTGCCCCTACAACGACCCGATGATGTCAGGTTATTTCGTACATGACCAACATGGCGCCCGCAGAACCGATGCCGCGGATTCCCGTACAGTATCCTGCCTCTCCCGGCGAGTGACGCCTTGTGAGCGCTGCTGAGGAAATCCAGGTCAGCTCCGCGACGACTGCAGAGCCCTCTGCGCTGCAGGGCCTGAGCATCAAGGCCGTTGTGCTCGCGCTCGTGCTGCTGGTGGTCTCGCTGTACTGGGTGCTGCGGGTCGAGATGATCGCGCACAGCACCCAGATCACCGAGAGCGTGCCGGTCGTGCCGGCCGTTGCTGCGCTCATTCTCCTCACGCTGATCGCGCCGCTGCTGCGCCGCTTCCCGCGGGCCTTGCGCTTGTCGCAGGCGGACATCCTCGCCGTCTACGTCTTCCTCACTGTCTCGACCTCGATGGCCTCCGTCGGGGCCTGTCGTCTGATCTTCCCGAACCTGACGGCCTTGCGGTACTTCGCCGAGCCGGAGAACAACTTCGAGGCCTACTGGAAGTACGTGCCGGGCTGGTTTGCGCCGACGGACAACGAGGCCATCCGCCAGATGTACGAGGGCGAGGACGAGCCCATCCCCTGGCGCGCGTGGGCCAAACCCCTCACCATGTGGATGCTGTTCATCCTCGCCTGGTACACGGCCATGTTCGCACTCATGGTCATGTTCCGGCGGCAGTGGTCCGACCGCGAGCGCCTGACGTTCCCCATCGTGCACATGGTCATGGACTTCTCCGACCCGGGAGGGGGCCGCTTGGTCGGCGGCTTCTTCCGCAACCCCCTCATGTGGGCGGGCTTCGGCCTCTGCGCGATCTACAACGTGATGAACATCCTCCAGGCCTGGAACCCCGCGGTGCCCGCGCTGGGCCGGCAGTACGACATCGGCGCGCTATTCACCGAGCGCCCGCTCTCCGCCATCCGCCCGCTGTCGATCGCCTGGCGCCCCGAGAACATCGGCCTCGGTTATCTCGTCTCCACCGAGATCACCCTCACGGTCTGGGTGTTCTATCTGCTCCTCCGCTTGTCCAATGTCGTCGCGGTGGCGGCCGGCCGCGAGATCGCGGGCTTCCCCTTCGACCAGGAGCAGTCGGTCGGCGCCTACATCGCGCTCGGCGCCTTCTTGCTCTACGTCGGCCGGCATCAACTGCGCACGGTCGTGGAGAAGGCCGTCGGCAGGCTCCGCGAGCTGGACGACCAAAACGAGCCGGTACCCTATTCGTGGGCGGTCATTGCCTTCGTGCTCGGGGTAGGGGGGATGCTGCTGTTCGCCGTGAAGGCGGGCATGTGGCTCTGGACGGCGGCCCTCTACTTCGGCCTCATCCTGCTCTTCGCGCTGGTCTATGCCAGAGCCCGCGCCGAGGCCGGCGCCGCGATGGTCTGGCTCTTCCCCTTCTACCAGCACAAGCGCGCCATCCTGAACGCTCTCGGGTCGGCGCGGCTCAGCGGGGGCAACGACTGGGGCAACCTCACCATCTTCTCCTACTTCATGTGGATGAGTCGCGGGTACTTCCAGTCGATGATGGCCTATCAGGTCGAGGCCAGCCGCATCGCCACCGAGACCCACCTGCGCCAGCGCGCCATGTCCTTCGTGCTGTTCATCGCGCTCATCGTGGGCATCTGGGGCGCCTACTACATCCACTTGGGCGCCTACTACAAGTACGGGAACAACGTCCTGGAGGGCGGCACCACTCAGGGTGGCTACCGCACCCAGCTCGCGCGCGGGGAGTTCCTCGAGACCGCAGGCTACGCGCTCGCTCCCAAGGCTCCTGACCTCACGCGCACCGGCATGAGCGGCGTGGGCCTCGGCGTCTGCGCCTTCCTGATCGTCATGCGCATCCTTTTCCTGCGCTTCCCGCTCCATCCGCTCGGCTACGCCATGGTCACCAGCTACGGCCACCCGCTCTGGGGGCCCTTCTTGCTCGTCTGGCTGATCAAGACCCTTGTGCTGCGGATCGGCGGCATGCGCCTGTATCGTCGCCTGATCCCGCTCTTCCTGGGCATCGTGATCGCCCACTTCTTCGTTGCAGGGATCATCTGGGGCTCGATCAGCCTGCACAACGAGATGTACCGGTACTATGTGGTGCACTTCGGGTGAGGCAGGAGCCGAGTACGTATGACGATGTCGAGCCGTGGGAGCGCGGACGCCCTCGTCCGC
>VGFC01000555.1 GCA_016869045.1 Armatimonadota bacterium
AGCATACTATCTCAACCCTGTCAAGCATAAACTTATACTCTACATGGGTACCAAATCGCAGGCCAATCAGCCCAAAAGCCCCAGATCACAGGCCAAACACCCCCTCAGATCGGGGAACTTCGGACTAGGGGCAACTCGTTGAACTGGGCCTTTACCTTGCCGGTCGCCCCATCGAGGGCGTGGAGGCTACCTTCGGCCCCAACGTAGACGGTCCCGTCCCGGCTCACTGCCGGCGAGGATCGCACGGGGCTCGTGCCCGCGACGAATTCCCATACCTTCTCGCCGCTCGAGCCATCGAGGGCGTAGACAGAGCCGTTGTCACAGCCGAAGTAAACGCGGCCATCGTTGGTGACTGCAGGCGAGGATAGGACATGGCTGCTGGTCGGGAAGCGCCACTTCACCTCGCCGGTGATGGCATCCAGCGCGTAGAGCCCGTAGGCCCGGTTGTTGTTCGACATGCCGGCGTAGACCAGGAGGCCGTCGGCGCTGAGGGCCAGCGCCGTTGAGACACTACCTCGACGTTCCCGGCCGGTTACCGGCGTCTCCCATAGCACATCGCCGGTCGCGCCGTCCAGCGCGTACACGAAGCAGCCTGCCCCGATGTAGACGGTGCCATCCTCGACGATGGCGGGTGATGAGTAGACGTTGTGGCCCATGTCGAGCCCTCACTTCTCCGCGCCGGTGGCTCCATCCAGGGCGTAGAACTTCATGTCCCATGAGCCAACGTAGACGGTGCCATCCTCCGCGACCGCTGGGGAGGACGTCACATCCCCGCCGGTCCTGAACTCCCGCTTCTTCTGGCCGGTCTAACCGTCGAGTGCGTAGACCTTGTCGTCCCGCGAGCCCACGCAGATGGTGCCGTCCATTCCGATGGCCGGCGAGGACTCCACGATGGGGCCGTACTGGGGGCCCGCGTAGTTGGTGTCGAACTCCCACAGGAGAGTGCCCGTTGCCCCGCTCCCGCCCCCCACCCCCGCGCGCTGGGGGCCGCCGCGGAACATGGACCAGAGGCCCTCGGCGGCTGGTGGCCCGACGGTGACGAAGACCAGCGACAGCCCGAGCACCAGGAGGGCGCAGACCCCCGCCGCCAGCACCAGCCTTCGGGCGACCACCCGCCGACGCGGCTGAGGGGACGGCGCCGGCAGGTCGAGGGCTGCGAGGGTGCGTGCGAGGCCCTCAGCAGGGACTGCCTGGCATCGCATCTGCGCGATGCCGGCGGCGATCGCGGCATCCACGGGACCCGCGGACCGGCAGTCGGCACACCAGAGCCTGTGCCACCTATCGAGCAGCTTCGTACGGTCGGTTAGCCTCAAGCAGTCCATCGGGGATGGCCTCCTCTGTCTCGCTGAGCAACTCGCGCAGTCGTTGTCGCGCGCTGAAGAGACGCGACTTCGCAGTTCCCTCCGCGATTTTGAGAATCGCGGAGACTTCGGACACGGAGAAGCCCTGAACGTAGTGCAGCAGGAAGGTGGTGCGGTGCTCGACGGAGAGCTGCGCGAGGGCGCCGTCCAGAAGGACGGCGTCCAACATCCGGGCCTGCGGGTCGGCGAAGGCCTCAGCCGCGTCCAGTGGCGCGTGGTCTCGGCGGGCCCTCACATGATGGGTGTAGGCGTGTTAGGCAATCCGATGCAGCCACGTCGCGAGCCATGACTGACCGCGGAAGCCCGCCAACGCTCGCCACGCGTTGACGAACGTCTGCTGGGTGAGGTGCTCGGCCTCCTCGGCCTGCCGAGTGAGGTGACGCAGGAAGCGACAGACGCGAGGGTAGTGCTCGGTCACGAGCCGCTCGCCGGCCGCCTGGTCCCCGTTCAGTATCCGCCGAACCAACACGGTATCGCGGAAGCCGGTGAGCCCCTTTGGTGCAGTGTCACTGGTATAGAGCCCTCAGGGGCGGTTTCGGTTCATCTCGACGCTTGGCCGCGCGACCGGTACACAGGTTACCCGGCGAAGCCGTGGGGTTTGGTGACGCCGGGTTCGGGCCAGACGAAGTCGCCGGTGGCGGTGATCGGGGGCGGCTCCTGCGGCGCGGCGCCCCGTTCCTCCTTCGGGAGCTGCAGCCAGTGGGGTTGGCCGCCATCGTCCTTGAGGTTGGGGCCGACGCTGTAGAGAGTGTAGCCGGCGCCCTGCCGGCGGTAGATCAGGTCCTGCCCGCTGAAGGGGTCGATGGGCGCGATCCACCCCAGGGCGCGCAGTTCGGACAGCGCGGCCGGGTAGCGGCCGTGGCGCTGCCGGTAGACCTGCAAGCCGAGGGCGGTCTGCAACAGCCGCCGCTGCGCCAGGGCGGATTCGAACCGCAGGTCGATCCGCCTGAACACGGGCGCAACGGTGCGCGTGAGGATGGCCCAGCGGGGCACGGGCGGGTCGCCGTCGGGCGTCATGCGGGCATTCACGCGCTCCGGCAGCGGGAGGGTACCGTACCGCTCCAGCTCGTCCAGGCACTGGAGGTACTGCAGCTCGTCGGCGTAGAGCAGCGGCCGCAGGAGGCGCGAGTAGGCCCAGAGGTACATGCGGTTCCGGAGCGCGCGGCCAGGTGGCGCGTCCCCAACGATCGCGTCCAGATTCCCGCCGCGTCTGATGCGGGAGAAGGCGTCGAGGCCGAGGGTCCGCTCGGCGTGCATGGCAGCGATGTAGCGTTGCGGGAAGTCCACGCGCTCCAGCTCGTCGGCCAGCCGGCGGGCGGCGTCCTCCGGGATCGGGCCCTGGGCCAGCACGTACTCGGCGGCCCGGCGGGTGATGTTGTCGATGGCGATGACCACGAGCTGGCCGATGAGCACCGGGTCGCTCGATGCGTGGCGGGAGACCACGAACCCCATCCGTACGCGGTCCATCGCCTCGGTCTGGTTGCCCTGGTGAGCGGCGACGATCGCGGAGACCGCCAGGAAGCGGTCCAGCCGGCGCAGCTTGGCGTAGTGCGGGAGAAGCGTTTCGATCCCCTGATTCCAGTCCACCTCGAAGACCGCGGCCGGTCGCGAGGTGGCGTCCTTGAGGAGGGCAAGAGCGCGCTGGTCCTCACGGAGGTACTTGGCGAGCAGGGCGAGATCCTGGGGGTCGTTCCAGTTGTAGCGCGAGTAGCCCACTTCCTCCGGCGGCACTTCGGCGGGCTGGTCGGTGGGCGAACTCCCATTGGTCCGGCCGGGGTTGTGCGTCCTGATGATCTCGTCCGCGGCCACGTACAGCGGCGCGGCATTGTCCTCCGCGGGCACCGGCTTCGGCGCGATGTCCCGGCAGAGCAGCGGCTTCCCGGCGGCCCGGAGGGCCTCCAGCTTGGCCTTCACGCGCGCTCCGTAGTAGAGGGTCGCCGCGCCGTCCACGACCCCGAGCACGACCACGATCGCGAGGATAACGCAGGCGATCGTGCGCCACCGCCGCCAACGCAGCACACGGCGGAGTGTGGGGAAGAGCCCACTTCGGGGCTCGAGTCGATCGCTAGACCGAAGTTCCCCGATCTGAGGGGGTGTTTGGCCTGTGATCTGGGGCTTTTGGGCTGATTGGCCTGCGATTTGGTACCCATGTAGAGTATAAGTTTATGCTTGACA
>VGFC01000556.1 GCA_016869045.1 Armatimonadota bacterium
AGTAGATCGCGGCCGACGGGTGGCTCACGTCCCGCCGCACCACGAGGTCCCACTGGCGCTTCAGCGTCGGGTACTGGTCCGGCGTCGGCGCAGGCCACGCGTAGACATGGTACTGGTTGTGCCCTCCCCACGCGCCGAGCATCCCCATCTCGCTCTGGATCAGCAGCCCCACCTCGTCGGCGGCCTCGAAGTACTCCGGCGCATAGACGTAGGACTGACACCGCACCTGATTGTAACCGTAGTCGCGCAGGGCCTGCAGCTTGCGACGCCAGCGGTCGCGGTCGGTGTCGGGGCACCCGGTCTCCGGGCAACTGAGGAAGTCGCCGGTGCCCCGGATGTAGTAGGGCTCGCCGTTAATCAGGAAGCAACTCCCCTCGGTCGAGAGCTTCACGAAGCCCGTGCGTTCCACCATCGCATCGAGGGTCGTGTCACCGTCCACGAGTTCGATCTCGACGTAGTAGAGTTGCGGATGGTCGGGGCTCCAGAGGCGGGGGCCGGGGATCGCGATGTCGCCCTGCACGAGGCCCTCGGAGACGGGGAGCTCACAGGTCACGACCGCGCCGGAGCCATCGGCAGGCGAGACCGCGAGACGCAACATGGCGCCCGGCGGAGCATCCGGCGCCCACGCCCGCACGCGCAGGCTCTCGGTCTCGACATCGGGCAGGAGATGCACTTCGGCAAGCGCCGCGCGGCCGGTCGCCACAAGCTCCACATCGCGGTAGAGGCCCGACCAGTTGCCCTGCCAGTTGTAGGCGAGACCGTACAGCCGGTTGTGTTCGTGGATGCGCACAACCACGTCGTTCTCGGTGCGCAGCCGGCCCGTCACCTCGAAGCCAAAGGGCACGAAGGGGAGGTCGTTGCCGCCGAGGCGGTCGCCGTTCAGCCACACCTCCGCGCTCGGGTGCGCCCCGCCGAAGTTCAGCCAGAGCCGCCGGCCCTGCCACTCGTCCGGCACGCGGAAGGTCTGCGCATACCAGCCGGTGCCCTGGTACGTGGCCCGGAAGACGCGTGCCCTCAGCCGGAAGTCCCACACCTCATCCTCCCCGTCATGCCCGAAGCCCTGCCCCTGGCAGCATCCCGGCACGCCGATGGGGTCGGCGATCATCTCCGGCCTGCGGAACCACTCGCCCGCGAGGCCGGCGTCATCGGGATCGAGCCGGAAGCGCCAGTCTCCACGGAGGCTGAGACGTTGCTCGCGGGGATGCAGGAGGACGGGATTCACGCGCACGGGACGGCGAGGGGTTGAGGTGTCCACGTGCGGCCTCCTTCACGGAATTCGGGGACACGATCCCGATTCGGTGCGACTGAATCGGGTCATGTCCCCGAATTCCTGGAGGATGCGTTGCTTGGCCTCCAGGTAGTACAGGAAGTCGGCGTAGGACACGTCGGGCGGGATGGCGTGGTCGATGGTCGGGATGTAGCCGCCGGTCTCGACGACGGGCGCCAGGTGGGCGAGTTCGGCGTCGATGGCCGACGGGCCCTTCGCGATCTCGCGCTTGTCTACTCCGCCGATCATGCAGACGGACCGGCCATACTCGCGACGCACCTGCACGGGGTCCATGCCCGCCGCGCGCTCCAGCGGGCAGAAGCCGTCCACGCCGGCTTCGAGGAAGACCGGGGTCAGCACGTTGTGGTCGCCGTCGGTGTCCACGAGGACCAGCCGCACGCCGTGGCCCTTGAGGAACGCGATGTAGCGCCGATAGTGAGGCAGGAGAAACTCCGCGAAGAGCTTCGGCCCCATGAGCGGGCCACCCTTGCCGGCCATGTCCTCGTGGATGATGACGAAGTCGAAGGGAATCTCGGTGACCGCCCGCTCCAGCAAGCGCAGCGCGAAGTCGGTCAGGAACTCGAGGCATTCGTGGATCAGCGCGGGGTCGTCGTACCAGAGGTACGAGAGGTTCTCCGTGCCGATCCAGTTGCGAAGCATCGAGTAACAGCCGAAGGTGCCGGCGAGCGGGTTCATCAGCGTGAGCGGGCGATCGCTCGCGAGCAGTCCCTGCTTCTCGGCCTCCCAGTCCTGCGGGTAGCGCTGCTCGATGGACCCCTCGTAGCGGAAGCGGTATGCGCGGAACGAGGCAAGGTCCTTGACGGGGAAGTCGAGGTACGTGTCCATGCTCAGGCGCGTGCCGCCGACCGTGCCGCTCTTACGCGCGCGGCGCGTGCGCCCGAAGCCGTCCACGAACAGCAAGAGGTCCTCCGTCTCCTCGAGGACGCGCTCCTCGCACGTGGGGATGGGGCCCGTCGCGTTCAGCGCCAGCGTCTCGTAGCCCTCCAGCCCCAGGCTCGGCTCGCCGACCTGCATGAACGAGGTGTTCAGGTCCTCCGGCATTCCCTCCGCCAGCCACCGCTCGCGCGTCTGGGCCCAGACCGTGATCTCCATGTTCGTCACATGGTCCACCGGCTCGAAGGTCATCACCCGCATGAACCGCTCTCTCGCCGTCACGCCGACACCTCCCGCATGATCAGCAGCGTGATCGAGAACGGCTCCATCGCCAGCTGAAATCGGGGGACATGACCCAATCCAGTCTTACCGGATTGGGATCGTGTCCCCGAATCCCCTGCCTCGTCATACGTGATCCGCTCCACCCTCACCGGCCCGGCGAAGTCGTAGGCCGGCAGCTCGACAGGGAACTCAACCGCCTGATCCGAGACATTCACGAACACCAGGCACACGCTGCCGTCCCGCCCGCGATAGGCGGCGTGCTGCACGGCGCGGTCGGTGACCTCGTGGCGCTGCTGCGGGTCCAGGTGGTGCCGGAAGTTCACCGCGTCATAGAGGAACTTGCAGTACTGCGCGGTGATGGCGGGCACGCTGATCTCCGGCGGACGCAGCATCTCGCCGAACATGAGGTACGGGTACAGCTCGCGACCGGTGGCGCGGATCACGCGCTTGAAGAAGGCCAGCGTGACGGGGTTATGATCCGGCGGATCGGGGAAGTAGCGGCCGGCGGTCGGCAGCACGCCCTGGCAGATCGCCTTGCCGAGGCCGCGCGTCCAGTAGAGGACTTCAGGTCGGTTGCACTCGGGATAGGCCGCGTAGTACGAGCCGATGTACTCGTTGTAGATGAAGTTGAACAGGGGCACGGTCTCGCCGCCCATCGGCATGCCGCGCCAGTAGTGGCCGAAGTACTCCATGTTCCCCGCGCGCTGATCGTACAGGTCGAGCCAGGGGATGAAGTTCTCCGCGATGCCCTCGGTCGTGATGGCGCACTCGGGGTCGCGGGCCTTGGCCCGGCGGCGGATCTCGGCCAGCATCCGGCTGCAGGCCTCGGACCACCACGGCCCGTGCCCGAGCGGGTGGCCGTGCGTGGCGTCGTAGCACGCCTCACTGCCCCCGCAGGGGAAGTTGTCGATCTGCACGACGGGACAGCCGAGGTCGAGGCACTGCAGCAGGATGTCGGCATGTAGCTCCAGCGCCGCGGGTGGCTCGGGGCACAGGCGCACGACTTCCCACGTGTCGTACCAGCTCATCACCGTGTACTCGCCGTCGGGCCGGCGCAGCGCGAGAGCTTCCCCCTCGGCGCGGAACT
>VGFC01000557.1 GCA_016869045.1 Armatimonadota bacterium
GACAAAGGCACTGTCGGGATTGGTATCCCGACCTACGAGATACGTAGGCCGTGTAGGAGAGGCGTCCTTCCTCCACAGAGCCCTTCTTCAACACAATCTTCATCGTGCCCGACCGTAGGGGCGTGGTTCACCACGCCCGATGCCGTGCTTCTCATACACGCTCTTACAGCGCGCCCGCCTGTCTCCGTATGACCCGTTCCTCATCCGGCCCATCGACCGCCGTCAGCTTCCGCAGGCCCGGCGTGCAGTGCGGGCCGCAGTTGCAGACGTAGTGCCGCGGCTGTTGGCCGATGGTGGCGCCGAGGGCGTCCCACATGCGCTGGGTCTCGGCGCAGAGGGTGATGGGTGTTGAGGGGCTGCGGCGGTGACTCTCCGTCAGGAAGTGCTCGTAGATCTCGCGCTTGACCTCGAAGGTGAACGGCCGCGGGCCGTGGGCCGCCTGGTCCCACGGGTCGGCGTCCCGCTCGGCGGCCTGTGCTGCATCGACGAAGCGCGGGTCGAGGTTGTCGAGGCCGAGGTTTGCGTCCATCTCCGCCACCGAACCGAAGAAGACGACCTCCATGCTCAGGTTGTCCGGCTGCACCGTCGCAAAGAGCGCTTCGAGCATCTCCGTAGTCTCCTCGCGCCAGCCCTTCAGGGGCACGATGGGCTTGAACTTGAAGCGCACCGTGTAGCCGGCCTCCTGGCAGCGGCGCGCCGCCTCCAGGCGCTCCTCCATCGTCGCGGTGCGCGGTTCGATGTCGCGGCTCACCGACCGCGTGGTGAGCGTCCAGAGCATGATCGTGTGCCCGCGGTGCTCCAGGGGTAGAAGGAAGTCCACGTTGGCGCTCTTGGAGAAGAGGATCAGGTAACGGCCATCGCGCCGCGCGAAGTCCATGGCGAAGAGGCGTTCGGGGGAGACGGTGTACATGGCGGGAGTCTTTCCTACCCCCCTGCCCCCCTTCCTTCAGAAGGGGGGAACGACAACGACGTGACAGCAGCGGGCGACCGGCAGGGGGGGAACGACAGGTGGCGGCAGGAGCGGGGGAGAAAGGCGCGGGCGCTCAGGGCCAATTGTGCAAGAGGCTCTTGCACAATTGGCTTCGTGCGGCGGGAAGACCGAAGGGGGGAGACGCAACCATGAGGACTCACGGCCTCGTGTTGAGCCTGGCCTGCCTGCTGACGGTCGCCGTGGCGCAGGCGGGGGTGACGATCTACGTTGCGCCGGATGGCAACGATGACTGGTCCGGCAAGCTGCCCGCCGCGAATGCGACGAGGACCGATGGGCCGCTGCACACGCTGGCGACGGCGCGGGACATGATCCGGGCGATGAAGGCGGGCGCCCAGCTGACGGAGCCGGTTGAGGTGGTGTTGCGCAAGGGCGTCTACTCGCTCGCTGAGCCGCTGGTACTTGAGCCGCAGGATTCCGGCACGGAGGCCTGCCCGATCACCTATGCGGCCTATCAGGGAGAGAAGGCGATCGTCTCCGGCGGCGTCGAGGTGACCGGCTGGAAGAAGGGCGAGGATGGGCTATGGACCGCGCAGGTGCCGCGTGACTGGCCCTTGCGGCAGCTCTTCGTGAACGGGGAGAGAAGGACGCTGGCGCGGAGTCCGAACACGGGCTACTTCAACATGGCCGGACCGGATGGCGTGGCGAAGGACCCGCGGACCGGCAAGGACATCGTCGCCGAGAAACAGGCCTTCCGGTACAAGCGGGAGGACCTGCAGGCAGGAGGGTTCGGGAATTGGGGACAGGCACCGATTTCGCCGGACGACGGGCGAAATCGAGCCAGTCCCCAATTCCCGGAGGCGGTGATTCTCTTCCACTGGGAGAGCGGGATGCTCCCGATCTCGGCGGTGGACACGCAGAACGAGACCATCGTGCTGACCGGCGAGATGAAGTGGCCGTTCTGGGCGGACCAGAGGTACTTCATTCAGAACGCGCGCGAGGCGCTCGACGCACCGGGCGAGTGGTGGCTCGACCGGAAGGCCGGCACGCTGTACTGCAAGCCCCTCCCCGGCGAGGACATGACCAAGGCTACCGTCACCGCGCCGAAACTGACGCAGCTCGTCGTGATGAACGGCGAGCCGGACGCGGGCCTCTGGGTGGAGCACGTGCGCTTCGAGGGGCTGGCCTTCGCATACACGGACTACGAGCTGGAGCCGGAGGGGCACTGCGACTGGCAGGCGGCGGTGACGGTGCCGGCGGTCATTCAGGCGGTCGGCGCGCGGAACTGCTCCATCGAGCGGTGCAAGATCGCGCACATCGGGACCTATGCGGTCTGGTTCCGGTGGGGCTGCCAGAACAACCGCGTGGTGCAGACCGAGATCACCGACGTCGGCGCAGGAGGCGTCAAGATCGGAGAGGGCGGAATCGCACCCTCGGAGGCGATGGACCCGCGGGGGAACGAGGTCTCGAACAACTTCATCCATGACATCGGGATCGTCTACCCCGGCGCCATCGGCGTGTGGGTCGGGCAGAGCAGCGAGAACGTGGTCGCCCACAACGAGATCTGCGACACCTGCTACACGGCGATCTCGTGCGGATGGACGTGGGGCTACGGGCCGACGAAGGCGCACGACAACCGAATCGAGTACAACCACCTGCACCACATCGGGCGCGGCATTCTCAGCGACATGGGGGCGATCTACACCCTCGGCACCTCGCCGGGCACCACGCTGAACCACAACCTCATCCATGATGTGTGGTGCTACGCGAAGGGCTACGGCGCCGGCGGAATCTACCCCGACGAGGGCAGCTCGCAGATCACCATCGAGAACAACGTGGTCTACCACACCCTCAGCGGGGGATTCACGCTGCACTACGGCAAGGACAACACGGTCCGCAACAACATCTTCGCCTACGGCCGGGATCAGCAGGTCGTGCGCGGGCGCAACGAGACGCACATCGCGTTCAACTTCGAGCGGAACATCGTCTACTACGACTCGGGCCGCGCCTGGTCGGCGGGCGGCGAGAACCGGAACTGGACTGCGGACAACAACTGCTACTGGAACGCCTCGGGGGAGGACATCGAGTTCCTGAGCGATCTCTCGCTGGAGGACTGGCGTGGCCTCGGCTTCGATCAGCACTCGATCATCGAGGACCCACAGTTCGTGGACCCCAGGAACGCCGACTTCCGCCTGAAGCCCGGCTCGCCGGTGAGCAAGATCGGCTTTGAGCCCATCGACATCAGCACCGCGGGGCTCACCGGGCCGAAGGAGTGGACCGACCTGCCGAAGCGCATCAAGCGGGCGCCGGTGGACTTCGGGAAGGCGACGGTCGCCGAGCCGCAGCTGGTGAACGACGACTTCGAGAAGACCGCCCCGGGTGTGAAGGCCGCGATGGCCGTGACCTGGGGCGAGGCCGGTGAGGCGACGATCCGCGTGACCGACGAACAGGCCGCGAGCGGCAAGCATAGCCTGAAGTTCACGGACGCGGCGGGCCTGGACTTCAGCTACAACCCGCACCTCTGGTACACGCCCTACCTGACGAACTGCCTGGCGCATCTGCAGTACGACCTCAGGATCGAGCCCGGCGCCATC
>VGFC01000558.1 GCA_016869045.1 Armatimonadota bacterium
GAGACGTTGGCGCTGAAGCAGGTAGTCGTGAAGGGCAGACCGACATAGGGAGGCGACCCAGATGGCGTTCTATGAGAACATCTCCGAAGCGGGCGCGGGGCTCATCAAGCGCGGGGTCAGTGACCGGCAACATCTGCTCCGCTGCGAGACGGAGGACTTCCTGCGGGCGCTCTCGCTGGACTACGAGCCGCGCAGGGAACTGCACTGGCGGCGCGACTACTCCTCCCCCGAGGCCTACGAGGCGTCGGTGGCGGGCAACCGCGAGGCCTGGCGGCAGGCGGTGGGCACGTTCGACCTACAGCTTCTGCCACTGGCGGCACAGACGGAGCCGTTCCTCGAGACGGAGCGCATCCACGCGGAGTGGATCACGCTGCCGGTGGCCGAGGGACTGACCGCCCGCGCCGTGCTCGCGCTCCCGAAGCACATCGACGGCCCGTGGCCGGTGCTGATCTGCCAGCATGGCATCGGTAGCTCGCCGGAGCGGGTGTTCGGGTTCGACGATGACAGCGACATCTACCGCGCGTACGGGCAGCGGATGGTCGAGGCGGGCTTCGCGGTGCTCGCGCCCATGCACATCACCGAAGGGCCGCCCCGCGCGCGCTACCACCGGCTGTGCCTGATGCTGAGGAAGACCCTCTGGGGCCTGGAAATCCAGAAGCTCAGCCGCCTGATCGACTACCTGGAGACCGTGGATGGGCTGGATACGAGCCGGGTCGGGATGTACGGAATCAGCCTGGGCGGCGCGTACACGTCGTTCACGCTGCCGCTGGAGCGCCGGATCGGCGTCGGCGTGAACTGCGCATGGTTCAACGACCGCCTGAAGAAGATGGTCGTGGACGACCCCCGCTACAGCTGCTTCCTCTCCGTCAACGAAGAGCATATCTTCATCCCCGGGTGGCTGACCCAGTTCTGCGACAGCGACCTCGCCTCACTCATCTGCCCCCGGCCCTACATGGTCCAGACCGGCAAGTGCGACGGGATCGCCTGGTGGCCGTACGTGGTCGAGGAGTTCCGGCGCACCAAGGCCCACTACGACAAGCTCGGCGTGGGCGACCGCTGCGAGATGGACCTCCACGACGGCGGGCACGAGATCCGCGTCGAGGGCGCCCTGCCCTTCCTGAAGCGGTGGCTGATGGGCGAGACGTAGCCCGGCAAGGATGTTGCGCGGGAACGGCAACGGCCTGCAACACGAAGAGCGCGAAGCCAACGAAGAGACACGAAGAACGGGATGTCGTCTTCGTGCTTCTTCCTCGCCTTCGTGCTCTTCGTGTTTCAGCCGTCGCCTCTCAGCGCGGCAAGGGCGGCCTTGAGGGAGGCCAGGCGGTACGGCTTGCGCAGGTGGGGCCTGCCGAGGGCGCTGAGGCTCTCGAAGGCCGGGTCAGACGGCAGGACGCCGGTGGAGAAGATCACCAGCTGTGCGCGCTCGGGTGAGGCGGCGTACAGGCGCCGGTGGAACTCGAGCCCGTCCATGCAGGGCATCTTGATGTCGCAGATGATGACATCGTACCCCCCCGCGACAGCCGCGCGCAGGCCCTCTTCCCCATCCCCCGCCTCGGTGGCCTCGTAGCCCAGCGTGTCCAGGTAGGCCTTGAGGAGCTGGCGCATCGAGGCGTCGTCATCGATCAGTAACACGCGCAGCGGCCCCCGTTCGGCCGGCGGGGCCACGGCCTCAGGCACCGGCGGGGGCGGCATCGCGACGGGAACGCGGGAGACGGGAAGCTCGAGGACGAAGACGGCGCCCCCCTCCGGCGGTGAGGCGGCCGTGACCTGACCCCCGTGCTCGAGCGCGATCCGCCGAACGAGCGACAGGCCCAGACCCGTGGCCTGGTCGGCGTCCTTGGTGGACACGAAAGGCTCGAAGATGCGGCCGGCGATCGCCGGATCGAGCCCGGGCCCAGTGTCGCGGACGGTCAGGCGGAGGCCCGTCGCCGTCGCTTCGGTCTGCACCTCCACGCGAGGCGACGGAGAGGACGAGAGCCGGGGATGCGCTGAGGCCGCTTCGACGGCGTTCTCCAGGAGGTTGCGGACCGCGGCGGTCAGATCGGGGGCGGCGCCGGACACTTCCGGCACGGAAGGGGCCAGGCGCAGGGTCAGCTCGACACCCGAGGCGTCGATCACGTGCGCGATGGACGCCGTAGCCCGGCGAACCACGGCGTTCAGGTCCACCGGCTCGGCCGGCGAGACGGCCGCCAGTCCGATCTCCAGGGAACGGTGGATGATCTGCCGGCAGGCCTCGGCGTGTTCCACGACCATCGCCAGGCGCGTGCGCGCAACCTCGGGAAGCTCGGGATCAGCCAGGGCGAGTTCCGCGTAGCTCAGCACCGCGGACAACGGACGCGCGAGCTCATGCGCGATCTCGCCGATCGCCCGGCGCACCTCGGCGCGGGCGTCCTCTTCCCCACCTTCAGGAAGCGCCGACGAGGCCGGCCGGAGGATGACGGCCGCGAGGGGCTGACTGACCGCAGGCGCTAAGGGCAAGACGACGCCGGACACCTCGTGGGGCCAACCCTCACCGTCGCCGATCTCCACCCCAAGCCGCGCAGCTTCCCCTGTGCGCAAGGCTTCGGCGACAGCGCGCCGCAGCGCTTCCGTGGGGGAAGCGCCCAACCGCTCGCCCGCTGGGGCACGCGCCAGGACGCGCCCCGTCTCATCGACGAGGAGCACCGCGACGCCGACAGTCGAGGGATCGCTCTCCGTCACGGCCTGTCCTTCCCTGAGTTCCAAACCCGGCGCCTCTCCCCTATTCTCCCCCATGCCACTTCCGTCCCTCCGTGGAGCCGCCCTTGGAGGCAGCTCGAGGGCGTGCAGAACCCAGCGCGGCATAGGTATTCGGGCGCCGGGAGTTTCTGACACCTAGACGTTTCGACATGATACCACTATCCTGTTATCCTCTTATTATGTCTTGGTGTTATCACGTCTGGCAGGAGAGGCAAGGTCCCGGCGGACGGGGGACGGCCAGAGCGCCCCGACAGCTCATTAGGAGTCCGCGATTCTTGTCCGAGCCGTTCCCGTGTAGGGGCGCGATTCATCGCGCCCGCCCCTGTAGGGGCGCCATTATGGCCATGCAGATAATAACTTGGCGGGTGTCGTTGTAGGGCAGAGCGTGCTCTGCCCAGGTGTTGTTCGAACCGACGGCGTGGGCAGAGCACGCTCTGCCCCTACAACGACCCGATGATGTCAGGTTATTTCGTACATGACCAACATGGCGCCCAAGGACCGATATCGCGGACCCCCATCTGGGAGCCCTTGCGCTTTAGATCCTTAGCGTAATTATGTTGTTATGTCTCCCTATTTGTCTGTCTATCGGTTGTCACGCTGTCATGTTTGGATGTCCTAGCGTCTATATGTCCGATTGCCCCCCTGCCGGGCTCGCGGAAGTTCGGCTTGACAGGCGCGCGGGATGGTGGTATTGTAAAGCGTGACTTCACGATTCTGAGGTAGGCCATGAGAGCGCTGCCGGTGGTTGATGCCGACCCGCGCGAGCGCAAGTTCGTGAAGCTCGGACGCCTCGCGCAACTGGC
>VGFC01000559.1 GCA_016869045.1 Armatimonadota bacterium
TGGGAAGCTGCCCAGGCTCGTCTCCTCGCGCCACATGCACCCGTCCAGGGTCGTGAAGAACAGGTACGCCTTCTGGTCGTCGCAGATGATCCAGAAGTCGAGCCCGGGCTTGCCGTCCGCCGAACGCGCGCCGAGGGGCTTGAGGGGGCTCCAAGAGTCGGGGTCTGCGATGTCACTCGTGGTGGCATAGGCGGCTGCATACTGAGGATCCCACGTGTCGTGCATCGCCTGGCAGATGAGGTACCACTTGCCGTGCGGCGCGAAGTAGAACACCTGCGGCGCGCCGAAGCGGCCGCCCTGGTGCATCGTGAGCACGTGCCTCTCCGCATCCGCGACGCTGTCCCAGTCACCGAATGACAGGTACTCCGTCTGGTACGGCGCGCCGTCGCGGATGACCGAACAGAACAGGTGCCATCGGCCCTCGTAGTACACCACGGAGGGGTCTTTGATCGAGAGGTAGGTGTCCGTCGTAGACTCCGGATGGCTGATCAGGGGCGGCCCAGCCCGCCACGCGAACTGCCCGGCCAGCAGCCTCTCGATCGCCGAACCACCCGCCGCCTCGTCGGGCCTCTGGCCCTGCGAGGCACATGGCGGGGCCAGAAGCACCCACCACACCAGCGAGGCGCCCACTATCCCAGACGCCGACCTTGCGGTGACCATCTCGTAACTCCTTTCGCGCAAGCTGCCCATGCCGCGCCCAGCACCCCCAGAAGATCGGGATGTCCTTGCTGGGAGCGCCGGCACCCTTGCCGGCAGTGGTGGCAAGCCGTCGGCTTGGGTGTCGGTCAGCATGCTGCCGATGGGCAGGCCAACGGCGGCCACCTCTGCCGGCAAGGGTGCCGGCGCTCCCAGCAACACCAACGGCGACTCTCTGGGCAGGTCCCTCGCCCAAGGACGACGGACGGAGCCGCTGCGCTGAACTGGGGACATGACCCAATCTGGTCGTACCGAACTGGGATCGTGCCCTCGGATTGCGCGCTAGCCCTCGACGACCCACACCTCGCTGACCACCGCGTTCCCCTTCTCCGCCTCGTTGGTGAAGAGGAGACGACATGGGCCGGCGACCGAGGGCAGCGGCACGGTCAGCTCGACGGGCTTCTCCTGCTTGTCTGCCCAGGCGGGCAGCCGCGTCCGCGGGAGCAGGGCGTGTCTCAGGCCCGCGGGCTCGACGAGCGTGACGGAGTGCTCCCGGCCGGCGTTGTTGTGGTCCCACCAGGAGAAGCCCAGCGTGTAGCGTCGGTCGGGCTGGAGGCCGTCCAGCTCGAAGACGACCTGCTGCCCGTCGAAGCTGATGTCGTCGTGCCACGGCGCGGCGACGTCCTCGCTCGCGCCGTAGCGGTACGGCGAGCCGGCGATCTCCCGGATTCGCACCCCACCCTCCGCGCCGTCGGCAAGCATCGGCCCGCAGTCGAGGTAGCACGCCAGGCGCTGCCCCGGAGGCAGGCTCTCGGCGAGGAGCTTCCGCCGCTGCTCCACGCTGCCGCCTCTCCGCTCGACGAGCACCGCGCGCTCCGCCTGCCGTCGCTCATCGCGGCGCGCATAGCTCGCGACCTCATAGTCCCCGATTCCCGGTGCGTTGCAGTCGATCCACGCGCAGAGGCGGCGCCAGTCCGCGGTGTCGAGCTTCACGCCGTAGTGCCCCTTCGCCAGCAGTTCCATCACCGGGCTGACCCGCGAGCCGAACGAGCCGGGCGCCAGGAAGTACTGGTTGATCGGCGCATGGCGGACATACTGCCGGAGGTTGTAGTACGACACGGGGAGCGGGATGCCCATCCAGAAGCGACTCTCGCGGGCCGTCAGGTCGAAGGAATGGCTCGCCGCGCTCGAGCCGTCGTGACAGCTCACGCACTGCCTGTCGAGCGCCGGCTGCACCACCGCCCCGAACTCCATCGGCTGCACGCCCCAGGGCGGCGGCTCGATCTCCGAGGGCGCTCGCCGCATGGCCAGCGGGAAGCGGTTCGCTGGCACGGCGCGCCGGTTGCCCTCGTGGCAGCCCACGCACGCCGTCCGCTCGCCCGGCTGCAGATTGGTGACGCTCCGCATCGTGTGAAGCGCCTGGTAGTTCGCGTCCAGGACACTGAGGAAGACGCTCTTCCCCCCAGGCACGCGGAAGTACGCCGAACCGTCGCCCTCCACCGGGACCGTGCCCAGAACGGTCTTGGTCTCGAAGCCCGAGTCCGGGCCGACCTCGATGGCGTACGGGCTCGTGTGAATCTGGCGCTCGTGGCACTCGACGACCTGCAGGTGCTTCGCCTCACCTCGCATCGACGACGGTAGGCCCTCGCTCACATCCTGGAGGATGAACTCACCGCAGTCGGCGGCGCGCTCCTCGGTGAGCGCCGGCAGCGCAGCCGGCCGCTGTCGTGCGCGAATGGGCGTCGGGAAGAGCGCCGACAGCTCCTCGTCGCGGTAGATCAGTTCCTTCCCGCCATAGGTGTCGAGCAGATAGAGGCCATAGCCCGTCGTCTCGGTCTCGTTCGGCGAGAAGCTGTAGGAGACGAGGAAGTACTTGTCACTCAGCGGGTAGGGGCAGTCATACCAACCGGCATCCGCCTGCTGGTCGGGCGTCTCGACGAAGCGCACCGGCGTAAGGCGCTGCAGCCCGGTCGCGTCGTTCGGGCCGATGGACAGGTCAACGGTACACAGCGGCCCGGCCCCGGTGTTGTGGTGCGCCGAGCCGATGCAGGCCAGCTTGCTCGTCCCGGGGATCGGCCGCGCAGAGGCGTAGTTGAGCGGGTAGGCATAGGTCTGGCTCAGGTCGCTCCCGTAGATCAGACGCGGATCGGTCCCGTCCGGCCGCACCGACCAGAGCATCTGGATGGGCGACCAGAACTTCATCACATACTCCCATCGGGTGAAGCCGATCCTCCCGTCCTCCAACAGGAAGGGGTCCCACTCGCCGTCCTTGCTGACGGTGGTCTTCCGCACATCCGTCCCGTCGGGCGCCATGGTGTACACGCAGTACGCGAGCGCCCAGTCGCCGCACTCCACCAGCCCGCCCGCCCGATGGGACATGAAGGCGATCCGTCCGTCCGGCAGGTAGAGCGGGTCGCTGTTCTCGCTGGGGCCCTGCGTGAGCTGACCGGGGGGCGGATCGCCGCTGAGCCCCATCTCCCAGACCTGGAACTCATGGCTCGGGCCGACCTGATGCTCGGCGTACAGGGGCGCGGTCTGTTCGGAGATGCCGCCGTAGTCCATCTGCTTCGCGCCCGCCTCGCGCTCGCGGGCATAGCCGAAGACGATTCGCTTGCCGTCAAACGAGAGGTCGGGCCGACCGAAGGTGCCGCGCGGGAAGAGGCCCTCAGTGATCCGCCGCACCTCCGCCTGGCCATCGGCGCGGAGTTCGCTCAGGATGCAGATGTCGCCGCCGGGGAGCGTGAACGTACCCAGCCGCCGGGCGCACTGGTGCATCGCGTGCGGGTGATGGCGCCGGACGAACAGCAGGCCGTCGCACTTCAGTAGCGGGTTCTTGAAGGCCAGCCGGCGGACCGTCCAGCGGGCCTCGCGGTAGACG
>VGFC01000560.1 GCA_016869045.1 Armatimonadota bacterium
CCGGGAACGGCTCGGACGAGAACGGCGCCCCGACACGGCAACGGCCCGGATGAGAACGGTGCCCCGACACGGGAACGGCTCGGACGAGAACCGCGGGTTCCTACTTAGCTGTAGACGTTCGGGAATGCCATTGGTTCGGAGATGTCGCATGAGGCGGTCCTTCGCCGGGGCCGGAGCAGTGGCCCTGGCGCTCGCGCTTTCTACGGTCACCGCCCAGGATTCCGGCTGGTGGTCGCAGGCTGGGTTTGCGCTGAACGTGCCGCGCGGCTGGCAGATCACGCGCGACGTGCCGGATCACGGACTGACTTTGCGTCCCGCGGAGGCCGGTGCGCCCTTGGTCTCCATCGTCACCTGGCACATGAGCGTCGGGGTGTCGGGTCCTGAGGGAGCGGCGGAGGAGCACGAGCGCCTACTGGCAGCCGCCATGCGCTACCGCCGACTCGGAGTGGAGGCAATCCGCGCGCCTGGGGTGGGGGAGGGCGTGCTCGTGCAGGGCGTGGCCCAAGGCGCCGACGGCGGCGAACAGGGGTCGCTCTTCGCGGCGTTCGTTGCCGGCACGCGAGCCTACGTGGTCGGAACGTTCACAAAAGCGGGCGCCTTCGACCGCGCGCGCAATGACTACCTTGAGCCCGTGCTCTCGGGGTTTGCGCTGACCGGCGGTGCGCCGGCGGTAGGGCCGTCGCGCCCCTTGTCGCCGGGGCGAGCGACGGAGGCTTCGCCCACTCCTCCTCCCAGGACGGAGGGTGGCTCGACTCCGGAGAGCGGCACGCCGGCCACCTCGACCCCACGTGGGGAGACCTACGCGGACCCGACGGGGTTCTCGCTGGCGCCGCCGCTTGGTTGGCGATGTGCGGTCGAGGGGAACTGCGTGCGCGTGTCATCCCGGGAGGGGGCCAGCCTGCTGCTGGCGCCGGTGCGCTGCCCGGAGGGTGCGCCGGGTTGGGTCGAGGCGGCCGATCTCATCGCCGAATGCCTGGGCGGGCTCGACGGCGTTCGCCTGGTCTCGTGCGACCGGCAGCCGGCGGCCGGGGGCGCGTTGTGGCTGCGGGTGAAGGCCGAGGCGGATGGGCAGGCGCTTGAGGGGCGCTTCTCGCTTGCGGCCACAGATGGCGCGGGTCTGCTGACGGGCGTGCTGGCGCCCGCCGGCCGGATGGACGCGACTGGGGGTGCGGCGCGGGAGGTCCTGGCCTCGTTTCAGGCAGACCTGCCCGACCCGCGAACACCGGCCGCCGCGACCGGCGGGACGGAACGAAGGGACCTGGGAGGACCTCTGGTGCTGGCCCAACCGGACGGCTGGACGCTGCTGGGAGGCCCGGCGGCGTACGACCGCAAGCCAGTGATCGCAATCGAGGGCCGGGCGACCGACGGCACCAACGGGTGGTTCGTGTGGCAGCAGCCGGTCCGGCCGATGTTCCGCGAGCTGACCGACGCGATGCGGCGGCTGGGCTTCCGCGACGGCGATCCGTACTACGCGTACGACGGGATCGACCCGCGCATGGTCCTGCCGCGAGGGCCCGCGGCAGATCTCGTCACGCGGAGGCTTCTTCCCGAGGCGCTCCGAGGCACCGGCGACGGGCCGGCGACGCGCGAGGACCCGGTGAGCGGCCTTGCGCTCCTCGGTCGCGGCGGCGAGCAGACCTCCCTCGTCGAGACGGCCGGTGGATGGTTCGTTGTGTCGCAGGCCCCGATTGGTGAGGAGCGAGAAGGGCGCTTCTGGGAGGCGGCGTGCCTCGGTTTCGGCGGCACACCCGGCCATCGAGCGGAGGCGGCGCGCGCATTGGAGCGCGTCGTACGGTCAGCGACCGTACCCGCCTCGGCCGACGCAGCGACGCGCGCGGGGCTGGAGGCCCTCATCGCAGTCACCCGCGCGGCCCTGGACTCGACGACGTGGCGGGAGCTGATCGGCGGGCCGGCCCTTCCGGCGCTGCCGACGGGCAAGGGAGCTGGGGCAGAGCGGCGCCACTACGCCGTCTCCGCTCCCGTGATCGAGGCGTGGTCTCTTACCTCGGCAGGTCCGGGTCCATAGGACGGAGAATGTGCGGCTGAGAGCCGACGCGCATTGACTCCACCAGAAGGGAAGTGCGCCCGATGCGCAAGTTGGTAGAGTGCGAACACTGCCAGGGCAAGAAGCAGTGCCGGACCCACGGCGGCAAGAGCTGCAGCGACTGCCTGCTCGCCTCCGGCCGTCGGCCCAAGGACTGGACCATCGTGCGGTGCTCGTTCTGCGGCGGCCGCGGGAAACTGTGGATTGAGGAGGAGGAGACTCCGGCTGAGGAGACCCCGGAGGCGACTGCGGAGCCGTCTTCGTGACACGCCGGCAGCGGAGTTGCACAGGTAGATGACGCGGACGGACCTCCCACTCAACGACGCGTGCTCGCGAGAGGAACTCGCGACGATTGAGGACGCCTTCGGTCAGGCCTTCGGCCAAGGCCTCGAGGCCGAGTTCGTCGCGTCGGCGCCGGGGCGCGTGAATCTGATCGGCGAGCATACCGACTACAACGGCGGTTTCGTCTTCCCGATCGCGATCGACCGGTACATTCACGTCGCGGCGAGGGCGCGGCCAGACCGAATCGTGCGCATGGTGGCCCGCGACAAGAACGATGGGGACGAGTTCAGCCTCGACCGGATCGAGCGCGACTCGTCGAGACGGTGGGTCAACTACGTGCGCGGCGTGGCGACGGAGCTGGAGAGGGCGGGCTGTGCGTTGCGGGGAGCCGATCTCGCCATCGGTGGGAACGTTCCCGTGGGCTCCGGCGTGTCGAGTTCCGCGGCCATCGAGCTCGCGGCCTCGCTCGTGCTTCTGACCGTGGCGGGAGCCTCCATGCCGCGGCCCGATCTGGCGCTCCTGTGCCAGCGCGCGGAGAACCACTTCGTCGGCGTGTCGTGCGGAATCATGGACCAGTTCATCTCGGCCTTGGGCGAGCGGTCGAAGGCCATGCTGCTGGACTGCGAGAGCCTGGCCTACGAAATGGCCCCCCTGCCCGCGGACGCGACCTTCGTGGTGTGTGATACCGCCAAGGCGCGCTCGCTGGGCGACTCGGCCTACAACGAGCGCCGGTCGCAGTGCGAGGCGGGCGCCGCGCAGCTCGGCGTCCCCAACCTTCGCCAGGCGACGCTTGGGCAGCTCCACGCGGCGGAGAGGGAGATGGACGCCACGACCTTCAGACGCTGCCGGCACGTGGTCACCGAGATCGACCGTGCCCTGAGGGCGGCGGAGGCGCTGAAGGGCGGGGACCTGGCGGCCTTCGGTGCGCTCATGAACGAATCGCATGACAGCCTCCGCGACGACTACGAGGTGAGCTGCACCGAACTCGATGCGATGGTCGAGATGGCCCGAGAGGTGCCGGGTTGCCTCGGCGCGAGGCTCACGGGCGCGGGCTTCGGCGGGTGCGCCGTGGCGTTGGTTGGGCCGGCGCACGTGGCGCAGTTCATCCCCGAGACCTCCGCCGCCTACGAGCAGGCTACGGGCCTCCAGCCCTCGCTGTACGCG
>VGFC01000561.1 GCA_016869045.1 Armatimonadota bacterium
AGGGGGGCGGGCATTCCTGCCACCGCGGAGACAGGGGGGCGGGCATTCCTGCCACCGCGGAAACAGTGGGGCGGGCATTCCTGCCACCGCGGAGACAGGGGGGCGGGCATTCCTGCCACCGCGGAGACAGGGGGGCGGGCATTCCTGCCACCGCGGAAACAGTGGGGCGGGCATTCCTGCCCGCCACCGCCCTCGGCGGGCAAGAATGCCCGCCCCACTGTCCCTGCATGTATCGCGGATTCAGCAGGTCACATGTCGCGGCTGAAGCCGCTCCTACCGCCAGCGAAGAGCGGAGGGCTCGACATTGCCCGGGCGGATGACGTGTCCGGCGAGGTCGCCGAAGCTGTTGCTGGTGACGTGTCGGGGGGGTCTACAGAGGCTCTGGCCGGTGTCGGCGGCGTTCATCCGTCCCGCCGAAGAGTCGAAGAGCAGCACCAGGAACCCGCTCTGGTCCAGGTCGCGGGTCCGCGCGCCGCTAAGGTTCCGGTTGAAGGCGTAGCCCGGGACCTCGGGTTTGGCCGGGCAGCAGTAGAGGTCCTTGGACAGGACATACGGGTACGTGGCGTCACACCAGTATTGCGCGAGGGGCAGATGGTCGTCGTAGTCCACGCCGTACATGTTGATCGCGCGGGCCAGCCGCTGCAGGTGTGACCCGCACTCCGCCGCGATGGCGCCCCCGGGAGGCCCCTCGGGCATCATCCCGCCGGGCATGCCCCCGCCCGGAGGGCCACCCATCAGGCCGGGCATCGCCCCGGCGGGTGCTCCGCCGCCGATCGGGCCCTTCGGAAGTACCGACTCCCGGCTGCGGTCGGGCCTCAGGGACCCGTGCGGCCGCCCCTTGTGCCAGAGCGCGGCGAGAGTCGCCGCCACCAGTGCGACGACGATCGCGGCCAACCAGACGCCTCGGTATGGTCCGGACACCATCCTCAGCTCACTGAGAACTGCGTGGTGCGGGGCGCCTCGTCACCCTCATCGGGACGCGCCGCCGCAGCCGGCTGGGCAGACTCCGCGTTAGGTGAGATGCTCGTCGGGCCCGGAGCGATGGGCACCGGCACCGGGATCGTGTTGCCGGGCGCCCCGGGGGCAGAAGCGGCTGCCTCGCCTGCTGCGCTGGGCCCCCCGGGGCCTGGGGCCGCGGGCGCCGGCATCGCCGAGTCGTCGGCCACGGGCTCCTCCGCCATCCGATCGTACGGCACGCTCCGGCTCATCGCCAGCACCACGAACGCCGCCACCACGAGTGCGAGCAGTACGAGCGATACCGCGATTGCCTGCAGTTGCTTCCTCAACATCACCCTCATCCTCCGAGCGCCGGCCGACGGCCGGCGGGCTGGGCCCCCGTTCTCTAGGACTCCTCACGGCGGCCCCCGGTTCACTGCCTGCATACGCCGCAAGGAAGTTGCCGGTTGCACTGATTCTCGCCACGCCCTACGCGAAGGGAGACAACCATGAAACCGAACCGCTGGCTGGACCTCAACGACGGGGGAACGTCGGGGGAGTGACGGGGGACCGACGGGGAAACGACGGGGGACAACGAGAGTCGCGCCAGCCCGTGTGTGGCCGTTGACGTTCCCCGCCTCTCCCCCGCCTCTCCCCCGTCGTTACCCCGCCTTTCCCCTACAGGAGGCACGCCGTGGCCTGGCTCAGCGACACTTGGAGAAGACTGCGAGGGAGACGACTCGTGATCTCAGTAGACACGATCGACACGACCGTACCCGGTGACCGGTGGCCGCCCACGGCGGCGGACGAGAGGCGGCTGCGGGACTACGACACCCACCTGAGGCTCTTCCTGGGTCGGCACCAGGAGGTCTTCGACCCCTACCGCCGGCCGGACGAGGGTCCGTATGTAGTGACCAACGTCCTCGGCGCGATCTCGCGGCTCACCGCCCACCGCTTGTTCGGCGAAGCGCCCAAGGCCCGGGCGAAAGGCGGTTCCGGGTTCGGGGTTCCGGGTTCGGGGTTGGGGCGTGCCGAACGCCGAACCCCGAACGCCGAACCCCAAACCGCTGCTTCCCAACGGCTGCTCGACCACCTCTGCCAGAGCAACAGCTGGCCGCAGCTGTGCTACGAGGGTGCGCTGGGCGGCTCCTATCGGGGTGACACGGTCCTGAGGGTCCGTTACGACGCGCAGCGCGATGCCGTCGTCATGGAAGGCGTGCCCCCAAGCTGCTACTTCCCCCACCTCGACCCCGGGGCAACGGACTCCCTGAGGGCGGTGTCGTTGGCGTGGGTGGTAACGGCTGGTTCGGGGTTCGGGGTTCGGGGCTCCGCGTTGGGGGCCGCCCAACCCCGAACCCCAAACGCCGAACCCCTAACCTCCGTCGCCCTCCTCCGCGAGGAGTACCACGAGCCCGGCCTGATCGAGAACCGCCTGTGGAAGCTGGTCGCCGTGCCGGGTGAGAGCCGCTACTACCGGCGACGGGTGGAGCTGTCGGCGCTGGAGGAGACGGCGGACCTCCCGGAGACGGTGGAGACCGGGCTCGACGTGATCCCCATCGTGCACGTCCCGAACCGCCGCGTCGCGGAAACGGGAATCTGGGGCCAGAGCGACTACGCGGACCTCATCTCGCTGCAGGAGGCGCTCAATCGCCGCCGCACGCAGCTGGGGAACATCCTCGACAAGCACGCCGACCCGCTGCTCGCCATCGACGAGAGCTTCCTGGACGAGCAGGGCCGCCTGCCGATGGACCGCATCCGCGCGATTCCGCTGGTCCAGGACGAGCCGCCGCCGCAGTACATCACCTGGGACGGCAAGCTCGCCGATGCCCGCGCGGAGGCCGACGAGCTGACCCACATGATTCTCCTGGTCGCGGGAATCTCGCCCGAGAGCTTCGGCTTCGGCTCCGGCAGCGCGCCGGAGAGCGGCTTCGCCATCCGCCTGCGCCAGATGCTCACCACCTCCACCATCGCCGGCAAGCGCCTGCAATGGGAGCCCGGCCTCCGCAAGCTGCTGAGCATCGCAACCAAGATGCACGTAAGGCATGTCTCAGGTCTCGGGTCTCAGGTCTCGGGCGCAACGTCGGGTCGTCAACCAGAGACCAGAGACATGAGACCTGAGACCGCCGTTCGTCCGTTGGAACCCGACGAGATCGGCCTCGAGTTCGGCGACGGCCTCCCGCCCGACCTCTCGGCGAGCATCAAGGACGAAGTCTCGCTGCAGGGCGCCGGCCTCGCCAGCAAAGAGGCCAGCCTCCGCCGCCTCTTCCCCGACTGGTCCGAAGCCGAGATCGAAGCGGAAGTCGAACGGCTCACTCAACAGGATGCACAGGATCAGACAGGATGACGGACACTGCCGGCAGTGCGAAGTGAGAAGTGCGAAGTGATGAGTCAAACGGCGTCGCCGTACTCCGCACTTCTCACTCATCACTTCGCACTGCCGTCAACCCCCAGGAGGTAACCCACCATGCCGGAACACACGCCTGAGGATGGCGGCGCGGGAACTGCGCCCGCGAGCACGGACAGTGAGAAGTGCGAAGTGCAAAGT
>VGFC01000562.1 GCA_016869045.1 Armatimonadota bacterium
GGGGTGCTTGATCGCCGGGGCGGCGCGGGCCCGCACATCGGCGCCCAGGTCGGCCGTCATCTCCCCCGGCGCCGTGACGAGCAGGGCCTCTCCCAGCCGCACCGCGTGCGCGCGCGCCTTGGCCGGGAAGAGCGCGCTGAGGACCGCCGTGAGCTGCTCGGGCGGGATCGGGTACTCTGCGCTCGCCGAGGCGGCAAAGGCCGGGGAAGCCACACGCTGGGGAAGAGCCAGCTCCTCGCTCGCGGTTCGCAGGACGGCGTCGGCACTCGGGCGGGCTTCCGTGCGCGAGGCGAGAACCGCGTCGGCCAGGCGCTTCCCGTACGCCGCCACGCGCTCGAAGCCTGCGCCGAAGTCGCCGGCCGGTCGCTGATCGCCCTGAGCGCCGTTCGTGAAGAGACACACAGCGTCGCCGCCGAGGGTCTGCTCGACCCGGCGCTCCATCTCGCCAGGCCACTCACCCGAGATCAGCAGGTTCTCTGGGCCAAGCATGGTCGGGTGGGCGGCGAAGTTCGTGAGGACTGCGATGGGCTGCCCATCCGTTCCCGTGACCCAGACCGCCGTCAGCGTGGGGTGGATGGTGGCGCCTCCGCGCCGGTTCGCGACGAGTCCCTCCAGCTCGACCTGCACGGAGCCCAGGGCCGCCGGTCGCAGGCGGGAGACGGCATCCCGGACGACCGCGTCGATCTGGCGGACCATCCAGTCGTACAGCGCCCGGTTGAAGCGGCCGAAGGCGAGCGGGAACAGATCACCCTCGCGCGCCAGGTTCTCGGGAGCGGAGTGCGTATGCGAGGCCGTGATGACCAGGTTGTCGGGCCCAACCGGGAACGCGAGGGCAGGCCCGGCAGCCAGCGCCGCACACACGTCGGCGTGCAAGTACTGGGGCACCTCCAGGCGGTCGAGTGTCACGATCACGCAACTCGCCGTGTCGCCCTGCAGAGCCAGAGCGCGGGCGAAGGTATCATCGTGAACGCCCGCGTACTGCGCCCCCTGCCGGTCTCCGTACCCCCCGAGCGAGACCGGCCCGATGTCGGCGGGCGGCGTGATCGCGACTTTACTCGCGCCTGCGCGGAGGGCGGCGTGCGCGGTTCCACTGAGCGAGAGGGCCGTCAACCCAAGGACCCACATGGCACTCTGACCCGGACGCATGGTCTGCTCCCTTCGGCGGGGTCGGCCCTGCCGCGATCTGTGACCAGCACGTCGTTCGCCGGAGCCGACCCGCCGTCCTCGCCCTCGACGTCGCGTCAGAGGCCCGGTGGGTCACTGGCCGCCGCTGGGCAGCAGGAGATCCCCGAGCGCGATCCCGTTGTGGGTGACGCCGTGGGCACGGACGGTGGAGGTCGTGCCGGGGGTGCGCGCGAGGAAGTGGGTCTGAGGGATGTTGGAGATGGTCAGGCCGAAGATCTCCAGGTGCGCCTGGGCGCGGTCGGCGTAGTCCCTGCGCTCCGGGATTCCGGGGCAGTCGAGCAGAAACGCGCGACCGTTGTCCTGTTGGACCATGCGCCCGTTCGCGGCAACGTTCAGCGGGGCGAAGGAGCTGAGCGAGAGGTTCTGGACTTGGAGGGTCGCGCCCGCGAACCCGGGCTCGATGACGAAGGCCGCCTGCCGCGACACTTCCCCGTCGGTGGTCTGCACTTTGCGGTCACCGGCAAGGCTGACGTGGATCATCACGTTGGTGAGCTGGTTGGGCAGGATAGTGCCGGTCACGCAGTCGAAGCCGACCACGCAGTTGTCGAGCTTCACGTTCTGCACCGAGCCCCACGGGCCCGCTCCCCACGGGAAGGCGACCTTCTCGCCGGTCATGGGGTCCAGGAAAGGTCGGTCCTCTGACGCGCCGAGTTTGAGCCCGGTGTGCATCAGGAACGCCGCCACATCCGTAACCGAGTAGCCGTCCACGCTGCCGAAGTCGAAGGCGATGTTGCCCGGGTCGGAGGTGATGGCCGCCTGGAGTTTCGCGTGCTGCCAGGAGATGGGGAGTTCCACGTTCGGGACGAGGTGGATCTCCGAGATACGCACGACGTCCTTGGCCTCCCGCAGCGCAAACGCCCGGCGGTAGCCGAACAGGTAGCAGCGCCGGATGATGATCTTGCCGCCGGCGGGGGTGTAGAAGAAGTCGTAGTACCGGCCGCACGTCACGTCCTCGATGGTCGTGGAGGCCACGCCCGGCTGCACGCAGATCGTCGGGCCGCACGGGGCGACGTGGTCGGGGATGAAGCGGCGGGTCAGCTCCTCCAGGGACGCATAGTGGTAGGGAGACTTCGGATCGTCGAACTCCGCATCGGAGGGCCACGGCTGCCGGTCGTAGAGGATGTAGAGCCCCCGAAGCGTGTTGCCGCCCATCAGGTGGAAGAGGGGGCGCTTCGGCGGGTTGGTGTACTGATCGGGCGCGGGCCGGGCGAGGATTACCGGGCCGGTCTGCTTCTCTCGTGGCACGCCCTCCCAGGCGATGAAGGGCATGCCGGCGAGGCTGCCGATGAGAGAGACGCCCTGCTTCAGCACCACGGTGCGCGTGAGGATGTACCCGCCCCCGGGCTTGACGGGATCGACGAACACGGCGCCGCCGACCTGCGCCGCCTCGTCGATGGCGGCCTGGAACGCGGCGGTGTCATCCGTTCGGCCGTCGCCCAGCGCCCCGTGCGCGCGGACGGTGGTGACGCCCGGCGGCAACGCGGGCTGTGTCGGCACGGCGGCGAACAGCGCCATCGGGAGGCTCGCTGAGGCGAACATGGGGAACGCCTCCTGACGCCGGAGTTCCCGGCGGTGCTGCGCCGTCACGGATACCAGCCGAGCAGGAACTCCCGCAGCGTCCCCTCGAACACGGCCTCCGCCAGGTGCTCGACGCCCTGCTGGTTCCCCCAGGAGTAGTTGATGATGACGCGTCCTTCGTGCTCGCAGAAGTCGATGTCCGAGTTATTCAGGTTGACTGCCGTGGCGATGCGGGCGCGCTCCTCGTCGGTGAGGCGGGAGGTCGCGATGATCCGGTCCTCGTCCGAGGCCTCCAGCACCGGGTTGAGAGGGCTCGGCTCCCATGTGACCAGGTCCCGCGAGCGCACCACCCGCTGGTCGTACCACGGGCCGGGGTTCGCCTCCAGGTAGAAGTTGTAGTAGTGCCCGTCCAGGTAGCGCAGACAGTGGGGCGCCGTGTAGCGCTCCTTCGCGTAGGTGCATTCCGGCGGTGTCAGCTCCCAGGACTGCAGGTCCGTCGAGACTGCGAAGCGCGCCGTGAAGGGAACCCCCGCCACTTCCGGGGGCCTGCCGACCTCGAACATCAGAACATACCGATCCTCCGCCCGGCACATCGAAGTGTTGAAGATGCCGTAGCCCGGGAGGTTGAGGGCGTTCCGCGTCTCCCACGATTCCATGTCGTCGGAGACGAACAGGTCAACCCGTTCCCCGTCCCAGATGTTCGTGCCCGTCACGTACAGGCGATCGCGCTCGACGAACACGTTCCCGAGGTGGTAGCCGC
>VGFC01000563.1 GCA_016869045.1 Armatimonadota bacterium
AACCGGCGCAATTGCGAATCAGTTGTGAATCCCGCGGCCACCCATAGACCCGGCCGCCAAGTGCGGAATGTGCAACCAATCCCGACAATGCCTTTATCAGCACAATCTTCATCGTGCCCGCATGTAGGGGCGTGATTCATCACGCCCAGTGCCGTGCTCGTCGTCCACGCCCTCAGATGCGTTCCGCCTTCGGCTCCGCCTCGCCGTGGGTGTGGTTCCACAGGTGGCCGAGGCGCTTCTGCCCTTCGAGCGTGGTCTCGAAGAAGACGGCCCTTAGCGGCTCATGCACGCGCGGCAGGTCGTGGTGGAAACCCATGCCGGTCGCCACGCAATCCCCCGGCCCGACCTCGTACTGCTTCCCCTCCGAGACCGCCAGCCCGCGCCCCTCGAAGATGATCCAGTACTCGTCGCAGTCGTGGTAGTGGTTGTCGAAGCCAGTGCGCTTCTCGTAGTCCACGGGATCGCCGCCGTCGCGCGGGTCCGCGACCTCGGCCCCGCCGAAGACCCCCGAGCCGCCCGTCTCCGCACCCCAGCGTCCCGCCATGCGGATGAGGGTCGTGTCCTCGAAGATCACGAGCACCTCGAACCGGCCGTGGGGCGAATCGAGGTCCAGGTTGGCGCCCTGCGGTGCGTCCACTTCCTGCAGATCGTAGGCCACGCGGCAGCGGCCCTTGCCCACGATCAGCTTCTCGCGATGGCCCGTCCGCGGGAAGACGTGGGTCTCGCCCGGCTTCAGCTCGACAATGTCGAACTGCTCCAACTCGCACCACTCGGGCGCCTGATTCGGTCCGGCCTGGAAGACGGGCATGGGAACCCTCCGTTTCGGACGGCGAGACGGAGCTGGCGCTCCGTCCTACGACAGACGACGACGGGTTCTTCAGTGCGGCAGGGCCTGCCTCCTGCTTGAGGCGGGGCCGGGCATTCGAGTATGCTGGCGGCGTTCCCTGATGGGAGGTCATTGGATGAAGAACCGGCTCGGCACACCTGGAACCGTTACCGAACCCTCTCGTGAGGTTCCCGTTCGCGCGGAGGTGGACGTGCTTGTGGCGGGAGGCGGCTTGGCCGGCGTGTCGGCGGCCGTCGCCGCCGCTCGCGGAGGAGCGCGCACGCTGCTGATCGAGCGCAACGGCTTCCCGGGTGGCGTCGCGACGGCGGGCATGTGCTGCTCGGTCTTCAACTGCTACCACACGCCGAGCCATGAGTTGGTCGTGAGGGGGAACTCGCTCGAGTTCGTAGACAGGCTCGCGCAGTGCAGCGGGCCCGGGCGAGCGTGGCACAGGCACAAGGGCCACATCATCTACGACATCGAGCGCGGGAAGCTGGCGCTGACGGAGATGATCGAGGAGGCTGGGGCAGGTTACCTACTCGATACCCTCGTCACGGCGGCGCTGGTGGAGGATGGACGCCTGCGGGGCGTGGTCATCGAGAGCAAGTCCGGGCGGGAGGCGATCCTGGCGAGGGCGACGGTGGACACCACGGGCGACGCGGATGTGGCCTACCTTGCGGGGGCACCGGTGCGCACCATTGAGGAACTCGGCTGGGCGAAGCACAGCTACTGCTTCCGCGTGGGCAACGTTGATGTCGATCGGTTCGTGCGGTACTTCAGCGACAACCCCGAGCAGTACGCGCCGTACATGGATGTGGACTGGGACTTCGACGAGGCCCGCCGGCAGTACGAGGAGACCGGCACGCTGCTCTTCCCGCATGGCGGCGGGTACGAGATGGACCTCATCATGCAGGGCGTGCGCACCGGGGAGTATGCGGAACGCGTGGGGGTCCATAGCCAGACGCCCGCCCTGCAGATGCACGCGATCCGCGAGTTGGGGGTCGTGCACATCATCACCGGGTTCTGCGAGATTCACGGTCTCGACATTGCCGAGATCACGCGCGCCATCTCCGACGGTAAGCGGATGGCGTTCCGGGTCACGGAGTACTTCACGAAGCGCGTGCCGGGCTTCGAGCGGGCGCGTGTGATCGGCACCGCCGACGACCTGGGCATCCGCGCGAGTCGCTGGATCGAGGGGGAACTCGACTTCACGGCGGAGATGAAGAGCGAGGGTGTGCGATTCGAGGATGCGGTCGGGCGGGGCGTGGTGCAGCGGGACTTCAAGAAGCACGAAGGGCCGAAGGCCTGGGGCTGTCAGACCTTCGTCGATGACACGTTCGACATCCCGTACCGCTGCCTGCTGCCTAAGGGGGTCGAGGGGCTGGTGATGGGCGCGGGGCGAAGTGTCAGTCAGACGAACCCGTTCCTGCTGCGCACGATGGCGCTGACGATGGTGACCGGACAGGCGGCGGGGGTAGCCGCGGCGGCGGCGGCGAGCGAGGGCTCGACGCCGCGGGAAGTGAGCGTGCGACAGGTGCAGACGCAACTGAGACGACAGGGCGTTGATCTCGGATGACCGAACCGGAGGCCTCCTGGTGAGTGCGAGACCGTCCTGGAATGACCTCTTCCTCGACCCACGCTTTCACTGGAAGGAGCCCGATCCGGGAGTCGTCGCGGTCGCGCCGCGCTGGCGCGAGGAGGGCCGGCGGCTGATCTACGACCTGGGTTGCGGGGCCGGGCGGCACCTGGCCTACCTGCAGACCCAGGGCTTCCGCGTCATCGGCAGCGATGTCGCCCCCAACGGCCTGGAGGTCTGCCAACGCCAGTTGACGGAGGCCGGACTGCCCGCGGACCTCGTGCGGGCTGACATGACCGCCTGCCCGTTCGCGGACGGGACCTTCGACGCAGGCGTCTCGACCAATGTCCTCAACCACAACCCGCGCGCGCTCCTGCAGCAGGCCATCGACGAAGTGCAGCGCGTCCTGAGGCCGGGCGGGGAGTTCTTCCTCACCGTCCTGAGCACGGACGACTGGCGCTGCGGCAGCGGCGAGGAGGTCGAGCCGAACAGCTTCATCCTCGCCGAGGGCCCGGAGACGGGAATCCTCCACCACTTCTTCGACGAGGCCGACCTGCGCGACTGGTTGCGGGCGTTCCGCATCCTCGACGTGAAGCGCGACCGCGGGCACAGCACCTCAAGCGTTCGCGCGGGAGACAACCCCGTGCAGAAGGACGCCTGGGCCGTGTGGGCGGCAAAACTAGGGACAGGCCCCAATTTCTGACATGACGTCCGTCAGAGATTGGGGCCTGTCCCTAATTCTGCCAGAGGTCCAGTTCGTCGAACCAGATGCTCCCTGCACCCTCGCCCTTTGCGTCGATGTAGAAGGCGAGGTTCTTCGTCTCGTCGGGGATGAGGTCCGCCCCCAGCGTTGCCTCGACCCGCGTCCAGTCACTCGTGCCGGTACGTATCTCCGCCACCGGATTCGGTGCGTCAGCAGAGGGCTTCGTTGAGGCGAGGCAGGGGCTAGTGAGCCAGTGGTCGGCGGCAAAGAGCGCGACGTTCGCGGTGATCTCGCAGTCGCCGAGGGACTGGGTCTTCACCCACAAACTGAGCCGCAGCGGACGT
>VGFC01000564.1 GCA_016869045.1 Armatimonadota bacterium
CGTCGCGGATGACGCTGGCCTCCTTCGCGGCCAGCTCGGCCAGCTCGCGCAGGGCTCGGGATGTGCGCCGTGTGGCTCCTGCCTCGACATACTTGCCGACCGTGATGATGAGCAGCAGCGTGGCGGCGGCATCGAAGAAGCTGTGCGCGTGGGGGCTGACGATCATGAGGACGACACTGTAGACGTACGCGGTGGTCGAGCCGAGCGCGATCAGCACGTCCATGTTCGTCGCGCCGTGGCGCACGGCCGACAGCGCGCTGCGGTAGAACTCCCCGCCCAGCAGCACCTGCACGCCCGTCGCCAGCGCGAACATGACGTAGGTCTGAGTCGCGCCGTGGGATAGGAAGGCCAGGACGAGCAAGGGGGCTGTCAGGGCGGCGCCGAGGATGATCGTGCGGAGTTGCGCACGGTCGGCGGAGGCGTCCGACCGGTCCTGCCGGGCGCGTCGCTCCTCCTCGCTCTCCTCCGCCGACGCTGTCCGCGCGGCGTAGCCGGCCGCCGTGATGACCTTCGCGAGGGCCTCGGGATCGGTCACCGAGTCATCGTAGCGGACGGAGGCGCTGCCGGTTGCGAGGTTCACTGCCGCTTCCAGCACGCCGCCGGTGCGATTGAGCGCGCGCTCGACGTTGCCGACGCACCCGGCGCAGGTCATCCCCCGAATCTCGATCGTCGCCTGCCGTTCCGCCATCGCCAATCACCGCAGGCGCCCTCACCCCTTCGCCCCTCTCCCATTGGGAGAGGGGACGGGGGTGAGGGCGCTCATCACATCTCAGAACTGCACCGCCATCGCCGCCGCTGGGCAGACCTTCACGCAGATCCCGCAGCCGATGCACGTGTCCTGCTCGAAGATCACCTGCTGGCTCGGGCGCTCGACGTACAGCGCATCGACCGGGCAGGTCGTCACGCATGCTCCGCAGTGGGTGCAGCGGTCCTCGAGGCGCACGACGTCCTCGCTCAGCGGCTGCACGGTCACGCCGAGCGTGTCCAGCCACTCGACGCCTTTGCGGAAGTTGTCCTCCTCGCCGGTCAGTTCCAGGACGACGAAGCCCTTCTCGTCCGGCGTGACCTCGGCGCGGAGGATGTTGAAGTCCAGATCGTACGTCTTGATCAGGTCGTTCACCACCGGCCGGTTGAGCTGGTGTAGCGGGAAATGCAGGACGACCTTGTGTGATGCCATGGTTAGATGCCTCCCCCGTTGACCGGCCGCTCGGCCAGCAGTTTGAACGTGTACTCGGAGTCCGCCGACGGCAGCGATTGCACCGGCTGCGTCAGTGCGAAATGCCCCGTCTTGATCTGGTCCTTCAGCGTCTCAGCGATGTCGCGCGCCTTGGAGTAGCTGGACAGCGAGGCGGTCGGCACTTCCTTGCCCAGCACGGTGATCTTCCCGCTGCGCAGGTCGGCGTACGTCACGCTGCCCAGGTCGGGGGTCTTCTCGAAGTACGGGTACCCCTGGCTGTAGTCCACGATCGGCGCGGTGATGTCGGAGTCCTTCACCGCGGTGTACTGTGCGATCTCGGCATTCAGCAGCGGGATCGGGATTCCCAGCCCCACCTGCAGGGACACCCCGTAGCCCCGGAAGCTCACGCCGCGCAGCCACTCGGGCTTCATCTGCTTCAGGTCGCCCGAGACCGTCAGCGTGCCGGAGCCGCCCTTGGGGACGCCGTTGTCGTGCCGCGGCACGGTCGGGTTGTGCTGCGTGCCCCACCACGTCACGTAGCCCACGCCCCCGCCCAGCCAGATGCGCGTGCCTAGGCCGATCGTCTTGTAGAGCGGGTCGTTCAGCAGCGGGCTGAGCTGGCCGGCGCTGCAGAAGTTCGCGCTGCCCAGGTCCGGCTTCAGCACGCCCATGTAGGTGTAGATCTCCCGCTCCTTGCCCAGGTTCACCGCGCAGTTGTAGTTCTGGTAGGCGTTGCGCGGGTTGTGCAGCACGGCCTCGTTGAGCGTGGCGAGGTTGACCCACGTGTCGAGCTGTTTGCGCGGGTAGCAGTCCGTCCCGTAGGCGACGGCCCGCAGTCGCACATCCTTGCCTGCGACCAGGTCCTCGATGACGTGCCCGCCGCCGTAGGCGAAGGCGCCCGGGAACACGCTGTTCAGCGGGTCATGGTCCGGCACCTCGGTCACGCCGATGTACAGGTCCACCGCCGCCAAGCCCGCATAGGCGTTCACGCCGTTCAGCCACGCCTTCTGCACCTTGATCCTGGGCTTCGAGTGTCCGAAGTTCAGGAACGCCCCGGAGGAACACATCGGCCCGAAGGTCCCCGTCGTGACGACGTCCACCTTCTCCGCCGCCTTCTCCGCGCCGTCCTCCTCCACGATGCCGATGATCTCCTCGGCGGTCACCACCACCACCTTCCCACTTGCGATCTTCTCGTTGATCTCTGCAATCGTCTTGGCCATGGGTCTCTCTCCTTCTTGGTCTCTGATCCGTCAGCCATTCAGGTTGGGGAAAACCCAGGCATGCCCCATACAAGCACTTGGACCACCTCCGTCTCTGGTGGCATCGGCGGCCCCGCCGATGCAGGTGTTCACGCGCGAGGCCGCGCGTGCCACAACCACAGGAGAACGAAAACTCGCCCCTCGTCGAGGGGCGAGCCGATGAGTCACTCTCGCGTTACCACCCGCGTTCGCCGATGCCTCACGACATCGGCCTCTGAGGGTACCGAGCCTTCGCGCTGTCTCCCCTCTCCCAATGGGAGAGGGGCAGGGGGTGAGGGCCCGAGACCCCGGCTCTGTAACGGGAGCACCCGGTCGAGCTTACTTGCCAAGGAGGTCGTCGTAGGTCGGGCTCCCAAGCCCGACAACGCACCTGGTTTCAGCTCGGCGGTTCAGGAGCCATGTTCGGCGTGCGGTTCGAGCCCGGTTCTCAGCTCCCCCGGTTCTCTGTAGCTCCTACTGAGCACGCCTACTCTTTCCGTCGCCACCTTTGCGCTATGTAGGCCCTGAGGGCCGTTGTAGGCGGGAGTATAGCAACCCTCCCTCCGCGCTGTCAACTCACCCAACACAAGTATTTCAGTTCCGGTTCCCTGATTCATCGGACGAACTGGAATCCACTCCCCGGATTGAAGGATACGGACCTCTCGTTGGCGAACGATGGTCCAAGGCCGGGGCAGACCTCCGGCCGCATGGGGAGGCATGTCCAGTGCCCAAGCGATCGAAGGCCCCCGAGAAGGTCACGATCAAGATCCCGCGCCCGCTGTATGAGAAGATCAGCCAGGTCATCGACGGGGCCGGCTACAACTCGGTGACCGACTTCGTCGTCTACCTCCTCCGCGACATCGTCTCCACCCACCGCATCAGCGAGGCCGAGCCCTACTCCGAGGAGGAACTAAAGCTCGTTAAGGAGCGCCTCCGCAGCCTCGGCTACCTACCCGAGGAGTAGGGGCGCAGCGCGCTGCGCCCGCCGTTGGTCTCACCCAAGCAGGTCCCGGAGAGCCCGGCCCATGGAT
>VGFC01000565.1 GCA_016869045.1 Armatimonadota bacterium
TCGGCTACCCCGAGGCGCGCAACCCCGAGCGGTTCGCGGAGCAGATCAACCAGCTGCACGCGCAGGGCCTCAAGGCCGTCCCGTACCTCTGCCTGACCTACATCCGCGAGGACATCCCGGAGTGGCAGTTCTACAAGTCGCTGTGGGCGATGGGCTCCGTCGACCCGAGCATCCCTGAGGCGGGCTGGAAGCACACCTTCGCGATGGTCTCGCCGAACGGGGCGGGCTATGCGGACTTCATCATGGCGAAGACGAAGGAGTTCCTGGAACAGTACGGGATCGATGGCGCGTACCACGACCAGACCCACCCGTACATGTCCTCTGCGGTGGCGGCGGGCGTGGGGTATGAGCGCGACGGTCGGAGCGGGACGGGCACGCCGATCCTGGGCTATCGGGCGCTGTATCGGCGCGACTACGCGATCATCAAGGGGCTTCCGCGAGAGACCTTCACCCAGGCGCACATGTCGGGGAAGATGATGATCCCCGTCCTGGCCTACGACGACTCGTACCTCGACGGCGAGCACTTCCGGGAGGTGGTGAAGGACAGTTACCTCGACGTGATGACCCTGGACAGCTTCCGGTGCGAGTACATGGGCCGGCAGTGGGGCCTCATGCCCTTCTTCCTGCCGGAGTTCCGCGCGCCCTGGATCGACCAGGTCGAGCCGACCCGGGGCCTGATGGCCCTGCTCCTGATCCATGACACAGGCGTCTGGCCGATCTGGTGCAACGCGAAGGTGGTGGACGAGGCCTATCGCGCGATGGATGCCTTCGGGTTCGTGGACTCCGAGTTCCTGCCCTACTTCGACGAGCAGCCTCCGGCAACCACGGACCTGCCGGATGTGTACGTCAGCGCCTACCGCCGCACCGACGGCCAGGCCCTCCTGGTCATCGCCAACCTCGGCCGCGAGGAACGCACCGGCCCGGTGCGCCTCGACCTTAGGCGCCTCGCCGTGCCGGCGACCCGCGTGTGCACCTGGCCCGACGAGCAACCCCTAGCGCTGACCGACAACACGCTTCAGGTCACAGTGCCGGGGCTGGGGTACCGACTCGTTCGGGTAGGGAAGTAGCCTGAGGCGCCGGCCGGGAGGAACGCGCTGGCAAGCGGCGAAGGCGTCGGCCATCTACTCGCCCATCCCGCAGATATGAGGTAGGCAATGCGCTGCACCCTCGCCGCCCTGTTGCTCCCTCTGCTTGCGCCTGCGCAGCCGGCCAACATCATCGCCGACTTCGACTCCGTCTCCGCCTGGAGGGGCCTCGAGCTGTCGGAGGCGCAGGCGAAGTCGGGGAGGACCTCGGCCAAGTGGTCGGCGATGGACAAGACGCCGGGCGTCTCCTGTGCCGACATCCCGCACGACTGGAGCGCCTACGGCAGCTTCACGTTCTGGGTGTACTCGGAGAAGCCGGTTCGCGGCCGGTTCATGTGCATCATCAGGTCCGAGAACCCCCAGACGGAGGGCGACGACTACTGGGCGGTCGGGGTGGACCTCAGCAAGCCCGGCTGGCGGCGGTATGGCATCGCGATCGGCAGGGCGGAAGGAGCGCGGACGCCGAGGGGCTGGGACCAGATCGACTCGATCACGTTCACGGCGGCCGGTTGGGGCAACACGCCGAACCCGGAGGCGGTGGTCTACATCGACAAGCTCGAGCTGACGAACGAGTTCAAGGGACCCGGGCCGTTGCTGCAGGATGCGGACTTCTTTGCGATGTTGCGGGACGGCATTCCTGATCTGAAGCCCACCCGCGACGCGGCTGCGGCCGGCGACTACGCGAAAGCGAAGACGGAGCTGCTGGCCTACATGCGGGCGCGCGAGAAGCCGGTGTGGCGCTTCGACTGGCGCGACCGCGAGAAGTCGCGCAAGGAGGGCTACGACACCAAGGCCGCCGATCAGGTGCTGGCCCATGTGTTCAGCTCCTTCGCGCGGACGCTCGACCTCGGGCCGAACGTGGACTGGAAGTCCAACGGCTTCGATCCCCAGGAGCCGGACTACACGCCGGAGTGGACGTACAACCTGAACCGCTTCCCCTGGTGGAGCACGCTGGGGCAGGCGTACTGGGCCACGGGCGATGAGAAGTACGCGCAGGAATGGATCGCCCAGATGCTCGACTGGACCGCCGACGAGTTGGCGCCGGTTCTCGGCTCGCCGAACACCGGCCCGACGTGGCGCACCATCGAGCAGGGCATCCGCACCGCGGGCACGTGGATGGATGCGTACTACTACTTCCTCGGCTCACCGTCGTTGACGCCCGAGGCGCACTGCACCTTCGTGAAGTCCTTCGTCGAGCACGCCCAGCAACTGCGCCGGATGACGGTGGACTACCCCGAACACGGCGGTAACTGGGTCACGATGGAGTGTAACGGCCTCGCGCACATCGGCGTGATGTTCCCCGAGTTCCGCGACGCGGAGGACTGGCGCAAGGTCGCGTATGACCGCCTGGCGATGGAACTGGACCGGCAGGTCTACCCCGACGGCGTGCAGATGGAGCTGACCACCGGCTACCATCAGGTCGCGCGCAGCAACTTCAAGGCGGCGCTGGACCCGCTGATCCGCAACGGGCTGCCGCTCCCGGACGGCTACATGGAGAAGCTGGAGCGCATGTACCGCTACAACCTGGCGGCGATGATGCCCACGGGGCACCTGCCGCCCTTGAACGACTCCGGGCTGACGGGAGTGCGCGGCAATCTCAAGGAAGCGTACGACCTCTACGGCAATGAGGAGTACCTCTGGGGCTCGTCGCTCGGCGAGAAGGGCAAGCCGGTGGACCTCACCTCGTGCGCCTTCCCGTGGGCGGGGCAGTATGTGATGCGGAGCGGTTGGGGGCCGGATGACCTCTATCTCATGTTCGATGCCGGCCCCTTCGGCACGGGTCACCAGCATGAGGACAAACTGGGGATCTGGCTCTACGCTTACGGGCGCATCCTCATGGATGAGGGGGGCACTTACTCATACGACCGCTCGAAGTGGCGCCGCTACGTGCTGAGCACGGAATCGCACAACACGGTCCTGGTCGATAGCCAGCCCCAGCATCGCGGCGGCCTCCCCGAGACCTATCAGGCCACGGAGCCCCTGACGGGCAACTGGGTCACCACCGACCGTTTCGACTGGGCCACAGGCTCGTACACCGAGGGCTACGGTCGCGATCGCGACCAGAGCGTGACCCACGAACGCACGGTCATCTTCGTGAAGCCCGACTACTTCGTCGTACTGGACCGTCTGCTCGGGACCGGCGACCACACCTACTCCAACCTCTTCCATCTGAGCGCCGACGAAGCCGTCACCGACCCGGACACCCTCACCGTGCGCACGACGCAGGCGGATGCAGCCAACCTAGCCCTCGTTCCGCTAGCCCGCGAGGGCCTCACGGTGAAGATCATCAAGGGCCAGGAGGACCCCGTGCAGGGCTGGGCGCCGATGTACAACCACCAACCCT
>VGFC01000566.1 GCA_016869045.1 Armatimonadota bacterium
TACTCCGCGAGGATGCTCTCGGGGGCCTGGTGGGTGATCTGGTAGCTCGTCTCGTTGATCGTGTGCGCCATCGCCCAGACGGCCTCGGGCTGCGCCTCCCCCAGGAACTGCAAGAGCAGGCTCATCGTGTGGGGGCCCATGCCCATCGTGTTGCCCTTGGTGCTGGCGCGGATGAAGTACACGTCGCCGAGCTTCTCATGCATGATTCCCGCGATCACGCCGTCGCGGAACTGCGGGTAGTACCGGCGCTGGCAGTTCACAACGATCTTGAGCCCCGACTCGCGGCAGATGCGCTCCAGGCCCTCGATCTCCGACGGCTTCACCGCCACCGGCTTCTCGAAGATCGCCGCCTTCACGCCCGCCTGCGCGGCACACTCTGCCTCCCACACGCGCCTCCCGGGGCTCGTGCAGACATGCACGATGTCCGGCTGCACTTGCGCAAGCGCGGTCTCGTAGTCGTCGAAGCCGTCGGGGACGCCGTAGGTCTTGCGGAAGTGCTCGCGGCGGTCCTCGATGAGATCGCAGACCGCGATCAGCTCCATGTTGCGCAGATCAGGATAGACGACACAGTGGTCGTTGGCGCGGGGACCGCAGCCGAGGATCATCGAGCGATAGGCCGGCATGGCAGCATTCCTCTCCGGGTGGGATCAACGATCTCAGTTCGTCGGCTTCTGCGGTGCGAACTTGCGGAAGACCTCCCGCGTCGCGGGGTCGTTCAGCACATCATTGAGCGAGCAGACCTGCAGGCAGCGCACGCCCCCGTCCAGAATGGCGCGCATCTCGCGCTCCAGGCGCTCGGGGCCTTTGACGGGGAACTCGCCCGGGCGGACGTACACGCCGATGAGCGCCGCGCCCTCCGCGTTCGGCCAGTAGCGCTTCGCCTCGCCCGCGATCACGCGGGAGTAGGACCCGATCCTCTCCTCCGACCAGAAGGGCTCGAAGAACCACGCCGCGGTCTGGCCGCAGGAGTCCCAGTTCAGCCGGTTCCCGTAGAGCGGCTCGGGGACGTACACCGGGTAGACGTGGCCCGTGATGAGCGTGCCCGGGCGCGCCTGCCGCGCGTAGTCCGCGAGGTCGTTCTGCACGCCGACGAGCGTGTCGAGTGAGAAGCGCTGCAGCGCCTCCGCCTCGGCGAGGTCAGGGTGCGCCTTCTCGTACTCCGTGAGCAACGCCATCGACTTCGCGCACCGACAGCACCGGTAGTTGCGGTAGCCGAAGAAGTCGAACGCGATGCCGGTGATTCCGGAGACCGCCAGGATGTCGCGAATCTGCGCCCGAAAGAACTCGGCCACACGCGGATCGTGGAAGCAGAGCAGCTCGTTGGTGAAGACCTCCAGCTTGTCGCTGACCGGCTCCCCACCGTACTGGTAGTCCGAGGTCTTTGCCTTGAGGTCGGCCTCGATCCGCGCGATGGCCGCCTGCTCCTCAGCGTTCACTTCCTGCATCGGCGGCGGGGTGTCCGGGTAGCGGCGCTTCCAGTCCTTCACGTCGCCCCCGTACAGCGAGACGTACACGGAGATCCCGCGCGGCTGGGCCTGCTGCACGAGCTGAGTGAGGTAGGCCGGGTCCTGGTTCCAGACGATGAGGTCGGTGAAGCCCACCTCGGCGGCCGCAGGGACGATGGCCGCCGGGTCTCCCCCACCCCAGCCCATGAGCTGAGTGAAGCGCTCGGGCGCTTCGCCTTGCGGCCGGGCAACGGGCGTCAGGAGGCTCACGAGGGCCAGAGAGACGGGTGTGAGCATCCGAGTGCGACCTCCTCACGAGGTGTGTGAGAAGCACGGCATCGGGCGTGATGAATCACGCCCCTACACGCGGGCACGATGAATCGTGCCCCTACATGACGGCGGTCTGCGGTCGTCTGCGAAGTAGGGGCGCGATTCAGATTGTGTTGAGAAAGGGCCCCGTCAAAGGAAGAACCCTCTCCTACGCGCTCTACGTGGCTCGTAGGTCGGGATACCAATCCCGGCAATGCCTTTATCAACACAACCTGAATCGTGCCCCTACATGATGGCGGTCTGCGGTCGTCTGCGAAGTAGGGGCGCGATTCATCGCGCCCGACTGTGTAGGGGCGCCATTCATGGCGCCCGACCACGGCTCTCCTACACCATCTCATAGGATCTCCGGCAGCTTCTCCATGAAGTAGCGGTAGTTGGCGAACGACACATCCGGCGGGAGACTGTGGTCGGGGTGCGGGACGTAGCCGCCGTCCTCGACCAAGGGCCGGACGCGTGCAAGCTCGCCGTCGATCGCCTCGGGCCCCCACGCGAGGGTTCGCTTGTCGAACCCGCCCCACATGCGCAGGTCCTTACCGTACTGCCGACGGACCTGCAGCACATCCATCCCGGCCTGGACCTCGAACGGGTAGAGGATGTTGATGCCCGCCTCCAGCCAGCAGGGGATCAGCTCGGAGATGTCGCCATCGCTGTCCAGCGCGATCAGCTCCACGCCCCGCGAGCGAACGAACTCGACCACGCGCCGGTAGCGGGGCACCATGTACTTGCGCATCATCGCCGGGCCGAGCAGCGGGCCGGTCTTGTAGGCCATGTCCTCCCAGAAGCCGTACACGTCGATGTCGGTGTGGTCGAGGATCTGCCCCATCATCGCGATGACGAATTCGGCGACGGCGTCCATCATCTCCTCGACAAAGTCCGGGTCATCGTAGAGCAACATGCAGAGGCGCTCGACCCCCGTGAGGTTGCGGATCGGTCCGAAGAACCCGCCCCAGCGGTCGGAGATGATGATGAGGGGGAAGTCGCGCTCGCCGTACGCGGCGAGGCGCTGCCCGTACTCCTGCCCGAGACGTGCCGCGAGGTCGGGCTGCATCCGCTCCTGCATGAAGGCGCGGAAGTCCTCGCGGGTCTCGACCGGGAAGCGCAGGAACTGCGGCATCGAGGAGTAGGGCTGGTCCTTGCGCTCGCGCATCAGGATGCCCTCGTGGTTGACGTACGTGATCGTGCGGTCGTCTTCCTCGATGACCTTCCGCTCGAAGGGCGGGTTGGGGAAGAACCAGCCGCCCTGCCACTCCCAGCGGTCGCGATCCGGGAAGAGCGGCTCATCCTCCGGGCGGTAGCTCTCCGACTTCCACCGCTCGATCGTCTCCGGCCACGCCCCCATGTGCACGCCGAAGGGTGCGCGATCGAAGGGCTGGTAGTTCATCACGGCCAGGAAGCGTTCGCGAGAGGTCATGGGAAACACCAGGATTCAGGATTCAGGAGTCAGAGTAACGGCAAAGGCAACGGCGCGCCGCCGAGACGCCGGCGCTCCCAGGTGTGCCGAGCATGTTCGATGGCCAGGAGGTGTAAGTCCTCTACCCAGCCTGGATGGAGGCGAAGGGTTAGCAACGCGCAAGGGCGCCCGCCGCGAGGCGGGGTCTGAAGGAAGCGTGGTGCAAAGCCGCGACCGGACGGACAG
>VGFC01000567.1 GCA_016869045.1 Armatimonadota bacterium
GGCCTCGCGGTTGCCGATGTACCCGAGCGTGTCGTTCGCCAGGCCGATGACGTACGTCCAGCGGAACGGCGACCGGCGCCGAATCTCCAGGCCGAGCGCCGCGAACATCTCGCCGGGGATGCCGACCAGCGCGATCTCCCCCAGCCGGATCACCTGCAGCCAGGTCTGCCGCTCCTGCCCCTGCAGCGGAGCCAGCGTCGCCCGGTCCTCGCGCAAGATCCGCTGGTGGATCGCCAGATCCTCGGGAGCATACGTCTCGCTCCAGTACTTCACCGCCGCCTCCTCCGCCGCTTCGTCGAACTCCCGTATGCGGTAGGTGAACGGGCGCTTCAGCACTGCCATCGGCGCGACGGGCACCGGCTCCGCCCGCTGCAACCCCTGCTCGACAGCGGCCACAATGCGATGGACGCACTCGGCGGGCGATACAGCGTGGATGTTCTCGGTCGAGCCGAACTCCCCCGTGTTGTGGCTTGAGCCGAACGCGCCGGGTAGGAAGAGCGTCACGCCGCCGTGCCGGCGTTCCAGCTCCTGGGCGGCGAGGCCGTAGAACGCGGGTGAGAGCGCGCCCTTGGTGAGCGCGCCGATGTTGTGCACCGAGTGGCTGAACAGCAGGCCGACCATCTCGCCGCTCGGCTTCCGCAGCGTGAAAGCCGGGAGGTCGGGATCGAAGGGCCCGGTCGGCCGGACGACCTGATCCCAGGAGTACGCATACCAGGCCGTCGTACCGTCCTTCAGCAGGTAGCGGCTGTTGCAGCCGACGCTCGCCTCCTGGCTCTCGGCGAAGAGCAGGTCCGCTTCGTCCAGCGCCTGGAAGGCCTGGGCGGCTGCCTCCACTATGGCCGCCTGCAGGCGCCGGCAGAACTCCGCATCCCGCCGGCAGCCGAGGATGTCGATGGTGCAGGGCGCGTGGTGCGTATGGGTGGCGCAGATGAGCAGGTTCGCGAAGGGAATGCCCGTCTCCGCCGTGATCTGCTTCGCGCAGGCCTCCTGCACATCGGCCGGGATGATGAGCGTATCGCAGGACACGATGCAGAGGCGCTCTTCCGCCTCCAGCACGACGGCAGAGGCGCGCAATTCCGCCTCCTGGCCGGGAGGCAGGCCGACTACGCCTTCTTGCGTCGGAATGGGCACTGCGGCAGCTGCCGCTCTGGGAACTCCCACTGTGGTCGCTCCGCTCACTTCCCCCAGCGTACGTCGGCGGCCGGGAGCGTGGCGACGATCTCCTGCAACCAGATGCTGAACTCGGCGGCATGGTCGATGTAGATGAGCAGGATGTCCGGCTCGTTCTCGTCACGCCAGCCGCCCTCGGGGTACTGGGTCTCCAGCAGGAAGTCCGCGAAGGCGCAGGCAGCATCCCGCGCGCGGCGGTCGCCCGTGCACAGGTAGTACCACGCCGCGCCGAGGCTGCTCTTCCCGCTGCCAACGAACGTGAACGCGTCCTCGTGGCAGCGCAGCTTGAACTCGAAGAAGCGCTTCGCGTTGTCCAGGTACGTGCCGAGTCCCGTCGCCTGGTACAGCTTGCACATCAGCTGCAGCGGGAGGCCCACCTCCCAGTAGTCCTGCTTCGGCTTGGTCGTGTCGATGCACAGCGCGCGGTCGGCGTCGATCTCGGGCGTCACCAGCCGGCCATCGCGCGTGGTGCAGTAGTAGAAGCGGCTCTCGTCGGGCTGCTGCTGCAGTACGCTGATCGCCCAGTGCGCGCAGCGCTGCGCGACGTCCAGCCGGCCGAAGTAGAGCGCCGAGAGCCCCGTGCAGCACGTCGCGAGCGAGCGCAGGTTCGCATCGCCCTCGAAGTGCGGGAAGCCGCCGCACGGTGCTTGGCAGGACAGCAGGAAGGACATGACGGGGTACGTCAGGTCGAACCGCGCCAGCCGGTGCGCGCCCTGGAAGAACCACGAGTGCTTGTAGACATCGCTGTTGTAGGCGGCCAGGCGGCCATCCGGCTGCAGCCGACTGTCGCGCACCCACGTCAGCAGCCGGTGCGCGTTCTCCGCGTAGCCGGCCAGGCCCCAGGAGTATGCCTGCTTGTGGAAGGCATCGACCGCGTAGCCGTCCCAGATGTAGCCGCCATCCTCCTCCTGGTATCCGATCTGGTAGAGCACCGCCTTCCGGGCGGCCTCGCGGTAGAGCCGCAACCGTTCGTCCATGGGTGACCACCTCCTGGGAAGATGGAAAAAGGGGGACACCATACCAATTCCCGACGTCAGGAATTGGTATGGTGTCCCCCTTTTTCCTCCACGACGCGCCGAAGGAGAGCGGAGTAGTACCGGTAGTTGTCCAGCGACACGTCGGGGGGCACGAGATGATCGACCTGAGGGAAGTACCCGCCATGTAGGCAGAGCCACGGGACCTTCGAGAGCACCTCGCGGTCGATGTCGCTTCGACGGCCGGCAAGCGCGCGCTTGTCGATTCCGCCCTGGATGATGAGGCTGCGACCGTACTGTTTGCGGATCGCGATGGGATCGCTGTTCGACGCAATCTCAAAGGGCCTCAAGCCCGTCACCCCGGCCTCCAGCCACAGCGGGATCAGCGCGTCGTTGTTGCCGTCGCTGTCCACGATGATGATGTCGATGCCACGGGAGTGCAGTAGGTCCGTCACGCGCTTGAGAGGCGGCAGCATGAACCGGCGGTAGGTGTCCGGCGAACACAGCGGGCCGCTCTTGGCGCCCATGTCCTCCCAGATGAAGGCGAAGTCGAGGTCGATATCCCGCAGGATCGGCTCGATCAGCGCGATCACGAAGTCGGCGATGTGCTCGCACATCTCCTGCACGAGCGCGGGGTCGTCGTAGAACATCAGCGAGAGGCGCTCGACGCCCATGAGGCTGCGCGGCCAACCATAGAACGAGCCGCACCACAGCCCGAGCGGGTAGTCGCGCTCGCGGACCTGCGCGACGTAGCGGGCCCACTCCTCACCCTCCGGTCGCCGGCCGGGGATCGAGGCGTCGAGGCGCGGCCGCGCGATCTGCTCCCAGTCGTCGCGGCTGGTGATGGGGTACTCGATCCACTCGGGCATGCACCGCAGCGGGTCGTCCCTCAAGAGCCGAACCGTGTTGCCCTCCTCATCACGCACGATCACATGGCGGTCGGTCTGGGAGAGCACCTTGCGCTCAAGTGGGGGGTACAGATGGGGCCCGTACGGCCCCTGCATCGCAACGGGGACGCAGTGCTCCTGATCCGTTCCGAGGTACTCCGCGAGGTTGGCGCCCTCGGGCAGCCCCTCAGCCTGCCAGCGCCGCAGCGTCTCCTGCCATAGCCACGGCTGGAGCAGGAAGGCGCGGTCGGTCGGCTGAAAACGCGCCGTCGCCAGGAAGCGTTCGCGGGGTGTCATCAGGGGGAGCACCAAGACGCGGTGGGCCGTTCGGGACTGTCCCGTTTCCTGCCCTCCAGGGCAGGAAACGAGGACTG
>VGFC01000568.1 GCA_016869045.1 Armatimonadota bacterium
GGTTCGGCTCGTAGCGCCAGTAGCCGTTGCCGTGCCGTGCCCACGCCGTCTCGCCCCAGCCGGTCAGCAGGCTCTTGCCCTCCCAGATGCCGTGCGCCTTCTCCCGGTGGTCCCAACGCCACTCGATGCTCTCGCCGGGCCGGAGGGTGAAGTCCATCGCGTGCCCGACATGCGACTGCCAGTCGCCCGTGCGGTCGTCGCCATCGTAGACGCAGAGCGACGCGGAGAACTCATCGGTCTCCCGGCTGTCGCCCGATAGAATCCCGTACGTATGGGTCCGCTTCATGAGGTCATGGTCGCGGACGATGTCGGCTTCCTCCGCAATCGTCTCATTGTCGCGCAGCAGGCAGATGATGTTCTCGTCACCGTCCAGCAGGTGCCAGTCACCGTCATAGAACACCTCGGTCGTGCAGTGCCCGTGCGGCCTCCCACGCCGCGTCTTGAAGCCCGCGGCACGCCACAGGTCCGCGATCACCTGCGCATCATCCCCGCAGAGCGTGTACCCGTAGACGTTGAAGACCTTCACCGGGTCCACGCACTCATCATCGCCCGTCGTCGCGTGGAAGCGATGGTGCTTCTCGAACTCCCAGATCCTCCGCGCGCTCGGCCTCCGAGGCGTTCGGCGAGAGGTCGCCCATGATCTCACCGACGACGTCCTGTACGGTGCGCCACCGGTGCTTTCCGTTCACCAGCAGCCACGGGTTCACCACCGGCGTCCCTCCCACGTTCTCCAGCCGCACGAACCGATTCGGTTCGAAGACCTGATCCCACGCCCCATACCCGATCGGGTCGCGCGTGCTCGGTCCATCCATCGTCCCGCCCATCTCGATGGCGTACTCGTGCGAGGTCGCCGCGATCGTCTCGACATGCTCGCGAGGGCGGTCCGTGGGGTCTGCGGCCGGGAGCGCAAGTGCCCGGCCCAACGTCACCCCGAGGAGTGAAAGCAGCCCACAGGACATTGGAGTCACCTCCGCGTGCGGCTGAACGTGGTTCCCTGCCCTGCACGTCAAGGCCTCGCCACGCCGTCGAGGATGTCCGGGGGTGCTGCGTGGGCGCAACGCGATCGTGAGGTCTCTGGCATGCACGGGGATCAGGGCGGCGGCAAGCGTCAGTCAGCCCAGACGGCCTGCGACTCACGAGGGGTAACCGTGACGATGAAGCCCACATCCAGCAGTTCGTCGGCGGTCAGGTCACGCCGAAGGGCTTCCCAGAGCATCTGCTGTCGTTGGAGCTGGGTCCGTCCGGCGAAGCCGTCCCAGACGAGGACCCCTCCCACGCGGCTCTCGCGCGTCGGGCGGCCCAGGTCGCTGATCTCCGCCTGCGGGAAGCTGCGCTGCAGGAGGTCCTTGAGTTGCCTTACCCTAAGCCGTGCGGTTGTCGACGCCATGACTGCCTCCCATGCACGATGATCTCAACCGCGGCCTCCACAATCTGCTCGCTGCTGTACCGCAGCGCCTTGGCCTTGCCGACGCGTGGATCGAGGCCGACGTCCTCCTGAAGCCATCGCCGCAGCCCAACCTCATCACGGAACCGGTGGCTGTTCAGCCACCTGGCCTCGACCACACCGAGGGCCGCACGCGCTGCGACTTGCGTCTCATCCGTGTTGGGCAAGTAGTCGAAGAACGGCGCCTCATTGCACAGACGCCTCAGCGCGTGCCCCGCGTAGAACTTGCCGGGGTTGCGCCGACCCCAGTACGCCCGCAGGACGCACTCGACGGCCACCCCGGCAACGTAGTGTGCGGCCCCGTAGCGCCCGGCCTCATGGAGCCGCTGGGCATCCAGGACCCGCTCCTCAGCACACCGGAGGTAGGCCTCAGGGGAAACCACCGTGTACTGCTTCTCATCCGTCGGCAAGCAGACGTCTCCCACGCTTCCTTGGCCGTGGCCGCCGGCGCTGTCGCAGCGCCCGTGCCCATTATACGTGCCCCCGACACTGTGCGTCAACGACACTCGCTGGGAGGCCATCCCGCCGGTACGGCCCTGCTGAAGGCCATCCTGGCAGACGGCGGGAAATGGACTCAGGCAGCTACAGGTCGCCCCAAGTTCCTGACCCGGAGGGATCGCCGTGAGCAAGATCGGCATCGGCGTACTGAGCTATGCGCATGGACACGTGAACGCGTACTCGGCGGAGATCAAGGGCTTCGAGGATGCGGAGCTGATCTCGGTCTGGGATGACAACCTGGAGCGCGGCAAGGCGAACGCCGACAACTTTGGCGCCGCGTTCAAGCCGCACCTGGAGGATGTGCTGGATGATCCGGCGATCGAGCTGGTCATCATCGCGAGCGAGACCAACAAGCACGCGGACCTGACCGTCGCGGCCTGCGCTGCCGGGAAGAACGTGATCCTGCAGAAGCCGATGGCGCTCAGCATGGCGGACTGCGACCGGATCATCGAGGCGGTGGACCGTAACGGGGTCTGGTTCTCGCTGGCCTTCCAGATGCGCTTCGACCCCGCCAACATCCGCATGAAGCAGCTCATCGACGACGGCTCTGTCGGGCGCGTGGGCGTGCTGCGCCGGAGGCACTGCATCCCCGTGCTGTTCAGCGAGGCCTTCTGCACCGGGCCGAGCAAGTGGCACATCGACCCCGAGGCCAACATGGGGATGTGGATGGATGACGCGTCGCACGCGACCGATTTCATGTACTGGATGCTGGGCGAGCCGGTCAGCGTGGTCGCGGAGATCGACAACATCCTCACCCACGTCGCGGCCGATGATACGGGCTGCGCGCTGTACCGCTTCAGGAACGGGGAGCTGGGCATTCTCCTCAATAGCTCTGTCACCTGGGCCGGCGAGAACACCACGGAGATCTACGGCGATCACGGCGTGGTGATCCAGAACTACGGTGACGGGCCGGCGCTCACCATTGCCCCGCCGCCGGGCGCGGTCGCGGTGAAGTACTATGACAGCCAGGCCCCAGAGAGGGGCTGGCAGGACCAGGGCATCCCGATTCCTGCTGGGCACGGCGTGCGCATCCAGGCCGTCGCCAGCAACCTCATCAAGGCCTACAAGGCGGGCAAGCCCACCGTCACCGCGCGCGAGGGCAAGATCTCGACCGGGATGATCCTGGGCGCGTACCGCGCGGCACGCGAGGGACGTCGCGTGGAGCTGCCTTTGTAGTAGGGTCGCGGCTGTACGACAAAGGAGGCAGAAGCCGTGTCGCTGAGCATCCTGTTGGGCATTGCCGTGGCGCTCTCGGCCACCTCGATCGCGAGCGCGCAAGCACTGCAACCCCGGGTGGAGGTCGAGGAGGACGTCTACACGTACCAGGGCGCGAACAACGGGTCCGGGCCGATGTGGTGCCACGGGTCCACGTGCCTCGTGCGGATCGGGGAGCGTGTCTTCGCCTCGGGGCTGGAGACGATCCCCGACGCGAAGCCCCTGAACAACGTCCGGTGGAT
>VGFC01000569.1 GCA_016869045.1 Armatimonadota bacterium
TCATGTACTGCGGCCTGATTGTGGCCTCGGAGGCCGGCTCGGGCGAGGCGGATGAGCCGCCCTTCGATACGCTCGTGCTGTGTCGCGGGCGGGACGCCGAGCACCCGGTCGCGAGGCTGCGCGTCGGGGAGTGGAGCGACTGGATTACGGAGGAGATCGACGACGAGGGCGAGGCCTGCACCGCGCGCTTCCGGTTCCAGCTCGGCGCGCTGTCGCCGGGCGGCCGGGAGATCGCGCTCTTCCGCACACCGATGTTCCGCACGGATGCGTGGGCCAGCCCCACGGAGGTCGCCGACCGGCTGATCGAGGCCTCCATCGGCGCGCGCGCGCGGACCATTGGTGAGCTAAACAACAACCCCGCCGGTGGCGTGGCGTGGATGTGCGGCGAGCTGTGCCGAGACGCGGAGTGGGACCTGCTCTTTACCCACCTGCCGCTGCCGGACGCCGTCCTGCACGACGTGCTGAACGAACTGCACCCGGGCAGCCCGCAGTACCGGGCGGAGAGCGAAGCCCAGGCCTGGGCGCGCGTGACCGAGGCGATGGCGGTGGCGGATCGGTTCATCGGTGAGGTCCTGAAGGCCTGTGGCGAGGAGGGCGTTGCTGTCGCGGTCGTGTCGCCCCACGGGATGATCCCCACGGTGAAGTACGTGTGGCTGGGCAAGGCGCTGATCGACGCGGGCCTGTCGACGTACGTGACCGACGAGGACGCGGCCGGCATGTGCCTGCACCTGCCGGACTCGCAGGCGATCCTCGGCGACCACCCGCTGGCGCAGAGCGTGTGGGTGAACCTCCAGGGCCGGGAGCCCGAGGGAATCGTGCCACCGGAGCAGTACGAGCGCGTGCGCACCGAGGTCCTCGACGCGCTGCTCTCCGTGCGCGACCCGTTCACCAATGCCTGTCCGGTGGCGCTCGCCCTGCGCCGGGAGCAGGCGGGCTTCCTGGGGCTGGCCGGGGACGCCCTCGGCGACGTGGTCTACCTCATGGCGCCCGGCTACGCAGCCGATCCACGCGTCTGCTCGACGGGCGTCGTGGACCCCTCACTGATCTCCGTCGATGCGGTCTGCGGCAGCGCGGGCCCGGTGCAGGGCGTGCACCACGGGTACCTGCCCGGCGCCGAGTTGGGCGGCTTCACAACGAACGGCGTGCTGTTACTCGCCGGGGCGGGTGTGAGCGAGGGCGCCCGCGGCGCGGCGCCGCTGCAACTGGCGGATGTGACTGCGACCCTCTGTAGCCTCCTCGGCATCGAGGCGCCGGCGAATGCCGATGGCCTGGTCGCGGCGAACCTCCTGGGGCGGAATTAGGGACAGGCCCCAATTTCCGACATGACGTCTGTCGGAAATTGGGGCCTGTCCCTAATTTCGCCTGAGAGACTACCCATGCGCTTGACGTGGACGATGCGCACCAAGCCGCGGTCCGCCATCCGGACCGTTGAGTGGTTCCGGTCCTTCGCGGCGACGGCCGAGGGGCGCGACTGGGACGCCATCGATGGGCAGGGCTGGCGGCCGGTGCGGCGAGCGTACGTGCGCGTGGCGCACCCGGAGTTGGACCTCGATACGATCACTGACCCGGAGTCCAACGCGCGCCAGGACAAGACCATCTTCGAGTGCTTCGGGCTCGCGTACCAGGAGCCGCGCACCGGCCTCATCCGCGTGACCCCCGCAGGACGGGCGCTCATCAGCGGTGATGATCCCGGCGAGGTGATGCTGCGCCAGCTCCTGAAGTGGCAGTTCCCCAGCCAGGCGCATCAGGGCCGCGACTTCCGCCACATGGCCGTGTTCCCGTTCGAGATCCTCCTGCGCGTGCTGGACGCTCTGGGGGAGGTCAGCCGCCTGGAGATCGCGGCGACGTTCTTCTCCTGCCTGCGCCGCGAGGACATCCCGGACGTCATCCAACGCGTCCGCCGGGCACGCGACCTACACCGGGACCCCGGCGAGAGCGATGATGGCTTCGCGGTGAGGGTCTGCCGGACCCTGAACCCCGACCTCTCGAAGCCGAAACCGGCGTCACTGCTCGACATGGCGGACGCCTTCACGCGGTTCGCGGAGTACACGGGCATCGTCGTCTCCACGGGGCGCAGCATTCACACGCGGCTTCGCGTGCCGGAGCGCTCGCAGCTCAAGTTCCGCCAGCTCCTTGCCGCGTATCCGTTCCAGCTTCGCGCCGACCATGCAGACACGGAGAGCTTCCTAGACTACTTCGGCGATCCGCACGCGGTAGAGCTGCCGTGGGATCGGCCGGAGTCGCTCGCCGAGCACGTGCGGCAGCGAGCTGAGACGCTTCGCGCACTCCTCGCCGCGCGCCGCGCGCAGCAGCCGCAACTCACGCTGGACATCGACCCGGAGGCGGTGCTGGAGTCGATGGAGGGGGCCGACTATGCCGAGCTGCGTGAGTGGAACCGGCGCCTCGAGTCCGGCCTTGTCAACGAGCGCGAGCGGGAGTTTGTGGAGCATGCTGCGAAGACGGAACCGGTGCGGAGCGAGATCCTCGCGAAGTTCGACGAGATTCTCGCAGGGAACGAGGACGACGCCGCGCGGTGGCTGGAGGTGAACACGTGGCGGTCGCTCGTCGCGCTGGACGGGGACCATACGGTGCAGCGGAACTTCGGGCTGGAGGAGGATCTCTCGCCGCGCTCCTTCGCGCCGGGCACCGGCAACACGCCGGACATGCAGTACACCAGCCCGCGGATCGTGCTCGTGCCGGAGGTCAGCCTGCAGTCGGGCGTCCGCCAGTGGACGAACGAGGGCGCGGCGGTCGTCGATCACGTCTACCGCCTGATCGGCGACTACGAGACGGATGCGCGGCCGGTCATCGGCCTGTTCATCGCCCCCACGCTGAACGAGCGCACGCTCTGGCAGTTCTTCATCCTGAACCAGCAGTCATGGCGCGGCCAGCCCGTGCCGGTCATCCCCTTCGAGGTCGCAGCCTGGCGCGATCTCCTGGCCCACGCCTACACGGCGCGCATCCCGGTGGCCGACGTGGAGGAGCTGATCTTCCGCCTGCACCGCGCCGCCTTCACCGCGCGCGACTTCGGCGAATGGCGCGCCGAGATGTCGCGCCGCATCGACGCCTGGAAGGCCGGCCGGCTGCAGGGGAACGGACTACCGGGGCGCCAGGCGACGCTGCCGCTGGATGAGGTGTGATCCCGCTTCCCGTCGAATGCTCGTCACGTCGCGACTCTCCCGGCGGAGGACCGGATGCCCGCTGCACGCGTCTGCGCACTGATCGGCTCTCTACTCGCTGCGTCCGTCGCGGTCGCCCAGGCCCCGACGTGGGGCGTCATCACGCGTGATGGCGGCGGTCGGTCGGTGCTGCCGTACCTCTCCTCCCTGGCTGGCGGTGAGCCGGCGGTCGGCGCGGTCCGCTCCGAACCCTTCGTGCTGGACGGCGACGAGATCATG
>VGFC01000570.1 GCA_016869045.1 Armatimonadota bacterium
GTTCGGCAGCTTCACGCTGACCTTCTGGTCCGGCATGTCCGCCAACGCGATCTGCACGCCGGCTGCGCGCGACAACATGCGTACCAGTTCGGCCACCGACGCGTCCGCGGCCTCGACGGTGACCAGCGTGTCCGCGCCCCCCATGATGCGAAACTCAGACGGCTTCGGCTCCGCACTCGACCAGGCCGGCAGCAAACTCAGCACCAGGCCCGCCAGTGCCAGTCTGCGGGTCCCCTTGTGTGTCGTCGCCATCCCGCATCCCTTCCTCTCCCGGCTCGGAGCCCGAGCCCGTCGCTGTTCCCTCCGGCTCTACCGGATGGTACTCGTAGTCCACGTACTGCACCGACCCGTCCTCGCCTCGCGTCTCGATCATCGTCACCGTCGCTTCCGGCCTGCCGTCTGCTCCCTCGATGCTCGCCATGCGCAGTGCCACTCCCGCCTCGCAGGACGCCCCCTGCGGCGTCACCACGATGATGATCGTGGAGCCGGCGCCTGTCTTCGGCGAGGGAGCCTCGCCGCCCATGCGCCTCGGGACTGTCCCCTTCCGTCCCGCTCTTGCGGGACGGAAGGAGGACTGTCCCCTGTTCGCCGCGGGCTTCCCAGCCCGCCTCGCCTCAACCACCCGCGCGCTCTCGGCGCCGCCCGGTACGATCGCCTCGCCATGCCGATGCTCAGCCGTCACAGCGTCTGGGCGCCCAGGCGCCGCCGCAACCATGGTGGTCTCGTCTCCCGGCGCCGGCCGCACTAGCCGTGGCAGGCCAGCCGCCAGCCCCACCAGCGCGGCCAGGCCGAAAGCCGCCAGCGCGATCTGCGGCGCAGCACTCGGACGGCCCGTGGCCGCCAACCTCGCCTGCAGCCGCTCGAGCGCATCCGCTCGCATCTCCACGCGAGGTTGGTCGGCCAAGGCCGCCCTGAGACGCAGGAGGCCCACGTGCTCCCGCTCACACTGCTCGCACACCGCCAGGTGCGTCCGCACGCCCTCCGCCTGATCCCCCGTCAGCCTACCGTCAACCATGCGGCTTAGAGCGCGCTGCACCCGGCGACACACCAGCCGTCTCATCGGCCTTCCTCCTCCGCCAGCAGCCGTCCAAGCTCACCACGCAGCCTCTTCCGCGCCCGGTGCAGCCTGACGCCCACTGAGTTACTCGAGCAGCGCAGCACTTCGGCGATCTCCTCGTACGTGTGGCCCTCGACATCCCTCAGGATCACCAAGGCTCGATCGACCGGTCGCAGGGCCTGCAGCGCTCGCCGGGCGGCCTCGGCATACTCGATCCTGCGCTCCGAGGGCGCCGCTCCGACAACCGTCTCCGGGAGCTCCTGTCGCCGTCGCCTCGCGCGGCGCCGCTGCGACAGGCACTCATTCACGGTGATCCGCAGGATCCAGCCCCGCAGGGAGCATTGCCCCCGGAACCCATCGAGCCGACGATGCACGCGCAGGAACACCTCCTGCACCACATCGTCCGCCGCGTCCCGATCGCTGAGCATGTGGTAGGCCAGGTCGTGGACCCGCCGGCTGTGTCTGCGGAACAACTCGTCGAACGCCGATGCGATGCCGCGCCGTGCGAGACCGACCAGCCTCGCCTCGTCGGTCAAACCCATCGCCGCCGAATGGAGCGCACGTGTGGAGCTTGCCGTCACGGTGGGTGCTCACCCTCCCACTTCCTATGACGCTCAACCCAGGCTCAGGATTAACAGGTACCCCCTACAACGGGGAAGGAACAGGACCGCCGCGCGCCGAAGTAGGCTTCCGTACCCTCCACCCCACGAGGAGCCACCCCCATGAGCGACCAACCGCCTGTGCCACCCGCTGCTCCACCGCCCATGCCTCCGCCCGGCACTCCCCCCGGCCCGCCCTCCGCCCCACCCCCTACACCCATGCCGGGGGCCGTCCCAGATCCCGAGGTCCGGAGCGCCGAGCAGAAGGCCCTGATCGGCCTGATCCTCGGCATCTGCAACTTCGTGATCTGCGGCCTCCTGTTCATCCCCGCCCTCATCCTGGGCAACCAGGCACTGGCCGTGCTCGACCGGCCCGGTGTTGCCTCCAACTCCCGCGGCATGGCCGTCGCGGCCCGTGTGCTGGGCATCATCGGGATCTTCTGGATCTGCCTGGCCGTCATCGGCGCGATCCTCTGGTTCGCGTTCATCGCGGCCATGGTCGCCCAGGGCGGCAGCCCGTCCACATTCAGCACGCCGTAGCCCGCCGGACACCACGACGCCGGCGGCCCGAGGGCCGCCGGCGTCGTTCGAACGCTTGCTGCGGTAGGCGTTCCTCGACCTACCTCCACTTCGCGTCATCGAAGAACGGACTCGGTACCGGGCCACCCCTCTGACCCGTCGTACCCACGTTCTGCCACTTCACGTGCCCGTCCCCGTAGCACACGTTCATCCCCTCGTTGTGTCGCGTCTGCGCGATCCGGCCCCCGTTGCAGGTGTTGAACCCCGTCCCCGCGCTGTTCGCGTAGGGGTTCACCCAGTGGCAGTTCGCGTCGATGATCATCGGCCCATCTGCCGGCTGCTTGATCTCGGCGAGCTTCAGGTTCGTCATCCGGCAGTTCATCGCGATGGACCCGTGCCCCATCCGGCCCACTTCCTGCGACGGACAGACGGTGAGCTGCATGTTCTTCACGTACGGGTAGGCCGGCACGAGCGCACACTGCCAGCACCCGCCGGTGTACCCGAACTGCCCCCAGAAGTCCGTCGGATCGACCCACCGGTTGAAGGAAGTCCTCTCGTCGTAGTCCTGCGCGTACATCAGCTGCGCCAGACCGACCTGTCGATGGTTGCTCTGGCAGCTCGCCTGCCGGGCTTTCTCTCGCGCCCGGGCAAACACGGGAAACAGAATCGCCGCAAGGATCGCGATGATCGCAATGACGACCAGCAGCTCAATCAGCGTGAAACCGACGCGACGCATGTGCACATGCCTCCTTTGCCGCACGCTGTTCGGCGTGCGGATCACTCGGGTCGCACGCAGCTCGACCCAGTGCGATGGATGATGCCGTGACTACTATTCGCCGTGTCGAGCCGATGCTCCTGCTTCCGCGAGGGTCTGTACCGAAGTCTCAGGGTTCTGCGGTTCTCGTGCCTCACCCCCTGCCCCCTCTCCTGAATGGAGAGGGGAAACGTCAGCGGCACGGGACGGCGCTGCTCCCCCTCTCCATTCAGGAGAGGGGGCAGGGGGTGAGGCAATCCGCGCAAGCACAGCCCCTAGTCTTTCGTACAGCCCTCTTCCGCGAGTCACCTGCCGGCGGCCACCACTGTCTCCCTCGGCAAGGCCGCCAGCAGATCGGCCACGATCGCATCCGTCTCGATGCCCTCGGCCTCCGCCTCGAAGTTCGGGATGATCCGGTGCCGCAGCGCGTCCTTGGCGACCGCCGCAACGTCATCGAAGCTCAGGCC
>VGFC01000571.1 GCA_016869045.1 Armatimonadota bacterium
ACGCAGCATCCGGTCGATGTGTGCCTGCTGACCTTCATGCTGCTGGACCAGGTCGCGCACTTCTTCTACTACGCCGACCCGACGCGACGTGGCTCAGGGGAGACCGCAGACGTGCTGCTTGCCGTCCATCAGTGGGTTGACGAGGGCCTCGCCGAGGTTCTGGACCTCATCCCGCCCGAGTGCCTCGTCATCGGGGTCTCCGACCACGGTGTCGCGCCCACCACGCTCCATGTCAACATCGCCCGGGCGCTGGCGGATGCGGGGCTGCTCGTGCTGCGGGAATTAGGGACAGGCCCCAATTTCCGGCAATACGTCCGCCGGAAATTGGGGCCTGTCCCTAATTCCCGCAGCCTCCTCTCCTCAATCCTCCCCCAAGGCCTCTGGCTGCGCCTGCGTCGGGCGCGGCATGCGCGGCGCTCCCGCGAGCGCTTCGCCGCGGTGGACTGGTCGCGGACGAAGGCCTTCAGCTGGGGCAACTTCGCGCAGGTGCGGTTGAACCTCGCCGGTCGCGAGCCGCAGGGAATCGTGCAGCCCTCCGAGATCGAGGCGGTCACCGCCGAGGTGAAGCGCGTGCTGCTGGACCTCCGCGACCCGGCGAGCGGGGAGCCGCTGTTCGCGGAGGCCCTGACGCCCGCTGAGCTGTACTCCGGGCCGCACACCGAGGGCGCTGCCGACGTGCTGGGTATCCCGGCCCATCCGGGAGTCGATGCTTCGCTGCACCTCGCGACTCCCGAGGCGCCGTTCATCGTCAACCACGATTCGGCGCTGATGGCGAGCCCGGAGATGGCCGAGAAGATCGCCGGCCATAGCCCGGATGGCATCTTCTTCGCGCGGGGCGGACCCTTCCGCACTGAGGAGAGCGTGACCGGGGCGGGCATCTGCGACGTGCTGCCGACGATGCTGCACGCTCTCGGTCTGGAGCTGCCGCAGGGCCTCACGGGGCGGGTCATCGAGGGCGCCTTCGACCCGGCCTTCCTGTCCGCGAACCCGCCGCGCTACTCGGATCGCGGCCTCGGTCCCGTCGCCTCCACCGATGCCGGGTACTCGGACGAGGACCTCGACGCCGTCGAGCAGCGCCTGCGCGACCTGGGGTACATGTGATGCCTACCCCATCACCTGCCGTTGTCGTGATTGGGCTTGACGGCGGCGACCCGCACCTCGTCCGGCGGTTCATCGAGGAGGGGCATCTCCCCCACCTCGCCTCTCTCGTCGAACGCGGCAGTCTCGAGACGCTGCTGTCCACGCCGAACGCGATGAGCCCCGCTGCGTGGTCGTCGTTCGTCACGGGGCTAAACCCGGGCAACCACGGGGTCTTCTACTTCCTCGACCGCATTCCGGGCACGTATGAGACGCGCTACGTGAACTCGCAGTCCCGCTCCGGGACGCCGATCTGGTCGGCACTCAGCGCCGAGGGCCGCCGCGTCTGCAGCCTGTTCGTCCCGCTTACGTACCCGGCGGTTGAGGTCAACGGGGTTCTGGCTTCCGGCTGGCTCGCGCCGTCGATCGATGATCCCCGGTACGCGCATCCACCGGACCTCGCGCAGCGAATCCGCGCCGTGGCGCCCGACTTCCGGCTGCACACGGGCATGACCGAGTTCATCCGCCGCGGGCGCTACCAGGAGGCGCTCGACCGCAAGGTCCGCTCGCTAGAGGCCAAGGCGAAGGTCGCGGCGGACCTGCTGGCCTCGGAGCGTTGGGACCTGTTCACCGTCGTGTTCGACGAGACGGACCCGATCCAGCACTACTTCTGGCACTTCCTCGACTCCGCCCATCCCGAGTACACGCTCGAGGGCAGCCGCGCGTTTGGGGACGCGATCCTGCGCATCTACCAGGCCGCCGACGAGGCGATCGGGAAGCTCCTGGCGCTCATCGACGATTCCACGTCCATCTTCGTGATCTCCGATCATGGGTATGGGCCGAATCAGCGCGCCCAGCTCTATCTGCGTGGCCTGCTGCGCGCGCGGGGCCTGGAGGTTCCCGCCCGCCGCAGCCTCTCTTCTCGGGCGGCCCGCAGCGCGTACGAGGCGCTCTCCCGCACGCTGCCCAGCGGCCTCAAACACCGCCTGGCAGCCCGCTTTCGCGGCGCGCATCAGCGGATGGAGGCCCTGTCGTTCGCGGGCGACATCGACTGGCCCCGCACGCGCGCGTACACGTTCTGGTCGAGCGGCTGTAGCGAGCCGTGGATCAACGTGCGCGGGCGCGACCCCCAGGGCATCGTCGAGCCCGGCCCGGAATACGAGGCTGCAGTCGATGAGGTCCGGGACCTGCTCGTGGGATCCGTTGAGGCGCAGACCGGCCGCCCCCTGGCACGCCGAGTAGTGCGCAAGGAGGAGGTCTACACGGGCCCGCACCTCGACCGCGCCCCCGACCTGCTGGTCGAGTGGACTCCCGACCTGGTGGTCAGGTGTGCTCGCACCGAGGACGCGATCCCGGTGTATGAGCCGATCGCCGAGGACCTCCGCACCGGCAACCACCGGCGCGAGGGCCTTCTGATTGCCGTTCCCGTCACCCATCACCCGTCACCTATCACCTGCCGTTCCATCGCCGACCTCGCGCCCACCATCTACGCCCTCCTCGGCGTCCCCCCGCCTCATCCGCTCGATGGCCGCCCGTGGACCGACCTGTTCGGGGACGCGATGACCGTTCTCGAACCCACCCATCCCTCGATCGAGGAAGCCCAGGGCCTGACGGAGGCCGACGCCGCCATCCTCGAGCAGCGCCTCTCGGACCTGGGGTATCTGTAAGAGCGGGTATGAAAAGGCCACCGGCAACAAGGGACAGACCTCCATTTCGCCCGGACGACGGGCGAAATGGGGTCAGTCCCAACGCCGCCACCCCCTTTTCATACACGCTCTAGGCAGCAACTCCCGCTGCCCAACACCTTGACACCCCTCCGTCGTATGCCTAAGGTAGCCCGAGTTCCGCTCCCACGGAGAATCAGCCATGAACACCGAACCTCGTCGCTACGGCGGCACGCGCGACATCCTGCCCGAGCCCGCGGCGGCCCGCAAGGAGATCGTGCGCCTCATCACGCAGACGTTCGAGCGGTTCGGGTTCGGGCCGCTGGAGACGCCGGCGATCGAGTACGCGACCACGCTGGAGGGGAAGTACGGGCCGGATGCGGAGCGGCTGATCTACAAGTTCGACAGCGAGCGCGGTCCCGAGAAGGAGCTGGCCTTGCGCTACGACTTCACGGTGCCCCTCGCACGCGTGGTGGCGATGAGCCCTGACCTGCAGCGCGGCCTGTTCCGGCGCTACCAGATCGGGCCGGTGTGGCGCCGGGACCGCCCGCAGAAGAACCGCTATCGCGAGTTCGTCCAGTGCGACGTGGACATCGTGGGGATCGCCTCGGTCACCGCCGATGCCGAGATCATCGCGGTG
>VGFC01000572.1 GCA_016869045.1 Armatimonadota bacterium
GATGGTCAGCGTCAGCGGCTTCTCGCAGTAGACGTCCTTGCCCGCCTCGCACGCATGGATCGAGTTCAGCGTGTGCCAGTGGTCGGGCGTCAGGATCATCACCGCGTCGATGTCGCTCCGGTCGAGCAGCTCGCGGTAGTCGTTGTACGCGCCGCACTGCTCCCCGACGCGCTCCTTCGCCGACTCGCGCCGGTCCGTATCGACGTCGCACACCGCTAGGACCTGGACCGCCTTGTGTCCAAGCGCCCACGGCAGGTGCCACCCGGAGATGCCCCCGCACCCGATGATCCCGATCCCCAGCCGCTCGTTGGCCCCGAACGCGCGGCTACCAACCACGTAGGGGACCATCAGTCCCGCCGCCCCCTGACCCACACGACGGAGGAAGTCCCTTCGGTTCTGCCTGCCTGTCATCACTCACCTCAAAGTGGGAATCCAGTGGGAGGGGCTTCAGCCCCGAACTACCCGACCGCCACCGGCGCCTTCTCCATCTCCAAGTCGAACTTGCTGACACGCACGTTGGCGGGCACGCGGATCGGGTAGCGGCTGTCGAAACACGCGGTGCAGAAGTGCCGGCGGGACAGGCCCGTCGCGGCGATGAGGTTGTCGATCGTGAGGTACTCCAGGCTGTCCGCGCCGATGTGCTGCCGAATCTCCTCCACCTCGAGCCGCGCGGCGATCAGCTCCTTGCGCCCGGCCGATGTGTCCACACCGTAGAAGCACGGGTAGCGGATCGGCGGCGAGCAGACCCGCATGTGCACCTCCCGCGCGCCCGCGTCCCGCATCAGCGCGATCTCCTGCTTCGTCGTTGTCCCGCGCACGATCGAATCATCCACCACAATGACGCGCCGGCCGGCGAGCGTCTCGCGCAGCGGAGCCAGCTTCATGCGCACACCCAGCTCGCGCAGACGCTGATCGGGGTGGATGAAGGTCCGGAAGATGTAGCGGTTCTTGATGAAGCCTTCCTGAAAGGGGATCTTCGCGACCTGCGAGTACCCGATCGCATGGGGAATCGCGCTCTCCGGCACCCCCACGATGATGTCCGCCTCGGTGGGTCGCTGCTGCGCGAGGAGGCGCCCCATCCCCTGGCGCACGTTGTAGATCGACTTCCCGTAGATGTGGCTGTCGGGGCGCGCGAAGTAGATGAACTCGAAGATACACACGGCCTTGCGGGACATCTCGACCGCGCGAATCTCGCGCAGGCCGTCGCGGTCGATGACGACGACCTCCCCGGGCTCCACCTCCCGCATGTACTGCGCGCCCACCACGTGGTACGCGCAATCCTCCGAGGCGATTGCGTACTGGCCGTTGCCGTTCAGTGTGCCGATGGACAGCGGGCGCACCCCGTGGGGATCGCGCGCGGCGATCAGCTTGCCGGGGCCCATCACGCCGATGGAGTAGGCCCCCTGCATGTGCTGCATCGCATCGGCGACCGCCTCCTCCAGCGTCTCCTCCGGCGAGCGCGCGATCAGGTGGGCGATGATCTCCGTATCGCTCGTAGCCCGGAACTCGACGCCCTCGTCGGCCAGCTCCTGCCGCAGCGCGGCGTAGTTGATCAGGTTCCCGTTGTGCGCGACCGCGAACGGCCCGGACCGGTGTTGGCCCTGCATCGGCTGCGCGTTGTGGATCACGTTGCTGCCGGTCGTCGAGTAGCGCACGTGCGCCAGGCCGATCTCTCCCGGAAGCTCGGCGAGGCTGTCCTCGTCGAAGACCGCAAACGCCAGGCCCATTCCCCGATGCGCGATCACCTCGTCACCGTGCGCTACCGCAATCCCCGCGCTCTCCTGCCCGCGATGCTGAAGGGCGAAGAGGCCGAAGAAGCACATGCGCGCCACGTCCGTGCCCGGAGCGTAGACGCCGAACACCCCGCATGAGTCCCGCCAGTGTTCCTCATCGCCAAGCGGACAGTCACTGCCGCATGGACCTGTCACTGTGCGCAGCCTCCGTAGGGTGGGTTGACCGCAAGCCTTGATGCTGGGAGCGCGGACATCTTGTCCGCAGCGGTGGCGCCGTCCGCCGGGAGCGCCGGCACCCCTGCCGGCAGCGGTGGCGCCGTTGCCCTGCCGCGGCTACTCGTTCGCCGCCAGGACCTTCCGCGCCATCTCGGCTCTCTGTTCGTCCAGCCGCGCGGCAACTGCCGGGTCCGCAGTGCCGATGATCTGCGCCGCGAGCAGGGCCGCATTCCGGGCACCGTCGATCGCGACCGTGGCCACGGGAATGCCCGGAGGCATCTGCACCGTCGCGTACAGCGCATCGAGGCCCGCGAGGGCCGAACTGCTGACCGGCACGCCGATGACCGGCAGCGTGGTCCGCGCCGCCAGCGCACCAGCCAGATGCGCCGCGCTCCCGGCTCCGGCGATGATCGCCCGCAGCCCCCGCTCCCTTGCAGTCGCGGCGTACTCGGCCGCGGCGTCCGGCGTGCGGTGCGCGGAGAGGACCCTCACCTCGCACTCGATCCCCAGCTCGGCGAGGGCTTCTGCGGCCGGCTGCATGATCTTCGCATCCGACGTACTGCCCATCACGATTCCAACGAGCGGGTTAGCCATTCCTCTCCTGCCCTGTCGTTCGTAGGTCGGGATTCCAATCCCGACCCCTTCACGTCAGCGCGCGATGCGCGATGTCGCGGCGGAAGTAGGCGCCGTCGAACTCGATGCGCCCCACAGCCTCGTACGTCCGGGCGAGGGTACTACGCAGGTCGGGTCCCCAGCCCGTGACGCCCAGCACGCGCCCCCCACTCGTGCACACGGCGGCATCCTTCAGGGCCGTGCCGGCATGGAAGACTGCAACACCCTCGACCGCCTCCGCCTCCTCCAGACCGCGGATCGGCTTCCCCTTCTCATACGAACCCGGGTACCCGCCGGAGGCGATCACCACGCAGACACACGCTTCGTCCCGCCAGGTCAGATCGACATCCGCCAGGCGCCCCTCGCTCGCCGCGAGCAGCGCCGCCGCGAAGTCGCCTGCGAGGCGCGGCAGCACGACCTGGGTCTCCGGATCGCCGAAGCGGCAGTTGTACTCGAGGAGTTCCGGGCCGCTCTCCGTCAGGATGACGCCGGCATACAGGCAGCCCGTGTAGGGCATCCCCTCGGCCGCCATGGCGCGGATCGTCGGGCGAACGAGGTCGTCGATGATCTGGTTGAACAACGCCTCATCGACCGCCGGGACGGGGGAGTAGCAGCCCATGCCGCCGGTGTTCGGCCCCGTGTCCCCCTCGCCGATTCGCTTATGGTCCTGCGACGGCGGCAGGGCGACGAGGTTCTCTCCATCGGTGAGGACCTTCACCGAGCACTCCGGCCCCACGAGGCACTCCTCCACCACCACGCGCTCCCCGGCCTGACCGTGCACTTTCTGC
>VGFC01000573.1 GCA_016869045.1 Armatimonadota bacterium
GCCGCCACGCTGCTGCTCATCATCACGGTCGGCAAGTATGTCGAGGCAGGAGCCACACGGCGCACATCCCGAGCCCTGCGCGAGCTGGCCGAGCTGGCCGCGAAGGAGGCCAGCGTCATCCGCGACGGCGCGGAGGTGAAGGTGCCCGTAGGTGAGTTGCAGGTGGGCGACGTGATCGTCGTCCGGCCGGGGGAGAAGGTGCCGACCGACGGCGTCGTCAGCGAGGGTGCGTCGGACGTGAACGAAGCGATGGTAACGGGTGAATCGATGCCCGTGACGAAGGGCCCCGGCGACACGGTGATCGGCGGCACGCTGAACGAGGACGGGACGTTCCGGTTCAGCGCGACCAAGATCGGGCAGGAGACTGCGCTCGCGCAGATCATCGACCTCGTCCGCAAGGCCCAGGCCTCGAAGCCGCCGATCCAGCGGATTGCGGACCGCGTTTCGGCGGTGTTCGTGCCCGTCATCATCGGCGTTGCGCTGCTGACCTTCGGTCTGTGGATGTTGGTCGGCGGGCCGCACCTGATCGCGCGGGCGGTCGTCGCGGCGATCTCCGTCCTCGTCGTGGCATGCCCGTGCGCGCTGGGGATCGCGACACCCGCTGCGGTGGCGGTGGCCGCGGGCGTCGGCGCGGAGCACGGCGTGCTCGTGCGTCACGCGGCCGCCCTCGAAGCCGCGCAAGGCATCGACGTGCTGCTGCTGGACAAGACCGGGACGATCACGGCGGGAAGGCCGGAAGTCACGGACGTCGTTTCGGGTTTCGAGTTTCGGGTCTCGGGTCCGACGGCAACGGAGGAGGAGGTTCTGCGGGTTGCGGCGGCAGTGGAGGCGGGGTCGGAGCATCCGCTGGCGAGGGCGATTCTGAGAGCGGCGGAGGAGCGCGGGATTGAGACGGGCAGCGCGACGGACTTCCGCGCGCTTCGCGGACGCGGCGCGTTGGCGAGCGTGAACGGCATGCGAGCGGCAGTGGGGAACGAGGCGCTCATGCGGGAGGAGAGTGTTGACGCGTTCGCGCTGCAGACCGCGCGCGCGCGCCTGGAGGGCGAAGGGAAGACGGTAGTGACGGTCGGCCTCGGTGGCGAGGCGGTCGGGCTGATCGCACTGGCGGATCGACCGAAACCAGGCGCTCAGGAGGCGGTGGCGGCGCTGAAGGCGCGCGGGATCGAGGTGGTCATGCTCACGGGTGATGCGCTCGCGCCGGCGGAGGCGATTGCGCGAGAGGTCGGCATCGAGCATGTCCAGGCGAACGTACTGCCCGAGGACAAGGTCCGGCTGGTGCGCGAGTTCCAGGAGCAAGGGAAGCGGGTGGCGATGGTTGGCGATGGCGTCAATGACGCCCCGGCGCTCTCGCAGGCGGACATCGGAATCGCCATCGGCGCGGGCGCGGACGTGGCTGTGGAGGCCGGCGATCTCATCCTCACCAGCGGGGAACCGACCGCGATCGTGCGCGCGGTGAAGCTCAGCCGGGAGACGATGCGCCGCATCAAGCAGAACCTCTTCTGGGCCTTCATCTACAATCTCGTGGGCGTGCCGCTGGCCGCCCTCGGGGTCCTGGGCATGTACGCGCCGATCATCTGCGCGGCGGCGATGGCGCTATCGGACATCTGCGTGGTGGGGAATGCTCTGAGGTTGAGGGGGGCAAAATTAGGGACAGGCACCAATTTATGACATGACGTCCGTCATAAATTGGTGCCTGTCCCTAATTTCGCCCGACGATGGTGACGCGGGGGAACATCAGGCCGTTGTTGTAGGCGCCGAGGGAGACCGTGCCGCCGGGGAGGGGGTTGGGGTCGGTGTAGCGGAGGACGGGCTGGCCCTGGCAGAGGAGGGCGGTTTCGTTGCCCCGCTTGCTGACGGAGAGCCGCAGCCAGTCGTTGTGGACGCTGCCCTGGGGGACGACGAAGTCCGAGGTCTCGGCGACCACCAGACCATCCCGCTGGAGAGCAGTCCAGCCGCCGCCCTTGCCGCCGATGGTGAACCAGTAGCCCGCGTTCAGGAAGCCCGGCCTGCCGCAGATGCCGAGGCGGATGTCCCCGAGTTCCTCCTTGCGGCCGGCGGGAGTCTGCATCATCTTCGCGCCCACATACGTGTCCAGCACCACGTCCCCCGCGACCGTCCACTTGGACTGCACCGCCGCGTGACGCTCGTCGAGGCCCGAAAGCCAGGTCCAGCCCGGGCTGCAGGTCCAGCGGCTGGTGACCTCCCATGCGCCGCGTTGCACGAGCCAGTCGCTGGGGGCTTCGCTGAAGGTGTAGGTCCGCACGTTGGGGCGCTCGAGGAGGAGGTCGTCGTAGCAGAGCATCGCGCCCTGCAGGCGGACGCCGACGCGCGCGCAATCGACCGCGCCGTCGAGGTCATTGTGGATGACGACGGGCTTGCCATTGACGCGGAGGGCGAACGTTAAGCCTGAGCGCTCAATCTCCGGAAGAAAACCGGTTTCGGTGAGCGGGCCTGCGTAGGTCCCGCGAGCCAGGGCCTGGCCTGCGCGGGACAGCGTGACGGCGACCTCGGGGCTGCCCCAGGTGTGGGCGAACCGGGCGACGTAGCCGGTCTCGGCCGAGGCGCCGCTCTCCGTGAGCACGAGGTCGGCGATGGCCTCCGACGCCTTGGCCTTGTGCACACCGACACGCAATCGAGCGGAGCCGGGCACGTCGGCCTCGTGCCAGAAGAGGTCGAGGTCGGCGGGATCGGGGAGCCAGGAGAAGGCCGGACCGGCCCAGGTCATGACGTCCACCACGCCCGCGTAGGCCGGGGTCGGGGGATCGGCACGGTGGAGGTCGGAATCGGCGGGGCGGATGTCCACGGTCTGGAACTGCGCGGCGCCCTTGCCGGAGGCGAGGAGGCCTACGGCGCCGGTGCGCGGCAGATCGGCGGCGCGCAGCAGATACGAGCCGCCGTTGACCGCCGCGAACACGCGCTCGCGCACGGCCTTCACGGTGAGGTGCAACAGATCGGTTGGCTTGCGGCCGCTCAGTGGCACGGACCCCAGAACCGTCGCATCGGTGCCGCGCACCTGCAGCAGCTTCAGCGCGAGCCCGCCCGACGTGCGCTCGACGACGGCGGCGCACGCCCGGTCACCCGTGTCGCGAACCCGCACTCCGGCCTGCTGGGCCTCGCCAAGGCGGAACGTCGCCGCGACCTGAACGTCGCTCCACGACTCGGCGGTGCGCATGATCCCGCGGTGGGCGAGGGACCCGCTCGAGCCGGCGACCGGGCCGCCCTCGTCCAGGAGCCAGCAGTTCCGCTCGTTGTACCTCGGACCGATGCGCCACTCGGCCGCCTCCACATCATCGAAGGCGGCCTTCGTGTTGCGGGCGTAGAGGCCG
>VGFC01000574.1 GCA_016869045.1 Armatimonadota bacterium
TAGCAGTGACAATTCGAAGGTCCGCAGCCGGGCCAGAACGGAGACGACGAGGGGAAGCAGCACCACGGCAACGTAGGCCACGATGCGGGTCGCCTGTTGGCCGAGGGAGGCCGGCGTTGGCGGGGTGCCCATGAACTGCCCCTTGGCTACCGCCCATCGAGCAGCGGCGAAGGTCGGTTGTGCTTCGCCAGTCGGGTGCGCGCGCCCTGCGCCGGAGTTGCCGCGTTCCTTGACAGCAGTCTTCGGCCTGCGCTATACTCGATGTGCAGTCCTTCCTTCAGCACTGAAGGCGTCACCCGACGTTCCTCGACGAGGGGTGCGCGATGTCTGCTGCCATCTACTGCCCGACCTGTGGTTACCCGAACGACGCGGCTCGCGGGGCGTGTCTCATGTGCTACGCCAACGTGAGGACGTTGCGCAGCGGCGCTGCGTGCCCGTCGTGCGGGGGCGAGAACCCCAAGACCGCGAGCTTCTGCATGGGCTGCCAGGCGGCCCTGGCCGAGGGCGCAATCCCGCAGATGCTGCCCGACATCTCGGGCCTGGTCGGCGCCGCCGTGGGCGGAGCCGCCGTCGTTTCGGATGAGTATGTGAGCGAGCCGGCGGGCGCCATGGACTTCGGGATGCCGGAGCCGGCGCACGCGGATTTCGACACCGCGGACGAGTTTGCCGACTTTGCCGCGCCTCCGCCGCCGCCCGCGGCGGCCGACACGGGAGCCGAGGCCTTCACGCCGCCGCCGGCGCCGCCGAGCGGAGGTTTCGAGGAGGAGGAGTTTGGTGCGCCGCCGCCTCCGCCGGATACGGTGGATCTGGACCTGGACCTCGGGGAGGCCCCGCCGCCGGCTGAGCCGGCCGCGCCCAAGGCGGCCACCCCGGCGGACAAGGGCGGCCGCGCCGACGATCTGGGCGACTGGTCGCTGGACTACGACGAGTAGCGCGGCGCGACCGGGCGACACATGGGCGAGATAGCCGACAGGCTGCGCGAGGTGCGGCGGCGGATTAGCGAGGCGGCACACCGCGTGGGCCGGAACCCGGATGAGATCCGGCTCGTCGCGGTCAGCAAGACAAAGCCCATCGGCCTGATCCGCGAGGCGATTGACGCCGGGGTCACGGCCCTCGGCGAGAACTACGTTCAGGAACTGGTGAGTAAGCGGGAGGCGATCGGGGACCCGGTCGAGTGGCACTTCATCGGCCACCTGCAGACCAACAAGGTCCGGCAGATCGTGCCCTTCTGCTCGCTCATCCATGGCGTGGACAGCCTGAAGCTCGCGGGGGAGATCGACCGGCGGGCGGGGATGATCGGGCGGAGGCAGGCGGTCCTCATCGAGGTCAACCTGGCCGGCGAGGCGTCGAAGTTCGGGGTCGGCGAGGACGAGGCCGGCGATCTGGCGAAGGCGATCGCTGTGTTGCCGAACCTCCGGTTGGCGGGGCTGATGACGATGCCGCCGTACCCGGAGGACCCGGAGGAATCGCGGCCGTACTTCGTGAGGCTGCGGGAGCTGCAGGAGAGACTGAGGCAGGGCGGCATCCCGCCGGAGCGGTGCAGCGAGCTGTCGATGGGGATGACCGCCGACTACGAGATCGCCATCGAAGAAGGAGCAACCATCGTTCGCGTCGGGACCGCGATCTTTGGGTCGCGGGACGACACGGCTACCGTACACGCTTGAGTCCGTAGACAAACTCGCACCCATCATCGCAGCACGGTTCACCGCAAGGGAGGCAGCACAAGATGCTCGGCAGGATGTATCACGCTGTCGCAGGTTTCCTGGGCAAGGTCCTCGATCGCATCCTCCTCATCGATGAGGAGGCCACCGTTGACTCCGTCCCCGAAGAGACGAGCCAGTCTGAGGAAGGCCCGTCAAGCGTCGCCGAAGGGCGGCCGGCGAACCCGTTCACCGAGGAGGCCGCGTCGGACGGTCGCGTCCACGTCATGCGCACTTACGCGGACATGCAGATCTGCATCGCTCGCCCACGCAACATCGAGGAGGCCGAGCACGTCGGCGAACGGCTCAAGCGCCGGATGCCGGTCATCCTGAACCTCGAGAGCACGGACGAGGCGATGGCGCAGCGCATCGCAGACTACATGAGCGGCGCCGTGCACATGGTGGACGCCAAGATCGCCAAGGGCGGCCGGATGGTGTGGGTCTATGCGCCGGTGGACATGGAGGTCGAGCTGCTGAAGGTGGACCAGGAGCAGCCGCGGGCGCACCTGTTCGACGAGGAGGAGCCGCCGCTGCGCCGGGCCGCCGTGGGAATGTAGCGCACGCGCGTAGGGCGAGAAGAACGGGAGCGCCGCGGCGAGAGCGTGCCGCGTGGTACGCGGCCGGGGCCTCCAGCGGGGTGTGCTGATGGCAGCGCAATGGAAGCTGGGCATCATTGGTTCGGGCAAGATGGCCGAGGCGCTGCTGCGCGGGTGGCTGAGGGCGCGCAGGTTCGCGCGGGAGGATGTGGTGGCCAGCGACGCGGAGGCCGATCGGCGGAAGCTGTTCGCCGAGAAGCTGAGGGTCGGCGCGACGGTGGACAACGACGCCGTGGCGCGGCACGCCGAGGTGCTGCTGATCGCGGTCAAGCCGCAGGTGCTGGAGCGCGCATGTCGGCCCGTCGCGGAGGAGGTGCGCCAAAACGCGCTGATCCTCTCCATCGCGGCGGGGGTGCGGCTGGGGAAGCTGGAGGCGATCTTCGGGACCGAGCGGGCGATCGTGCGCGTGATGCCGAACATCCTGCACACGGTGGGGGAGGGCGTAGCGGCCCTGTGCGCCAATGGGGCCGCTACGCAGGAGCAACTGGACTACACGCTCGATCTCTTCCGTGCACTGGGCGTCGCCGAGCGGGTGGAAGAGCGCCTGATGGATGCGGTGACGGGTCTGTCGGGCAGTGGGCCGGCGTTCGTGTTCCTGTTCCTGGAGGCGCTGATCGACGGCGCCGTGGCGGCCGGGCTGCCGCGGGATCTTGCCCTCCCCTTTGCTGCGCAGACGACGCTAGGGGCGGCCAAGTGGGTGCGGCAGGGGAAGTACCCGGCGGAGCTGAAGGACCTGGTGACCTCCCCCGGAGGCACCACCATCGCGGGGCTGCGCGCCGCGGAGGCCGGGGGCTTGCGCAGCGCCGTCATGGAAGCCGTCATTGCGGCCGCGCGGCGGTCCGAGGAGTTGGGCCGACCCAGCTAAGAGGAGGCCAGCAGGCGTGGGTACCGGTGTTGGCGCACTTGTGTCGATCATCAACTTGGTCTTCTGGGTCTACGGGCTCGTCGTGATCGCCCGGGTCCTCCTGTCCTGGATACGGAGCCCCGCGGT
>VGFC01000575.1 GCA_016869045.1 Armatimonadota bacterium
CATGAACGTAATCGCTGAGGGCCAGGCGCCCTACAAGCAGTTCCCCTACGGCCGCGATCAGAACTGGGGCAACATCGACATCCCCTTCGCAGCCGTCTCGGGCGCCTTCGCCGTGGTCGTGGCGCCCGGCTCACAGCAGAACCGGGGTCTGTTCGTCGCGTACGACTCCACGAACAAGACACCCCAGAACATCCACTCCGCCGTGGGCTCGCCGGGACGGGAAGCGAAGCCGGTCGATCAGCCTCTGGAGTGGATGATCCGCTGCAACATCAGCGACCGCAAGGGAGACGCCGCCCCGGAGGCGGAGACCGGCGAGATTCTCGCCCATGACGACGGCTCGATGGATGACCAGCAGAGCTTCGGGGGCTCGTTGGGAATGGTGGCGCAGTTCGATGCTCCCGGAGGCGAGCGTCTCTTGGACGCCGTGTGGCTGTATGGATCGACGTACGGGACGGGGGCAGGCGCGGATCGCACGGCCTTCGGCCTGGCGATCTGCGACGTGGAGATGAAGCCGCTGTCCAACGCCATGTACCCCTATGCCCTCTTCACCAGCGACGCGCACTGGGTGCGGGTGGACCTGCTCCCCGATGTGCCCGTCAACGGCCCGTTCCACGTCGTCTACGTGGGGCACTGCATGCAGACGGACGGGATCTACTTGGGCATCGACACGACTCAGGGCGCAGGCAAGTCCTTCCTGGGCCAGCCCGGCCAACTGTCGGGTTGGGACTTCCGTCTCCCACAGGACCAGGTGAACTGGATGATCCGGGCGGAGTTGAAGAAGCCGTAGGCGCTCCGGCGTGGGAGGGTGAGGCACAGGCGATGCGGATTTCGGTGGTGGCTCTCGCCATTGCCTGTTTCTGCCTACCAACCTCTGGGCGATCTGACCCGGTGCCGGTGGAGGAGCTGTGGTGCGGCGGACGGCTGGTGCCGGCCAAGGCCGTGCCCGTGGACATGGCGTCCGAGAGCTTGCGAGCGGAGATCCGCCCCGTGCCCGTGCGGTACCACGGTCGGACGGACGGCATCGGTGCTATCTACACGGCCGAGGTGACTGTCGAGTACGAGTTCACCTCCGACCGGCAGCTCAATGTGCCGGTCGTCTTCCCCATCGTCGGTGGCGCGCAGGACGTCGGATTCGTTCTCGGAGGTCAGGCCCTGCCGGTGCGGCTGGTGCGTGACATCGAGGTCTTCGCGGCCTATGAGCGTGACTGGGAGCGGATCATCGATAGGGCGGTGCAGCCGGACGCGCGCCTACGGGCCGTCGCCGAGCGTGCGCAACGCGAGCGTGCGGAGCTTCTCCGCCGCTACCCCCCGGACAAGGTGGTCGGGGGCGCCGACGCGGCGTGGGATGCCTACCTGCACTCGACGGGCGTCGAACTCGAGCGCCTCGCGGGGTCGCTGAAGCTCGGTGACGGTACGGGTCTGCTGGTGACCTACCTCCTCGATGACTGGAAGGGTACGTACGGGAACTACGAAGAGCGCCTGCCGGGCCTCACGCGCTGGATGGAGCTGTGGGCGAAGCGCACGCTTGCCGTGACCTTCGACCCGCGCGCGCCCGACCCGACGGCGCTCTGGGAGAGCGTGCCCGTCACCTGGATGGGACTGCGCTACTACACGCTCGACGCCCCGTACATGACCTTCGCGATGGCCGAGCTGCCCCTGAAGCAGGGCACGAACCGGCTCCTGGTGAGCTTCAGGCAGCCCCTGTCGATCGAGAATCGGAGCGACCGCGCCACCGGCAAGTACGCCGGCCAGTCACACCGGTTCGAGTTCATTCTGCGCACAGCGCGGTTCTGGCGCAGCTTCGGCCGGCTGGAGGCGGAGGTCCTGCTGCCGAGGGGCGCGCGGATGGTCGAGACCCGCCCCCCGGAGGCGCGGATCGGCGGGTTCCTCCCCAAGCGCATCCGGCTCGCCGCAGAGGGGCTGCCGGCCGAGAACCTGTCGGTCGAGTTCGCCGACTTCGCGTGGCAGGCCGAGAAGGTGTCGCTGGTGGATACGCTCGGCGTCCCACCACCGGGGATGGCTGCCGTCCTGGCCCGCCCGCCCACCGGCTCGTGGCCTCCCGCCAAGGACAGCGCCTACCGCCACTTCCTCCGCAATGAGCCCGCCCAGCTTCCGTGGGATGTGATCCACCGGACGGCCTGGGCGGCGGTGGTGGTCCTGGTAGCCGCGACGGTGTGGTGGTTCCGCCGGCGACGGAAGGGCAGGCGTGACGAGTAGGAGGGCTCTGCCTCCTCCGCCGCGAAGCAGGCTCCCATGCGACCGTCGGAACTCCTCGTGGCCTACGAAGCCAAGCCCGAGCGGCTCCTCCTCGGCCTGATGTCCGGCACATCGGCGGATGCCGTGACGGCTGCCGCAGTGCGGCTGCGCGGCGCCGCGCCGGAAGTACAGGTCGAGTTCCTCGGCCATCGGCAGCACCCTATTGCGTCTGACCTGGCGGGCGATGCCCGCACCTCACACACGCTCTCGGCTGCCGACGTAGCCGTCCTGAACGTGCGCTTCGGGGAGGTCTTCGCAGAGGCGGCGCTGGCGCTGATCGGGGAACTCGGGCTGGCGTCGGAGGAGATCGACGCCATCGCCTCACACGGGCAGACGATCGCCCATCTTCCGCACAAGGGGGCCACGCTGCAGATCGGCGAGCCGTCCGTCATTGCGGAGCGCACGGGGGTGCTGACGGTCGCGGAGTTCCGCTACCGGGACATGGCCGTGGGCGGTCAGGGCGCGCCGCTCGTGCCGCTGGCCGACTACGCGCTCTTCCGCAGTCCTTCGCTCAACCGGGCGGTCCAGAACCTCGGCGGCATCGCGAACGTGACCTGGCTGCCGGCCGGCGGGAGCCTCGAGGAGGTGATCGCCTTCGACACCGGGCCGGGGAACATGGCGATCGACGGCGTGGTGCAGATCGGCTCGCAGTCCCATTTCAGCATGGATGAGGGCGGGCGCTTCGGGGCATCCGGGTCGGTCAACGAGAGAGCGTTGGAGTACCTCCTCCAGAACGAGTACTTCCGGCGCCCGCCGCCCAAGACCGCCGGCCGCGAGGAGTTCGGCTACGAGTACGCGAGGATGCTGCTGGCGCTGCTCAAGGGCCACGACAAGCGCTACCGCGACGTCATCCCCACGGTGACGGCGCTCACCGCCGCCAGCATCGCCCACGCGTATCGCACGCACCTGCCGGCCATGCCTGACGAGGTGATCGTGGGGGGAGGTGGCACCCGCAACCCAACCCTCATGCGGATGCTCCGTGAGCGCCTGCCCGACTGCCGGATCAGCACTCACGCGGACTTCGGGATT
>VGFC01000576.1 GCA_016869045.1 Armatimonadota bacterium
ATCGCGGCGGAGCGGCGCACGGTTCGGCGCACGACGGGCTCTGTCGGGCGGGTCATCTGCGAAGCACGCTGTGGAACCTGAAGTGGCCAAGAGCGTGTGTGAGAAGGGTGCGCGGGCGCCATGAATGGCGCCCCTACACGATCGGGCGCGATGAATCGCGCCCCTACATCACAAACGACCGTAGATCGCCGTCATGTAGGGGCACGATTCAGATTGTGTTGAGAAAGGGCCCCGTCAACGGAAGAACCCTCTCCTACGCGCTCTACGTGGCTCGTAGGTCGGGATACCAATCCCGACAATGCCTTTATCAACACAATCTTCATCGTGCCCCAGTGTAGGGGCGTGGTTTATCACGCCCAATGCCGTGCTCCTCATACACCCCCTAAGGCCTCGGCGCCCCGGTAACAGCGCCATTATACGTGACCGGTCTCTCCGAATCAACGCCCGGCTCCGGCTCCCGCAGTGTTGCGATGAAGCGCTCGAAGGGGAATCGGTCTCCCGGACAGCCGGTCTGCGCGAAGTCCCGATGGCGGTAGATGTCCTCGGTGGTGAAGTCGTACCGGCGCATCAGGTCCCGGATCAGAGCGGTCAGCGACTCCATCTGCGCCGCTGTGGGTCGGTCCGGCTTCATCCGCCCGTCCGCGTTGTCGCGGCTGCTGAAGTTGCCGACCAGGCAGATACCCAGGTAGTCGCCGTGGCCCCGCGTATGTCCTCCGCGCGCCCCCTCGGGGCGGCCCGGCTCCACCTTGCCATCCGCCAGGATCAGGTAGTGGTACGCGATGTGGTAGGTCTTGCCCTTGTACGTGACTCCCCAACCCTTGCTTGCGTGGTCGGCGTCCACCATCGCCGCATCCAGGAGCTTGCCGTTGCGCCATCCGTCAGAGGCCGTGTGGTGGATGATGATCCCTGCGGGGCGGTGCCGGAACAGCCACCGGAGCCACTCCGGCCCGAAGCGGCCACCTGCGCCCGCCCAGGCGACCGTCAGGATGGCGCCGAACAGCAGCAGGGCGGGCCACAGGTTCTGCAGGCTCTGTCGAGGTTCGCCGGAGCGCTTCATGGCTTCGATGTCTGGTGCATCCGTGCTACGTACTCTCCTACGTTCGGGGCAGGCGCCCGAGTTCCTGCGAGGAATTCGGGGACATGACCCAATTCGGTCGCATCGAATTGGGATCGTGTCCCCAGAATTCCTGCTGGAAAGGACGAGCCATGAGGGCGATCTTGTTCGATGCACCGCGCGCGGCGCGCCTCGCGGAGGTCCCCGATCCGACGCCCGGCGAGGGCCAGGTGCTCGTGCGCACGCGCCTGACCGGCATCTGCGGCAGCGACATGCACGCGCACCTGGGCTCGCAGCCCTTCTTTGTCTACCCGCAGATTCCCGGCCACGAGGTCGTCGGCGAGGTCGTCGCGGGAGACGCGGAACCGGGCCGGCGCGTCGTGCTCGATCCCACGATGAACTGCGGTCACTGCCGGCCCTGTCGGCTCGGCCGCTACAACTGCTGCGTGAACATCCGGGTCCTCGGCGTCCACGCGCCGGGCACGATGGCTGAGCTGCTCGTCGCGCCTGCCGAGCGCCTGCACCCGGTGCCCGGCAACGTACCTGACGAGCTGGCGGTCCTGGCCGAGCCCATCTCCATCGGGCTGCACGCGATGGACCGGGGCGACGTGCGCGCGGGCGATCGCATCGCCATCCTCGGCGCCGGGGCGATTGGGCAGTCCCTGCTGTTGATCGGCAAGGGGAGAGGGGCTCAGTGCGCGGTGATCGACCTGGAGCCCGCGCGCCTCGCTCTCGCCACGGCCATGGGCGCCGACCTGACGATTCACGCAGGGGAGAGGGATGTGACCGAGGCCGTGAGTGCGTGGACCGGCGGCGAGGGTGTCGCCGTGGCCTTCGAGGCCGTGGGCTCACCGGCGACCATCCGCGCCGCCGCCGAGATGGCGGCGCCCGCCGGGCGCGTCGTCATCCTGGGGCTCTGCCAGAAGGATGTGCCACTGCCCGGCGCGATGTTCGTGCGCAAGGAACTCGAGGTGGTCGGATCACGCCTCCACCAGAACACCATTCAGCAAGTCGTCGCCCTGCTCGCCCGCGGCGACATCGACCCACGCCCGATGCTCAGCGACATCCGCCCCCTGGAGGCGTATCAGTCCGCCCTCGCCGACCTCCACGAACGCCCCGGCACCTTCGTGAAGATCGCCCTGCGGGGAAATTAGGGACAGGCACCAATTTCCGACATGACGTCCGTCGAAAATTGGTGCCTGTCCCTAATTTCCCCCGATCCTCCTCCTCACCTTCGCCCACGTCTCGGTCTTCAAGAAGCTCTCGTCGGCGTTCCCGAGCATCTCCTCCCACAGCGCGCGCGGGGCGGCGAACGTCATCTCATCCTCGCGCAGGAAGAGGCGCGAGGACGGATCGAAGATGCCCACCACCGCCCGCGGCTCCGCGCGCTGTGCCTCCAGCAACGGGCGGCTGATGATTGAGCCGCAGCCGGACGAGAAGGGGCACAGCACAGCGTCTTCGGCGCGGGCGAAGCCGGCCAGCATCACCAGGCCGCACAGTTGGTCGGGCGTCGCCAGGCAGATGATGACCTCGGGCGTCTCCTCTTCGGTCAGCGCAGAGAGCGGCTTGATGATCGCGTACTTCGCCGGCGCCGGCGGCATGGGGTACAGCTCTATCGTCTTGAGCATGATCTCGGGCGACTGCTTGTAGTGCTCACCCTCCATCTCGCCGGGAATGCCGGTCGAGACGAAGTACTCCACCTTCGGCGTACGCTCGCACAGGCCCAGGAAGTAGCCTCCGCCCCCGCAGCCGACGTGCTCGGCATCGAAGTAGACCGTCTCCCCGCGTCGCGCGCGACCCATCACCGCCAGGATGCACGCCCACTTCCCCTCCTCCGGTCGGAAGCCGGAGGGCTCGGTGTCCGAGTAGACGAACGCCAGCGGCTCCTGATGAAGGCCGACGAGGTCACCCAACTTCGCGGTTGCCGACTGGAGCTCCCGAACGTCCATGGCACCCTCCGTGGTCGTGTCGTTGCGCCCTCCTCCGCGTACCGCCCTCCTCCGCGTACCGCCCTCCTCCGCGTACCGCCCTCCTCCGCGTAGCGGACAGGCAATCTTGCCTGTCCGCCCCTCTTCCCGCCCCCTCGCGCCGCGTAGGACAGGCGACCTTGTGGTTTGCCAAACCAGCGTAACGCTTGCTCATCATTGAGGCCCGCTCCAGACGTGGAGCATCCCTAGACGCGATGGGTGCGTGAGATGCCCGTTGACATCATCAACGGCACCA
>VGFC01000577.1 GCA_016869045.1 Armatimonadota bacterium
ATAGATGGCTCACCCCGTGCGCCTGCCCTTTCTGCACGACCGCATCAGCCGACCCCGGTGCGTACGTGATCCAGACTCCAAGGCCCTGCGGTGTGTTCATGTCCTGCCTCCTCTCGTGCTTCTCACTTGCCCCTCGGCGCGAGTCGGGTGGCCGCGGCGGGGGATGTACTGGATTCCTCATGAATACGGAAACAGTGGGGCGGGCATTCTTGCCCGCCAGGGCCCCTTGGCGGGCAAGAATGCCCGCCCCACTGTTTCCGTGTTTGTGCGAAGCTCAGTAGGTCTGCGACGCCCGGTTCATGTACTCATGCTGCCCTGTGCGGAGGTCCTGGCCTGGCTCGGCGGAGTGCGAGCGTGGGGACTCCCCCTCGGGTACATTCGGCACCTCCTCGCAACACGTCGAGCAGATGGCCCGTCTCTCTTGCTGAATTCCCCGGAGAGCTCCGGGTTCCTCCTCCTGAGAGCGCATTCCATCCAACCAAGTCCTCGACGTGAAGAAGGCGGGGATTGGGGCGTTCCTCCGGGCCTGTACCCTCTCAGGGAACGCCAGGAGGCCCCGGGGGGCAACGACTGCGGGATGCTGAGCTTCGCACAAACACGGAGACAGTGGGGCGGGCATTCTTGCCCGCCAAGGCCCCTTGGCGGGCAAGAATGCCCGCCCCACTGTTTCCGTCTTCATGAGGATTCCAGTAGGAGTCTCGTGGACACGGGACAACCAAGGCGACGGCTTGCGGACGAGGGCGTCCGCGCTCCTACGACAAGGCCGACGACACCCGCGTTGTCGAACAAACGTTTGACACCCCGTGTGGCTTGTGCTATGCTGGCCTGCACGACGGTCTGCGATGCAGAGGAGTGATGGTTCGTGGAGTACAGGGTCCGGACGAACGGGCGGACGTTCATGGTCACACAAGAGCAGGTGATCGCGGCACTGAAGGGGGTGTCGCCGGAACGGATCCGGAAGTACGGAGTGTCCATCGACGGGATTGTGTACCCCGTCAAGCAGGCGTTCGCCGTGGCCTTCGGTGTGGACCCCGCCAGCTTCTACTCCGAGGACGCTCGGCGGGCCTTCCTGCGGCTGAAGTTCCGCGTCTACGGGTCGTCGCCAAGGTCCCTGCAGGACCCGCAAACCGCCACCGTCGAGGGGGGAGAGCGGGATGGCTGGCTGCCCGTGGAGGACCAAGTGCTGCAGACCGGGCCCATCTTCCTGGAATGGTACCGCTGGTTCCGCTGGCCGGAGCTGGCCGTGAGCGAGAAGTCGCCGGACAGGATCGGGCCCCCTACAGACGCCGGAGTGTATGAGGTCCGGTTCGAGGGCGAGGAGCAACGGCTGTACATTGGCAAGGCCACCAACCTGGATCGACGCATCAAACAGGACCTCATCCGAGGCTACCACGTCCACCCGGCCGGTCCGGCGCTGCGAGCGGAGAAGGATAAGAGCCGCATCCTCATTCGCTGGACCGACACCGACCGGCCCGCCGCCGTCGAGGAGGAACTGCACCGGTTGCACCTCGAGCGGTTCGATGCGTACCCGAAGTACACGCAGAGGACGTGAGGGCAACCACGGAATACACAGAACACACGGAAGGGAACGGCGAAGGCGAGGAGTGACGGAAGAGGAGCGAGGAGAGAGAACGGAGAAGGCAACGGCGTGCGCGCGCCTACATGCGGCGGAGGTCGAAGACCCAGAGGCCCTTGTCCCGCGTCCCGGGGCGTTTGCCGCCGCCGGGCGCGCAGATGGCAAGCCACCGGCGATCGCGGGAGAGGTCCCAGTCGAGGATGGGCAGGATGGGGAAGGGCTGCTTGTCGGGCTTGAGGTTGCCCCTGAGGTCGGACACGAGCGCGCGGACACCGGCGGTGACGTAGCTGTCCCCGGTCCTCTGCAGCAGCCACACGTGGGACGCATCCAGCCAGCGGAACGCGGCGACGTCCTTCGCGAGGACGCGCGCGGTCTGACGCTCCGAGGCAGGCACGAGGGCAAGCACCGTGCGGCCGTCCGCCCCCTTCTGCCGCAGCAGCGCGGCAAGGTACCGGACGTCCGGCGACCACGCGACCTCGACAACGGCCAAGGCAGGCCCGGCCAGTGCGACCCCTTCGCGCGGAAGGGCGATCTGGCGCTTCACGATTGCGTCGGCAGACCAGACCGTAAGGCCGGGGGCCTGCTGCTGCGGGCGGTAGAGCAGCGGCCCGCAGAGCACGCGCCCGTCCGGCGACCAGGCGGGCGCGAAGTCGGTGGCCCCGAACTTGGGCAGCGGGCCGGCCGCGTGATGCACCGAACGGGCCTTGCCTGTCTTGACGTCGACCACGAAGGTGAGGGCGACGTCAGGTGCGACCTTCATGCGGAACGCCACGGCCTTCCCATTCGGGGACCAGGCAGGCCACGCCTGCGGGGCGTCCAGCCGCTTCTCGCTCCGGGGGATGCCGAGCTTGCCCAGTTGCGGAAGAGGCGGAGGCTGGCGCATCAGGACCTGGTAACCCGAACCGTCGAGGTTCGCAGTGTAGAGCTTCCCGCCGCTCGCACAGCACAGACGCCGTCCGTCCGGGGACCATATCGGTCGCACCAAGTCCTCGAACCCGTCCGCGCGGCCGCTCTGCCAGACCTCCCCGGTGGCCACGTCGGCCGCGTACAGGTCGCTTCCGACGGAAGCGACTCGCCGGCCGTCGGGAGAGAAGCGGGGGGCCTCGGCGCGCAGGTGGGTGGCCCGGCGGTGGACGATCTCCGCGGGCAGCCGCACAATCCTATCAAACGCGGTTGGGTCCGTAGAGTCGATCAGCAGACACCGCTGGTAGGCGACGATCGCCTCGGACCAGCGGCCCTTGGCGCGATAGGCGTCACCCTCGGCCGCCAGGATGGGAGACCACCTCAACCACTCGCTCCTGAGCTGGTGCCTGCCCCACAACTCGCCGGGCTTGACCTTCGGGGCGCCCTGCTTGATCTTCCGACAGACCTGCAGCGCCTCATCGACCTTCCCCTGCCTCACGAGCGCGGATGCGAGCTGCCCCGCCAGGCCGACGTCCTTCGGGGAGCGCGCGTACAGCGCGCGGAGGGGCTCGAGGGCCGCGGCGGCATCGCCGGCCTGGGAGGCCGCTTCGGCGAGGCCGGTGAGGGCCAGCTCGGCGTTGGGACGGATCTCCAGGGCGCGCTTGTAGGCCCGAACGGATTCGGCGGGCGCGTTGGCCTTAAGGTAGGCCTGCCCGAGGTCATGCCAGATGCCGAAGTCGTCCGGGCGCAGGTGCGCGGCCCTCTGAAGGCTTGCGGCGGCCTGA
>VGFC01000578.1 GCA_016869045.1 Armatimonadota bacterium
CTCTACGCGCTGGGGATGGCCACCGTGGTGCTCTTCCACAGGCCGGAGGCTTTCCTCGCGCTCTACCTACTGCTGCACTTCGGACGGAACATCGAGGACAACGCCGTGCCGCTCGGGGCGATCAACATCGTCCCCGCCGAGCACCTGGGCGCCTTCAGCGCCGCGCGACTGATGATCCTGTACGGCTCGACGGCCCTCAGCGCGCCGCTGTTCGGCTACCTCTTCGACCACTACAGCCCGACCGCGGTGTTCGGGCTGGCGGCCGGGATGAAGCTGCTGACGGGCGTGTGGTTCTGGTGGGTCTTCCGGCTGAAGCGGCCGACACAGGGGGAAGGGGCTTCCCAGGCCTGCCGCGCTTCGTAGGAACACGGGAACAGTGGGGCGGGCATTCCTGCCCGCCGGGGGCTGTGGCGGGCAGGAATGCCCGCCCCACTGCTTCCGGCTCCATCGGGCACTCAGTAGGACCGGCTCGCGGCCGGCAGACACGCGAACGGCCTCCCCTGCCGGGCGGGGGAGGCCGTCTGGTCCGGTGTGTCGGACGAAGGTGCTACCCTGTCCTCCAGGTGGGGTCGTTGATGATGCGCGGTGAGTAGTTGGCGATGTAGTTGGACTTCGCCCACTTCGCGTGACCATCGTAGTAGACGTTGTTGATCCCATCGTTGTGTCGCATTCGCTCGGCCCCGGCGTTCGGGGGAATCTCGTAGCTGTAGTTGACCGGGTCCGCCCAACCGGCGGTGGCGGCACATGTGCCGTGCATGGTGTGGCCCGGGCAGTTATAGTGCCGGCCACAGCCGTCGTTGAACATGATGCAGTTCGTGTTGTTGACGTTGGAGTCCGGGGCGGGGGTCCAGCGGCCGCCTCCGGCCGTTACATACCCGAACTGCATCCCGTAGCTCGTCCAGCGCATCGTCTGGTAGCTGGTGCAGCCCGTGTTGCGGGTCATCGCCGGGCGGTCGCTGGGGCAGACGAAGAGCTGCGAGTTCTTCACGTACGGCATGACGGCGATCGACCAGGAGTAGTTGCCGAGTGGGCCGACGGTGGGCTGTCCGCCGATCCAGTCATCGACTAGCTGCACGCCGGTGGCGACTGGGCGGTAGCAGAAGTAGATGTTGACCTCGTCGTAGTCGTTCTTGTACATGATGGCCCCCAGGCCGATCTGCTTCAGGTTGCTCAAGCAGCTCGTCTGGCGGGCCTTCTCCCGCGCCCGGGCGAAGACGGGGAACAGGATGGCCGCGAGGATCGCAATGATCGCGATCACCACCAACAGCTCAATCAGCGTGAAGCCTGATTTCCTCACTGTCGCGTCACCTCACTTGGGTTACGATTGCTCTGGCGAAGGCGCACTTCGACGCGCCGCGCAATTCACCTTCTTCGCGACCGAAAAAAAGTGGGTCGGGCCGCGCGGACACATGGGCCCGCCCGGTCGCCCCCGATACACCGGGTAGGGATCGCTCCCCGATTGTGGTTGCCAAACGGGCCGCGATCGGGTATACTGCGAATGAGGGAACCGGCAGAGGCCGCTCCCCGAAGCACTGTTGAGTATGCCGTTCAGCGAGAATCTGGTACCGGCCTGGACGTTCTTGACCCGCATCGCCCCCATGCGTCGTCTCCTCCAAGCCTAGCCGACGGTCGTTGCAGCCCTACTCGATGAGTGCTTACCCGCTCCCGGCATGCGCAGGGCCTGCGCTTGTGTGCGCGGCCCGTTCGGCGCATCCGTACCAGCTACGCCGGGGCCGGCGGAGACAACAGACTCGATAGCTGGCGAACAGAAGGAAGCAAGATGAAGTTCAGCAGTTTCCCGTTGGATGACCGCCTGCAACGCGCCGTGGCGGCGGTCGGTTACAGCAAGGCGACTCCGGTTCAGGAGGCCGCCATCCCGCCGGCGCTGGAGGGCCGAGACCTCATCGGCACCGCCCAGACCGGCACCGGCAAGACGGCAGCGTTCGTCCTGCCCATTCTGCAGTCCCTGCTCACGACGCCCGCCCGACGCAAGGGCGTCCGCGCCCTGATCGTCACCCCGACCCGCGAGCTCGCCGAGCAGATTCACGAGGCGGTTCGGGAACTGGGTCGGTTCACGAAGATCCGCTCCGCCACCGTCTACGGCGGTGTCGGGTTCGAGCCGCAGACCCGCGCGCTCCGCAACGGCACCGAGATCATCATCGCCTGCCCGGGGCGCTTGCTCGACCACCTGGGCCGCGGCAACGCGGACCTGCGGGGTGCCGAGATCGTCGTCCTGGATGAGGCCGACCGGATGCTCGACATGGGCTTCCTGCCGGACGTCCGGCGGATCGTGAGCCAGACCCCGCGCGAGCGGCAGACGATGCTCTTCTCGGCGACGTTTGCGCCGGAGCTGAGCCGCCTGGCCGCCGACATCCTCCGTCACCCGCAGCGGATCGAGATCGGCGTCTCCGCGCCGGCGGACACCGTCGAGCACACGCTCTGCCCGGTGGACCAGAGGGAGAAGACGGCGCTGCTTCTGCGGCTGCTCGAGGAGACCGACACGGGGTCGGTCCTCGTCTTCACCCGCACGAAGCATCGGGCGGACCGCCTGGCTGCGCAAGTGAAGCGCTCCGGCTACCGGACCGCGGTGCTGCACTCGAACCGCACCCAGAACCAGCGGCAGCAGGCTCTGGATGGATTCCGGTCGGGGAGGTACGAGCTGCTGGTCGCGACCGACATCGCGGCCCGCGGGCTGGACATCGCGACGGTGTCGCATGTCATCAACTACGACATGCCGGGCACCGTGGACGACTACATCCATCGCATCGGCCGCACCGGCCGCGCGGAGCGTCGCGGCGAGGCCCTGACGCTCGTGACGGCCGACGATTGCGCGACCGTGCGTGACATCGAGCGCGTGCTGGGTGGAGCCATCGGGGTGCGGAGGGTCGAGGGGTTCGACTACGGGATGCCCACCGTGCCGATCGCCAACGGCGCAAGCCGCGGGCCTCGCACGCCCACCTCGTACCGCTCACGCCCGAAGGGTCCCTCCTACGGCGGGCGCAAGAGTAATCGCCGGCACCCGGCAGCGGGCCTGCAGCTCGCGAGGACGCCGATGGCGACGGGCTAGACTCCCTTAGAGGGTGTATGAACGCGGCATTGGGCGTGATGAATCACGCCCCTACACTCGGGCACGATGAAGATTGTGTTGAGAAAGGGCCCCGTCAAAGGAAGAACCCTCTCCTACGCGCTCTACGTGGCTCGTAGGTCGGGATACCAATCCCGACAATGCCTTTATCAACACAATCTGAATCGTGCCCCTACAT
>VGFC01000579.1 GCA_016869045.1 Armatimonadota bacterium
CTTGCGGCGGCCTCCGACCCCGGCGCTCGGACGCCGGACCCAACCGACCTGACCCGATCCGGGCCTGTCCGGCCCGTGCCTAACCAACCGACTCGTCCGTAGGGGCACTTTCTCAACGCAATCTGAATCGCGCCCGCGTGTAGGGGCGCCATTCATGGCGCCCGCCGTCCCCTCTCTTGCACGCTCTCACTCATCCAACGCCTCCGCCAACGCCTCCCACTCCTCGATCGTGCGGTGCAGCTCTTCGTGGAGGCGTTGGTGCTCGACGCTGAGCGCACGCACGCGGGCCGGGTCGTCGTACACCTCGCCACCGGCCAGCAGCGCCTCGACCCTTACGATACGAGCCTCCAGGTCGCCGGCCTGCTCCTCCAATGCTGCCGCGCGCTTCTCCATCTGCTTGCGGCTGGGCCCGGCGGAGGTTCCGCTTTGCCGTCTCTCGCGCCGGGCCAGCCGCTCCTCGCGCAGGCGCGCGAGCTTCTGCTCCTCCCGCGCCGCGGCTTCCGCCTCGCGTTTGGCCTCCTCGGCCGCCAGGCGCGCTGCGCGATAGGCCGAGTAGTTGCCGTCATGGAGCTTCGCCCGGTCGCCCTCGATGACGAGGACCATGTTTACCACTGCATCGAGGAAGTACCGGTCGTGCGAAACCACGAGCAGCGTGCCGCTGTACTCACGCAAGGCCGTCTCCAGTGCGCCGCGCGAGTCGATGTCGAGGTGATTCGTCGGCTCATCGAGCACCAGGAACGTGGGGCGGGTCATGATGAGCTTGGCGAGGGCCAGCCGGCTCATCTCGCCGCCGGAGAGCTGGCCGACGGTCTTGAAGACATCCTCCTCCACGAACAGGAACCGCGCCAAGAGGTGACGCAGCTCACCGCGCGAGGCATCGGGCACCACCTCCGCGAAGTCGTCGATGACGATGTTCTCGGGATTCAGCTCGATCCGCTCCTGCGCGAAGTAGCCGACCTCAACGCTCCGGCCGAGGCGCGCGCGACCGGAGAGCGGTTCCAGCTGCCCGATGGCGACCTTGAGCAGCGTGGTCTTGCCTGAGCCGTTCGGCCCGACGAGGCCGATGCGATCTCCGCGCCGGATGATGAGGTCCACGCCGCGCACCAGCGGCTTGGCGTCATAGCCGACGGTCACATCCTGGAACTCCGCGATCTCATCGCCGCCCCGAATGCGCGGCGTGAAGCGCAGGTTGGCCTGGCGTCGCCGGCCGACGGGCGGGTCGATCCACTCCACCTTGTCCAGCAGCTTCAGCCGGCTCTTCGCGGCGCGCACGAGCTTCTCCTGGCCCGTACCGAGCGCCCAGCGCACGAACTCGAGCTGCCGCTGCCGCTCGCGCTGCTGCTTCTCGTACGTGCGCTCGTAGTGCAGCAGGCGGTCGTCCTTCTGCCGGACGTACGAGTCGTAGTCACCCACGTATTCGGTGAGCCGGTGGTCGCTCAGCTCCACGATCCGCCGGACGGTCTGGTTCAGGAACCGGCGGTCGTGGCTGATGACAACCGCTGCGCCGTGGTACGTCGCCAGGTACTGCTCCAGCCACTCGGTGCCCTGAATGTCGAGGTGATTCGTCGGCTCGTCCAGCAGGAGCAGGTCCGGGTCGCGCAGCAGCAGCACCGCCAAGGCCGCCCGGTTCTTCTCGCCCCCGCTGAAGCCGTCCAGGGGCCGGTGGAAGTCCGCCTCGCGCAGCCCCAGGCCCGTCAGTACCGTCGCCGCCCGCACCTCGTACTCATACCCGCCGGCGCGCTCGTACTCCATGCGTACCGCCTCGTGCCGCGCGATCAGCCCGTCGAGGTCCTGCGCGCCCGGGTCGGCCATCTGCTCCTCAAGCTGCGCGATCCGCTCCTCCATCGCGCGGATCTCGGCGAAGACGTCCATCGCCGCCTGCCACAGCGTCTGGCCGGGAGGGAAGGTGCAGTCCTGCGCGAGGTAGCCCATCGTCGTGCCGCGCGCAAGGTTGACGACGCCGTCGTCGGCCTCGGTCTCCCCCAACAGCAGGCGGCAGAGCGTCGTCTTCCCCGTGCCGTTGGCGCCGATCAGGCCGATCCGGTCGCCCTCGTGGATCGTGAGGGCGACGTCCTCCAGGATCAGTTCCGCGCCGTAGTACTTCGTCAGGCGCTCGGCAACCAAGAGGCGCATCGTCAGGTCCCGGTAGGTTGTTGGTCGTGATGTCGGCCGTCGCCGCTCGTGCCTGCGGCTCCTCTCGCCGAGCGGGACCGCGCCGTGCCGTGAGCCTTGTCGGTCCGTGCCTGCAGCTCACCAGAGCTGCGACGTTGACGTGTACGTGGGACGACCTACTGAGTCTCGGATAGATACGGGAACAGTGGGGCGGGCATTCTTGCCCGCCACCGCCTCTGGCGGGCAAGAATGCCCGCCCCACTGTTCCCGTGTTTCTGCGAAGCGCAGTAACGTCGCAGCTCTGGTGAGCTGCAGGCACGAGACGACAGCGCTCCCAGCCTCTCCGCGGGATGAGTACAGAATCGCCGGGCTCGGCCTGAATCCCTGCATGGGGCGAGGAGAGAAGGAGATCGGGCGCCTCGTGACGAATAGGCCTCGAGGAAGCATCACATTCAGCGAAGGGAGGCACAACGGATGCGTCGCGGCTTCACCTTGATCGAGTTGCTCGTTGTGATCGCGATCATCGCGATCCTGGCCGCTATCTTGTTCCCCGTCTTCGCCAAGGCTCGGGAGAAGGCCCGACAGGCCTCGTGCTCGAGCAACCTCAAGCAGCTTGCTCTCGCTGGCCTCATGTACGCTCAGGACTACGACGAGCACTTCACGGGTTGGTTAGTCCGCTTCCGCAACCCGGCGGGCTGCGGGAACGCCGACAGCACCGCCTGGTACCATCACATCTGGCAGCCGTACGTCAAGAACTGGCAGCTCAACATCTGCCCCAGCACCGGATACGAAAGTGGCGTGAACTGCGGGTTTTGGTTCCCGACGCTCAAGCCCTATGGGACGAGTTACGCCTATAGCTGCCGCGGCATCGGCTGCTGGTGCTACAGCAAGACGCAGAGCCGATTGCGCCAGCCCGCCTCGCTGCTGATGCTCATGGACGGAGTCTGGGGCTGCGCACGGCCTTACGTCGGCCCGCCTGGCAACGCCAATCCCGCGGTGCTGAACAGCGGTGGCTGCGGCACGAACTACATCGAGCCCCACAACGGGGGCTGCAACGTGGCCTACTTCGACGGTCACGTCAAGTGGATGCGGAGTCTGAAGCTCTGGGCGGTCAACCAGGCCACGATGAACACCTACCTGC
>VGFC01000580.1 GCA_016869045.1 Armatimonadota bacterium
CATCGGCGACCTCAACGCCGACGGGAAGAAGGAGACCCTGTTCGGCGGCGCCGACGCCAACGTCCACGCCATCGGACCCGACGGCAAGCTGCTCTGGAAGCTCAACACGGGCGACGAGGTGACCGCCCTCACTTGCACCGACCTCGACGGTGACGGCGCCGAGGAGGTGCTCGTCGGCTCGCTCTCCTTCAACGTCTACGCGGTGAAGGGTGACGGCTCGGTGATCTGGCGCACCGACGTCGGCTCGCCCGTCGTGGGCCTGTGCGTGACGGATGGCAAGTGCTGCGCACTGACCGCGTCGGGTGAGGTCTGTGTCCTCAAGGCAAGCACGGGCGAGTGGTCGTCGATCACCTCGCTCAACGCGCCGGGCCTGCGAATCGCTCGCGGGCCGGCACAGGGCTCGCCCCTCGTCGTGACAACCGAGGGCGGGGGGTTGGTCGGACTGACATGGTGATCCGATCGTCGTTGACGTCCACCTGGGAGCGCGGGCTTCCAGCCGGCTGGCACGTGGTGGCGCCGTGGACACTCGTCCCCGCGGAGGTGTAATGTCATGCTACTACTCCCGCTGCTCCTGACGTACGTTGCCCACGCCGAGCCGCTGGACTTCGCCGGCGCGAAGGTCGTGGTCGCTGACGAGGCGAGCCCCATGGAGGTCTTCGCGGCCCGCGAGGTCTCGCGCTACTTCCGCCTCCTCTGCGGGCTGGAATCGCCGGGGGTCAGCGACGCCGGCCAGGCGCCCGCCGTGTTCGTCGGTGTGTCGCCCGAGGCGCTGCCGCCGGACGCCGATGACCAGGCGTATGCCATCCGCGTTGCCTCGACCGATCCGCCTCGTCTGCGCATCGTGGGGAAAACACCGATCGGCGTGCAGTATGGCGTCTACTCGCTGCTGGAGAAGCTCGGCGTGGGCTTCTACCTCGGCGGCGACGCGATCCCCGAGCAACGCGACTCGTTGCTCTTGCCCTCCGACCTGAACGAGTCCGGTGCGCCCGTCTTCAAGATCCGGGGCAGCCTGCCCTGGTACAACTTCCTCAACTCGCCGACGACCTGGGACCTGGAGGACTACCAGTTCTTCTTCGATCAGATGGCCAAGATGAAGATGAACTTCGTGGGCTTCCACTCCTACGATCACGAGCCGTTCTGCGCCTACCCCGACAAGGGCCAGTGGCAGATGGGCCAGCCGGCGGCCACCTCGATGACCTACTGGTGGGGCACAATCCGCGGGCTGCCGACCAAGGACTTCGGCTTCGGGACCGGCGCCTTCTTCCCGTATGAGGTCTTCGGCTCGCGCTCTGCTGCACTCGCGAAGGAGCCACAGGAGAAGACGCCCGATGGCGCCCTGTTCCCGCTCCGCACCGCGCAGGATGACGCGATCATCCGCGCGCAGTGCGTCCTCGCGCAGGGCCTCCAGTACGCCAAGTGGCGCGGCGTGAAGGTCTGCCTCGGCTTCGAGCTGGTCGGCGACCCGACGAACCCCGAGCAGCGCCGCATCGAGGAGGCGCGCATCCGCCACATGCTGGCGACCTTCCCGATGCTCGACTACGTGTGGTTCTGGCAGTCCGAAGGCCTCGGCGGCGGCTCCGACCCGTCGGCGAGCGATTCGCCGCTCGACCTGATCGTGCAGCGGTATCACGCCACGTTCGAGTACCTCGGCAACGAGAAGCGGATCGCCGAGGCCGCGCGCGTGGCGGCCTGGACGCAGTTCGCGCACGGCGTGGTGAAGCGCCTGCGGCCGGACATCGGGGTCGGCGTGAGCGGCTGGGGCGGCGACCGCTGGATGCGCTTCAGCGACTTCTACGTGGGCCTGGACAAGCTGCTGCCCGAGGACGTGATCTTCACCGCGCTGGACAACATCGACCCCAGCTGGGAGCCGAACGTCAGCGCCGCGTATGGGCAGCTCTCCCCGAAGCGCGAGAAGTGGCCCATCCCCTGGTTCTCCTCCGACGGCGGCGGCCTGCGCCGCGACCAGTGGGCGCCCCAGTGCAACGTGAAGCCCTTCACCAACCTCGTCCGCGATGCGCAGGCGAAGGGCTGCCAGGGGATCCTCGGCATTCACTGGGAGGTGCGTGGCGTCGAGGAGGTCGCGGCCTACGTCGCGCAGTTCGCGTGGAATCCGAACCTCACGTACGAGCAGTTCTACGAGGACTTCGCGCGCAAGTGCTACGGAGAGAAGAACGGGCACGAGATGGCAATGATGCACATGCGCCTGGAGGCCCTCGGCCCGCGCTGGACCGGCAGCCACGGACAGGTCGAGTGCGGTGGCTTCCAGTGGTTCAGCGATGACGCGCGCCCGAAGCCCGAGAACTTGGCGACGCTGAAGGAGATCGACGACGGCCTCGCGGCCATCGAGGCCGAGTGCCAGGCCGGACAAGCCCGGCGGCACCTTGACCGCCTGCGCTACCTGCGCGCGACGATCCACTTCCTGACGAAGTTCGACGAGGCCGCGCTGAAGCTCACGGCCGGCGGCCCGACCGAGGCGCTCATCACGCAGGCTGAGCAAGCCAAGCAGGCCGGCAACGCCACCGAGGCCGAGCGCCTCGCGACCCAGGCGATCCAGGACCTCTCAAAGACCACGCTGGCCGACGCGATGCAGGCCTACCGCGACCGCCTCACGACCCAAGGCGACTTCGGCAACCTCGCGACCATCAACGTCAAGGCCTACGCGGCCTTCCTCGGGCTCTGGGAACGCGCGGAGGCGGTGCTCGGCAAGAAGGCGCCGCTGCCGACCGCTAAGCCCGGCGCGCCCGAGATCATCATGCGGTACCCGCCCTCGGCTCGCCCCGCCCCGGACCCCTGGGAGGTCCAGGCGCAGGTCATCTCCGCGCGCCCGTTGACCTCCGTCGTCCTCCGCTGGCTAGGGCGTGACGGCGAGTGGCGCGATGTGCCGATGCAGCGCGTCCGTGAGACCAACACCTATGCTGCATCCCTACGCAAGGCTATCCTCGAGACCAGACTACCGGTCCGCGGCGGCCTGCAGAGCGGTCTTGGTGGAGGCCTTGGTCAGGGCTTGGGTGGGGGACTGGGAGGCGGCTCCGCGTCAGGTGACGCCATCGACTACATCGTCTCGGCCACCGATGACGCCAAGCAGACGACCGTCGCCCCGCCGGGGGCACCCGAGGCCACGTTCTCCGTGAGCCCGCTACCGACGCTGTGGTCGGCGAACTACGGACCGTACCTCCACGCGGGGATGTCGATGGTATCGTGGCCCGCCGACCCGAAGTCG
>VGFC01000581.1 GCA_016869045.1 Armatimonadota bacterium
CGGCTCATCAACTGGCGACTGTACAAGGAGTCATCGCAGGGACTGATGGGTGAACTGGGCAGCCACCAGGTCGATGTTGCGAACTGGGTGCTGAAGGCGGTGCCGACGGCCGTCGTTGGCATGGGCACCAAGGGCTACTGGAACGACGGCCGGGAGATCCACGACGACGTAGAGGTGCTGTACGAGTACCCGAACGGCGTGAAGATGGTCTACACCTCAATCACCCAGAACGCCCACGACGACTACTACGAGGAGATCATGGGTGACCAGGGCACGCTGATCCTGACCCATGAGAACCAGGGCCTGCTGTTCCGCGAGCCGCGGGCGGAGAAGCTCGACTGGGAGGAGTTCGCGCACAAGGATGACAAGGGCGGCGTGGTGCTAGACAGCCAGGCGACCAAGGGCAGAGCGAAGGGCGAGAAGGCGGGCAGCGAGGCCCTGGAGGGCGCCGACGCGAACCCGTACTACCTGGAGATGGCGGATTGGGTGCGCTGCATCCGCGAGGGCGACACGCCGCGCTGCAACGCGATGGTGGCCTTCGAGTCGGACGTGGCCTGCCTGATGGCGAACGCGTCGATCAACCAGCGAAGGCTGATCGACCTGCCGCCGGAGATCTACAAGGTCTGAGGAGGACGCCCGTCAGAAGAGGGGAGCGGCGCGGGGCTCTATCGGATATCCTGCCACAACTGCGCGGGCAAGGCGATCGTGCTCACGGGAACAGCTTTCGCGCGGACATGCGGTCTTCATCGAGAGCCTTCATCAGGAACTCCAGGGTCTCGCGCTGCTCCTCAGCGTCGCCCTCCTGCCAAGAGCGCAGAAGGTCGATGAGGCTCTGCACCTCCTCTGGGGTCGGCGGGGTAGTCCTCCGCGCGCCGGTGGGGCGCCGCGCTACGGTCTCTCTGACCATTGGCAACCACCTCCGCTACGTTGCGGGTTGGGGGAGGCTGTCTCGACAAGCCTGATCCCGTGCGACCTCATTACACACCGTATCCCTTTCGACCGGAAGCCGTCCGACCTCGCGGATGAGGGTGCAGAGCTCGTCGCGGGTATCGTAGGGGCGTGTGCACGGTCTCGGTCGGGAAACGGCGTGGGCGACGCGCGAGCGCGGGGGTTCAGTACGTCACCGGTGGCGCCGACTCCCAGTCGGCGCTCGTCGATCCGAGCGTCAGCTTCACCTGGCCGCGCCAGATCGGGCGGCCGACGAAGGCCTGCCTACCGGCACGGACGCGGCAGAATGTCTGGTCGTTCCAGTCCGCGATCGGCGTGGCGCACGCCTCGCCACGTTCGGGCTGGAACTCGCGCCACCCACTCGCAGTGCGCACTTCGAAGCGAAAGGCCCTGGGACTCAGCGCCCAGCACAGCCAGTGCCCTCGGAGATGCGCCTGGAGCCCCTGTGCGACGGCGTGGTCGAGCACCTCCGTGTCCCCGAGGGCGTCCTGGAGATGCTCAAGCGGGAAGACGCAGTGCGGCGCCCCGGTGTCGAGGTCCGCTGTGAACAGGGCTGCCCGGTCCGCAGGCTCCGCGGCCCACGAGACGCGCACCTGGACTACCGGGTACCTATCGTTGGGCGAGGGCTCGGGGACCTCGCGCCCTTCGCGCGACGCCCATCGGCGCAGACCCGCTGCCCATCGGAGCCCGGCTCCGCGCCCTGGACCAGGGCCTCTCTGGTGCCCGATCGGATCCTGTTCCTCCGCTTCCCCCGGCCCAAAGGTCGCTACGCGCCAAGCCTTGAGGCCATACTCCGCTTCCGCAGCCCTCTCCCTTTCCCGGGTCGGGAACTCGTCGCCGCTCCAGACGACTCGAAGGCTGCCGTCGGGGTTCCGACCACACACAACAAGGTAATCCGGCCTACGCTCGGGGGAAGGCGGTAGATGATCGAGTTCGCGCAAGGCGACTGTGGCTGCCTGTCCTTCAAGCCTCAGTTGCTCCGACGGCGGCCGCCTCTCCCAGCCCTCGAGGGCCAACCCAAGGGGGTCCTCCTGCCCACCCGCGCCTGGAGGCGCGGTGAACTCGCCCATGGGCGAGCCCCCGAACTCCTGGGCCTGCTGCATCTGCTGCTGCATCCGGGCGTGCTGCTCCTTGAGACGCGACACCTCATCCCGCAGCCGTGCCACGTCCCCCGCCAACTCGGCCACAGCGTCCATAGGGCTGCCCTCCGGTGTCTAGGATCTTGGCCCGTCGCCTGGAGCCACAGACGCCGCATCCGCGCAGACTACATTATACACGGTATCCCTCTCGACCGGAACCCTTCCCGCCTCGCAGATGAGGGCGCAGAGCTCGTCCCGGGTGAGGGATTGCGGTGTGGTGGCGCCGGCGGCGTGGGTGATGCGCTCTTCGGTGACGGTGCCGTCGAGGTCGTCGGCGCCGAACCAGAGCGAGACCTGCGCGAGCTTGAGGCCCTGCATGATCCAGAAGCTCTTCACGTGGTCGAAGTTGTCGAGCGCCAGGCGGCCGATGGCGACCTCCCGCAAGTCCTCGGTGCCCGTGGTTGAGGGGCGGCCGCCGAGGTCGGTGTTCCCCGAGTGGTAGGCGAGCGGGATGTACGCCATGAAGCCGCCGGTCTCATCCTGGAGTGCGCGCAGGCGCAGGAGGTGATCGACCTTCTCCTCGGGGGTCTCGATGTGGCCGTAGAGCATCGTCGCGTTCGAGCGCAGGCCGAGGTGGTGGGCCGTGCGCATCACGCTCAGCCAGTCGTCGCCGGAGAGCTTCACGGGGCAGACGGCCTCGCGCACCCGCGTCGCGAACACCTCCGCTCCGCCGCCGGGCAGGCTGCCGAGGCCGGCCTCGATGAGCCTCTGCAGGCTCTCGCGCACCGACAGCCCGGCGAGGCGCGCCATGTGGGCGATCTCGACGGCGGTGAAGGCCTGCAGGTGAACCTCAGGCAGGACGGCCTTCAGGGCAGAGAGCATCTCTTGGTAGTAGGACAGCGGGAGGTCGGGGTGCAGGCCGCCGACGATGTGCAGCTCGGTGAAGCGCCCGGGGACGCAGCTCGCCGCCTCCACGATCTCGTCCACTGTCATCGCGTAGGCGCCCTCCGCGCCCTGCTCGCGGCTGAAGGCGCAGAAGCGGCAGCGGTTCACGCAGATGTTCGTGTAGTTGATGTGCCGATTGACGATGAAGTAGGTGACGTTCCCGTTCTTGCGTTCGCGGACGCGGTTCGCCAGCTCCCCAAGCTCTAGGATGTCGCCG
>VGFC01000582.1 GCA_016869045.1 Armatimonadota bacterium
ACTGTCAGGGTGATCCTGGACCCGGCCTCGCGACCCGAGGACCTCGCCCGACCCGGACACCTGTTCCCCATCCGCGCCTCGGCTCGCGGCGTGCTGGAGCGCCCCGGGCACACGGAGGGCGCGGTAGACCTGTGTCGGATCGGGGGACTCTACCCGGCGGCCCTCGGATGTGAGATTCTCGAACCCACGGGCGAAACCGCCGGCATGGCCCGATTCCGCGATCTCGCCGAGCGGCACGGGCTGCTCATCGGCAGCGTAGACGACATCGTGGGGCTGAGGAAGCGGCAGATGGGAGCGACGTAGGGTAGGAATCCCTTGCCCACGCGCCGAAGTGAGAGGCAGAACGACGCCGTACGGAGAGTGGAGGTCATGGCCCAGGCAACCACGACGCTGATGACGGTCGAGGAGTTCGAGCGTCTGCCGGACAACGGCGTCCGCTGCGAGCTTGTGCGCGGAGAGGTGATTGAGATGACACCAAGTGCGGCCGAGAGCGGACGCATCGGGAGTCGCATTGCCATCCGGCTTGGGGCGTTCGTGGAGGCACACGAACTGGGGATCACCTACATTCCGGAGGCCGGCTTCCGGCTGGCCCGCGACCCCGACACTGTCCGCGTACCGGACGTCGCCTTCGTCACCAAGCGGCGCGCCGGGCTTCACCCGCCAGTAGAGGGCTGCTTCCCCGGCGCCCCAGACCTGGCGGTGGAGGTCCTCTCGCCTACGGACAGGATGGCCGACGTTCTGGAGAAGGTGGAGGAGTACCTCGCCGCCGGCACGCAGATCGTGTGGGTGGTGGTGCCGACACGCAGGGAAGTCTACGTATACCGCCCCGCGGGGGCCGTAGAGGTTGTCGGCGCAGACGGCACCCTCGCCGGCGAGCCCGTCATACCGGGGCTCTCGATCGCTGTTGCGGAGATCTTCGCCCACTGAGAGACGACTCGTCGAGGGGCTCTGGGGCAGAGGGAGTGTGCATTCCATGGCGCACGCAACGACAACACTGATGACGGCCGAGGAACTGCAGCGGCTGCCCGACAACGGCGTCAGGTCGGAACTCGTCCGCGGAGCGGTGATCGAGATGACGCCGTCGGCGGCGGAGAGTGGACGCATCGGGGCCGAGATCGCGGGTCGGCTGTGGGCGTTCGTGAGGGGTGGCGACCTCGGCATCGTCTACGTGCCCGGCGCTGGCTTCCAGCTTGCCGAGGATCCGGACACCGTGCGCGAGCCGGACGTGGCCTTTGTGGGTAAGGAACGTGCGGGGCTCCACCCTCCCCTCAGCGGCTTCTTCCCGGGTGCCCCGGACCTCGCCGTGGAGGTCGTGTCGCCGACGGACCGCGCGACCGACCTTCACGCCAAGGTCAGGGACTACCTCGAAGCCGGCACCCGGATCGTGTGGGTCGTCTACCCGGAGGAACGCGAGGTGGTCGTCTACGGCGCCGGCGGCGATACTCGCACGGTCTCCGAGAACGGCATGCTCACAGGCGATCCCGTTCTCCCCGGTCTCTCGATCCCGGTCGGCGAACTCTTCGCACGGTAGGCAGACGTCGCTCTCGGTAGAGGGGGCATGAACCCTATGGTCCAGGCTACGAAGACGCTGATGACCATCGATGAGTTCGAGCGCCTTCCGGACGGCAACGTGCGGCGTGAACTCGTCCGCGGAGAGGTGATCGAGATGACGCCGGCAGGCGCAGAGCACTCGGAGATTGGTCTGAACGTCGCGGCAGAACTGAGGCGCGCGGCGCGTGCGAGTGGTCAAGGTCGCGCCTTCGGCTCGAACTGCGGGTTCATCCTCACCAAGGACCCGCCCACCGTCCGGGAGCCCGACGCGGCCTTCGTACGGGTGGAGCGGCTGCCCTCGGGGCGAGTGCCCAAGTCGTTCTTCCCCGGCGCCCCCGACTTGGCCGTGGAGGTCATGTCCCCCGACGATGCGGCAACCGAGGTTCGTGCCAAGGTCGGGGAGTACTTCGCGGCCGGCACGCAGCTTGTGTGGGTGGTGTACCCTGACGAGCGGGAGGTGTATGTCTACCGATCGTTGACCGAGATCGAGGTTGTCGGCATGGGGGGCACGCTAACCGCCGACCCCGTCCTCCCCGGACTGAGCCTTCCGGTTGCCGAGGTTTTTGCGGAGTAGGCAGCTACGCCAGAAGCTCGTGCGCTTGTGCGAGCTCGCGGCGCACCGACAAGCCGTAAGGGCAGGCGGCCTCGCAGGCCCAGCATCCCCCGCAGGCCAGGTAGGTAGAGTGCTCCGGGAGCGCAGCGTACTTCGCGCGGGCGGCGGCGTGTTGGCGGTAGCCCCAGGAGTACGTCGCGAAACGCAGGATGTCGCTCACTGCCACGTGACGCGGGCAGGCTCTCTCGCAGCTCCCGCACCCCCGGCACACGTTTGCGCAGGCCACCTCGCGGTAGGTCTCCAGTGCACGCGCCTCGCGCTCGGGGAGGACGGCCTCACGGGCCGCGGCGAGGTCCTCGGCAGCCTCGTCGTAGTTCGAGATGCAGAGCACCGCGGCGGTCACGTACTCGCGGGTCAGCGCCCACTTGATGGCGGCCTGGAAGGGGTTGACCTGGCCGAGAATGGCCTTCTGCTCATCCGTGGCGCGCGGGTACCAGTCCTGGCCGGCGGAGATCGCCTTGCAGACTTTGATGGCCATGACGCCGAGGCCGGCGTCGGCGGCCGCCTTCAGCGCGTCGGCATCGGCGGCGGGTGACAGGAAGTTGTGGGCGATGAGCAGCACATCGAACCAGCCGAGCGCGACGGCCTTCTGAACCACGGCGGCCTGGCCGAGGTGGGCGCTGACGGCGAAGTGCTTTACGCGGCCGGCGGCCTTCAGCTCGTCCACGGCCTGCTTCGCGCCGAGGCACTCCACGGACTCGGGCGTGCGGCGATCGTGGAGGTAGAGGAGGTCCACCTTGTCGCGTTGCATCCGCTCGCAACTGCCCTCGAAGTCCTGCAGGAACTGCTCCTTCGACGCATCGACGGGGATGCTGCGCAGGAGCTTGGTGGCCACGATCGTGTCGGGGTGCGCCGCCAGGATGGGCGCGAGCTGGCGCTCGGCGTTGCCGCCCTGGTAGAGGACGGCGGCGTCTACGTGGTTGACGCCCTCGGCGATGAGGTGCTCGACCAGCCCCTGGTCATTCATGAACTCCGTGCCATAGCCGATGACGCTGACCTCAAGGCCGGTTCGCCCGAGC
>VGFC01000583.1 GCA_016869045.1 Armatimonadota bacterium
CGACGTATGAGCCACGGGAGGCGGAGGCGTGGGAGGAGGCGTATGGGACGTACGTGGAGGTGGCGGCGACGGCAGTGCGAAGTGCGAAGTGATGAGTGCGAAGTACGCCGACGGCACGGCGACGGCCGCCACCCCTGCCGGCAAGGGTGCCGGCGCTCCCAGCAACGGCGTGGGCGCGAGGGTGCGCGTGATGTTAGGGGGGATGCGATGAAGGGCAGGAGACGGCGTGTGTGGGCGAGGCGGATGGTGTTCGGCAGCGCGGCGCTGCTGGTTTGGGTGGCCGCGGCAACGCCTCTCGCCGCTCAGCGGCCGCCCCGGGCGCCGGGCCCGCACGAGGGGAGACCAGCGGAGAGGCCCGCCGCATCGGACGACGAGGGCGAGCGCGAGTACGAGGAGGCGTCTGAGGGGGCCTCTGTGCTCACAGACCTTGGGGGGTTACTGCCCTCGCTCAGACGGTATGGGTACGTGTGGCGGCTGTTGGTGGCGAGCCTCGTCTGCACCGTGGTCACGTACCCCCTCAACTACGTGGCTGCGCGGTTGTCAGTTGAGGTGGGGCGCCTGGAGGCCCGAAGGCCCCGTGAGCGCATGAGTACCGAGGAACTCCACGGGCTGTACGGGGCCGAGGGTTGCCACGTGTCCGCCTGGTGTGCGTCAGTGGTAGTCGCCCTGTATGCTCTGGCCCTCATGACAGACTGGGTTTGCGCGACGGCCGCGAGGATGGATGCGGAGGACACCCGTGCCCCCTTCGTCTGGATCCCCAACGTGGGCAGGTTCGACCTGGCACTTGCGCTCCTCTGGGCCCTCGCCCAGGGCCTCCTGGGCTGGCGCTGGCTCACGGGCCTGCCACAGAACCCGAGCGCTCTCCGATGGACTCCCCGACTGTGCCGGTTGGTGGGGAACGCACCTCCGGGGACACGGCGGGCGATGACGCTTGGCGTGCCGAGCGCTGCCCTCCTGCTCTTCATCTGGGCTTCGCGCCCACGCGCCTACGTTGTGCTCTTCCTGGGCCTGCTGTGCGCCTTCGGCATCGCTGCGAACTGGGTCACGCGCAGGGCGATCATCGCTGCACGCAGCCGAGGTGGACCGGGACCCACGATTGGGCCCAGTCTGGCGCGATAGCCCCCCAGACACGCCTGCGCTTCGCCCGCCGGGAACTGCGCCTCGCATCGGTCGGTTCGAGACGCCGCGCATCCTGCTCTCCCCCGACCGTGGAATCCGTGCCCGGCTCTTCTGGGTGGCCTTCGCCATCGGAGCCCTGGTCATCGCCGGTGCGTTCCTCTTCTCACTCCTGAACCCGGATGCGGGCTACGGGCCCCTCATCATTGGTGTCCTTGTCCTGGTCGCCTGCCTCATCCTCTGCGGTGTCCTCAACTACATCATCGGCCCGCGCCCCGACGAGAAGTGACGTTGGGAGGGGCCGGATGGCGAAGCCATCCGGCCCTGCCATCCAAACGAAAGGGGCCGGATGGCTTCGCCATGCGGCCCCTCCCAGAATCCCACGACGTCAGGACGCCATAGCATCATCTCCCCCGGTCTCATTCCTCGGCCGCCCCCTCATCCTCCGGGCGCGCATCTCGATGAGGGCATGGAGCCAGTCGTGCGCACTCGAGCCCCAGAAGTCGGTCAGCCATTGCACTCCCTCGCGGGTGATGGCGACATCGCTCTCGATCAACGCAACGCCGAGCTTCCCCCAGCCGATCTCCTACAGCAGAGGAGTCTGGGGTTCGCCTCCCTTCGCGGTTGCCGTCCACGTGGGCTCCGGTGTCAGCACTGCTGCCCATGCCGCGCCGGCCTCCTCGCCGAAAGCGGCGAGACACGCCCCGGTCGCCGGTTCCCACACTCTGGCGTCTCGGCATGGCTCCCCGTGACCGCCCGCCTCCCGTCCCCCGTCAGGGCCACGGACAAGACGGGGTCGGTGTGGCCCTTGAGAGTGTGGGGGAGGCGGATGCCGGGAGGGAGGGAGGAGGGAGCGGGTTTGCGCTTGGGCATGGGGGGTCACCTGGGAGGGAGGTTGGGCGGAGAGGGAGGGAGGACCTTCAGGGGAAAGGCAACGAAAGCGGGAAGAATGGAAGACTTGAAGGACGGCGAAGAAAGGCGACGGCGAGGGATGGGGGCGAGGCCGGTGGGCACATCGCCGGCTGCGGCCTCGCCCTCCGATGGCTTCCTCAGGTCTGCTTGTTTCCGTAGATGCGCGGGCCGTTCGGGGTCTGCGTGACCCCATTCGGGTCGGTGATCGGGTAGCCGCAAGCCTCCAGGAGGGGGCGCAGGTCTACGCGCGTTACGCCGTGCTCTACGATGGGGCGGCAGTCTACCACGCGGCCGGGCACTCCGGGCTCATCGACAAGGACGACCTTGAGCTCCCCCTGCGGCGCGGGGGCGGGGGCTGCCGTCCAGTGCGACGAAACCTCGGCCAAGGCACCCCAGGCCCCTTCGGTGATCTCCGGCCACTCCCACACGGAACAGGACGTTGCGCCATGCTCCTTGGTGACCTGGCTGAACTGGCGAACGTGGGCGCCGGTCAGCGCTCCGGAGATGCTGCCCCAGAGCGGGTAGATCGTCGGCCATCCCGGCTTCTGCAGGTCCTCGTAGCACCACCGCAGACACCGTTCCACATTGCCGGCGTTGTAGACCTGCGGGCAGTGACCGTCGCACTTCTCGAGCAAGGCTTGCCAGGGCGTGCTTGCGTGATAGCGGGTGTTGTAGTACGAGGTGAGGCCCAACCAGAAGTCGCTGCCCGCCTCAGCCCTGGCGCCACTCATCATCTGCCTGGCTCGGGCGGAGTTGTTGGCGTAGGGGGCGGACCCATCCTGCCCCTCGACCTCCACGTCGAAGCAGTGCCCGGCGCACCCCAGGTCCTTCGACCAGGCGACCTGCATGCGGCCGGCGTCGGGGTTGTCATAGATGAACCCCCAGCTCCACACCGTGATGCCGGCGGCAGTGGCGGCCGGGACGAGCGAGCGCACCCACGGATGGTAGCTCGCGCTTCCGGAGGCGTGGTCCTGCGTCCCGTCAGCGATCTTCACCCATAGATGGCTCACCCCGTGCGCCTGCCCTTTCTGCACGACCGCATCAGCCGACCCCGGTGCGTACGTGATCCAGACTCCAAGGCCCTGCGGTGTGTTCATGTCCTGCCTCCTCTCGTGCTTCTCACCTGCCCCTCGGCGCGGGTCGGGTGGCC
>VGFC01000584.1 GCA_016869045.1 Armatimonadota bacterium
CAACCCGCGCGAGCTCCTCACGTTCGTGATGCGCATCTTCGAGAGTCTCGACCAGGGCCCCGGGGATGACGACGACGGTGGCAAGGTGTGGGAGGTCTAGGGAGCGGGGCGGAGTCCTTCACGGATGACAGCGACAGGGAAGGCCATTCTCACGGCAGCCATCGTAGGCGGCGTCTGCGGGATTGCGGGCGCCGCCATCTACGTTCTCTGGCGCACCCACGACCGCCGCGCCGACGAGCGCGTTTCCGAAGTCCTTAAGCAGCTTGACCGCGTTGCCGACCGCATCCAGCTCACCCTGGGGCCCGGCGCCCTCCCAGCCGTCCCGACCACCGACGCCCGCGGCATCCCCGTGCGCGTGCCGGATCTCGCACTCCACTCCTGATCCCACACCGCAGACACCGAGGTAGGCGATAGGGCCGCCCCGCTGTCGCGCCCGGGGGTCCCGCTGCCGTCCGTAGGTCGGGATCGCGGTCCCGACACACCGTCATGCGCGGGTAAACATAATGCAGATTATCAACCGAGTGGCTGCAGCGGCTGGACTTGGTAGGCGTCTGGGGTCTGTTCAGGGCGTCAGCGCCGGCGGGCTCACGTAGTAGGCGAACGTCTGCTCCCAGTCGGGCCGACGAACGAGGTGATACACGGAGCCGCGGTCGCGCACCCAGTCCGTTCGGCTGACGGCCCCGCAGCTCCAGTCCGTCCGCAGGACGGTGACGCTCCGATGGTGGACTTCGTCCACGAGCACGGGAGCCCTCGGTTCGTCGTACAGCTCGGGGTAGTACGCGCGGAACTCCACGGGGTCTGCGTAGAAGTACGAGATCGGGATCGTCGTGCGGTTCCCGAGGCACCGCATCGGGCTGCTGAAACCCCGAGGCCGAATGGTGCGGCCGATGTCCTCGATGCCGTCCGTCCCCATCCCGAGCATGTCCACATGTTCCGAAATCGCCCAGCGCCATATGGCCGCCGGCGGCATCTGGTTGCCGTTGTCCGTGCGGTACATCTCCAGGGCATTGCCCAGGACGCGCTCTCGCCCCAGGCAGTCCGTCAGGCGTGCCGGGCCCTCGGCCTTGAAGTAGGTCAGAATCAGCGCCAGCACTACAAGCCCGATGATGCACCCACTGATGAGCATCTGCCAGATCCGCTTGTAGCGCGCAAACCCCAACGCGGCCGGTTCCGGCCCGGCCAGGCGTCCCTCGGTGAGGGTCGGCTTGAACTCATGCACGGCCGGCGGGCGCTTCATGACCCTTGGCCTCAAGTCCCGGTCGGGCCGCCGAACACCGGCGACCCGGCGAAAGGTCAGTCCTGACCGCTTAGTGCGCCACGCAGTGCGCCAAGTCCTCCCCAGCAAGCCGACAGACTACCGTGCAAACGACTCCACCGCCATCGCGAGGAACTCCGAGTTGCCCCTTGTCTTGCGGATGCCCGCGATCAGCGTCTCCGTCGCGTTCTCCGTGTCGAGCGAGTGCAGCGCCCGCCGCACCTGCCAGATGCTCTGCATCTCCTCGTCCGTGAAGAGCAGCTCCTGGTGCCGCGTGTTGGAGCGTTGGATGTCGATCGCCGGGAAGATCCCGCGCTCGGACAGTTCGCGGGCCAGGACCAGGTCCATGTTCCCCGTCGCCTTGAACTCCTCGTAGATCATGTCATCCATGCGGCTGCCGGTGTCGACCAGGATGGTTGCCAGGATCGTCAAACTTCCGCCATCCTCGATGTTCCTGGCCGCGCCGAAGAAGCGCTTGGGCCGGTGCAGCGCCGACGGGTCCAGGCCGCCTGACAGCGTCCGCCCGCTGGGGTTCACCGTGAGGTTGCTGGCCCGCGCCAGGCGCGTGATCGAGTCCAGCAGGATGACCACGTCCTCCCCCATCTCCACCAGGCGCTTGGCGCGCGCGAGCACGAGGTCGGAGACCTTCATGTGGTGCTCGGGCATCTCGTCGAAGGTGGAGGCCGCGACCTCCCCATCGACCGATCGCGCGATGTCCGTGACCTCCTCCGGCCGCTCGTCCACGAGAAGGACCATCAAGCGCAAGGATGGGTAGTTCTCCGTCAGGCAGTTTGCCACTTGCTTGATGATCGTGGTCTTACCGGCCTTCGGGGCGGCGATGATCAGCCCGCGCTGTCCCTTGCCGATCGGGGTGATGATGTCCATGAATCGGCCGGTAACGTTGTGCGGGTGGTTGGTCTCCAGGTAGAGGCGCTCGTTCGGGTAGACCGGCGTCAGGTCCTCGAAGATCGGCCGCCGGCGCAGCCGGTCCGGCTCGAACCCGTTGATCGTCTCGACCCGCAGGAGCGAGTGATAGCGCTCGTTCTCCTTGGGAGGACGCACGGGCCCGCTCACGGTGTCGCCAGTACGCAGATTGAACCGCCTGATCTGCGTTTCAGCAACGTAGACGTCCGTGCGCGGGTCGGACGTGTACGAGCCGGACCGCAGATACCCGCGGTTATCCGGGAGCACATCCAGTATCCCATAGCGGCGTTGGAGCCCATCGTCGTCGCCCCGGGACGCGAGCAGGATGTTCATCAACAGGTCCTGCTTCTTCAGCGCCTGCACTTCCGGGACGCCGAGACCCGCGCCGATCTCCCGCAGCTCCGCCGGCGTCTTGCCCACCAGCTCCGGATAGGCCAGACCCTTCGGCCGCACTGAGACGCGCGGCAGCTCCTCCACCGGCTCCTCGGCAGGCGCCGGCTCGGGCTCGGGCTCCGGCTCTTCGACCTCGGACTCGAATACGGGCTCCAGGGCAACGTCCTCGTCTACGACGGATTGTCTACTCCTGCGTGGGGGACTCATAGGCCTCTGGCTTCAGGACTGCGACATAGGGCAGTCCGCGGTAGTGTTGGGCAAAGTCCAGCCCGTAACCTACAACGAACCTGTCTGGGATCTCGAAACCGACGTATCGAGGGTGGAACTCCACCACTCGGCGTGAGGGCTTATCGAGTAGCGCGCACACCTCGACCGAGGCCGCGCCCTTGGCCTGCAGGCATTCCACGAGGGCGGCGAGGGTCCGCCCCGTGTCCACGATATCCTCTACCACAAGCGCGTGTATTCCCTCAATGGGACGGTCCAGGTCCTTTGTCAGCTCACACGCGCCCCGCGAGACCGTGCCGTCGCCGTAGCTCGACGCACCCACGAACTCGACCGTGGCCGGCACCGTCA
>VGFC01000585.1 GCA_016869045.1 Armatimonadota bacterium
GAGTCGAAACCCAGGCCCGACGCCACTGCCGGGCCTTGCGGGGATGGTGAAGCATGAGTGCCGATACGACGGACACCGCCGAACTCGGGAGGCGCGTCGATCTGCTGCAGCGGCAGATCAACGCGGTTCACTCCATCGCCTCCGCCTTCAGCTCCAAGATCGAACTGGATGACCTCCTCCACGAGACACTCCGCGTCTCGCTGCAGACCGTCGGGGCGGGAGCGGGGTCGATCATCCTCTACGATCGGGAGAAGAAGAAGCTCGTCTTCCGCTACGTCGTGCCCGAGGGCTCGGCGAAGCTGGTCGGCCTTGAGCTGGAGCCTGACGGTAGCAGCATCGCCGGGTCTGTGTTCAAGGCGGGCGAGTTCCGCATCAGCGCCGACGTGACCAAGGAGAAGCAACACCGCAGCGATGTGGGCGAGCGGATCGGGCATGTCACGCACAACATGGTGACCGCCCCTCTGAAGAGCCGCGACGGCGCGCCCGTCGGCGTCATGCAGGTCCTCAACAAGCACGAGGGCATGTTCGGCGAGGAGGACTGCGAGGTCCTGGAGATCCTCTCTGCGCTGGCGGCGACAATCCTGGAGAACGCGCGCCTGGCCGAAGAGGCCAAGCTCGCGGTGGTCGTCAACCTGCTCGGGGACATCAGCCATGACATCAAGAACATGGTCACTCCCGTGCAGACCTGTGCGCAAACGCTGGATATGATGTTCGAGGAGACCTTCACCGACCTCGACGGCGCGCTGGCCGGCCACCCGGACCTCCCCGCCGACGCCGTGCAAGGCGTCAACTCCTCGGTGGAGATGCTGCGTGAGTTCTATCCCGATGCGATCGAGATGCTCCTCGACGGGTCGGCGCAGGTCCAGGATCGCGTGCGCGAGATCGCGGACTGCGTGAAGGGAATCGTCGCCCAGCCGACCTTCGAGATGCAGGATGTCGCGGCGATTGCCGCCAAGGTCATTCAGGCGCTCAACCTCGTGGGTGAGAAGGCCGACGTCACGGTCGCCCTGGAGACGCCGGACGACCTCCCTCCTGCTCCCGTGGACCAGAAGCAGCTCTACAACGCCATCTACAACTTGGTGAACAACGCGATCCCCGAGACCCCCGCTGGCGGCTCGGTGACAACCAGGCTGAGCGCCATCCCCGAGGGCGAGTTCCCCGAGGGCCGGTGCCTCGTTGTGCAAGTGGTGGACACGGGGAGAGGGATGCCTGAGGAGGTTCGCGCGAAGCTCTTCACCGACGACGCCGTCAGCACGAAGCCCGGCGGCACGGGCCTGGGTACGCGGATTGTCAGGAACGTCGTGGACTCCCATGGCGCCACGATCACCGTCGAGAGCGTGCAGGACGTCGGCTCGACGTTTACGATCCGCCTGCCGCTGGAGCGCCCGGACGCGGCCCAGCCCGCCGCCACGAGCTGATCGCGGAGGCCGCCTCGTCAGCCATGAGCCAGTCGCAGGTTACCTCCATCGTTGCCGCTGCGGGCTGCCTGCTCGCGCTGATTGCTTTCGTCATCTACGACCGCCGGATGGCCGCTGCGGCAGCCGAGGGCAAGCCCTGGACCCGGCCCGCGCAGCCCCTTCTCATGCTGGTGGTCGCGACGGTGCTCTCGATCGTGACCGCCATCCTGGCGTTCCAGGGCCGGTGACGCGCCCCGATGCCACCCCGTGAGTCCCGCCTCCTCGTCACCGCGCCCAGCTCCGCCGTCCTCGGTCAGCCGGTCAGCGTCCTCGTGGAGGCGGTGGACGCCGATGGCCGCACCATCCCCGACTTCACCGGCAACGTCTCCCTCAGTTGCACCGATCCCCTCGCGCGCCTCCCGCAGCCGTGGGAGTTCTACTCCATCGAGCGCGGTCGGCGACGCTTCGAGGGGTTGCTGTTCAAGTGCGAGGGCGTTCACACCGTGATCGCGGTGGATCAAACCCACGGCCTGCGGGGAGAAAGCCCGCCGATCCTCGTCGAGGTCCGCCGCCCGAAGTACTCGCTCTACTGGGGCGACCTCCACGGCCACTCCGGCGCCTATGCCTGCGGCGTCGGCTCCATCGATGCCTACTACCAGTTCGCCCGCGATACCGCCGGCCTGGACTTCTGCGCGCTTACCGATCACGACCAACTCCCGGGCCTTCGGAACGACCTCTCCGAGGCCTGGCCCCGCATCATCGACGCCGCGCGCTACTACCACCGACCCCACGAGTTCGTGACCTTCCTCGGCTACGAGTGGACCAGCATGGAGCCGCAGCGTAACGGGCTGGGGTACGGCCACAAGAACGTCTACTACCTCGAGGACGACGGCCCGCTGCTCACCTGTGTGAACGGGAACTCGAACCGCCCGGAACGCCTCTGGAAGTGCCTGAAGGGCATTCCGGCGATGGCCGTTCCGCACCACCCGGCAACCACGCGCAACTGGTGGACCGACTGGGATCACCACAACCCGGACTACGAGCGCCTCGTCGAGATCTACTCCTGCTGGGGCAGCTCCGAGCGCTCGGCTCAGGCCGGCAACCCCTTCCCGATCCGCCACGGCGGCGGCGAGACGCCCGGCCGCCACGTGTCGGACGCGCTGGAGCGCGGGTACATCCTCGGCTTCATCGGCGGCGGCGACACGCATGACGGCTGCCCCGGCCGCAGCTACGCACACCTGCCCCGCTCGGAGAAGGAGCGCGCCCGCTGGCAGGGCATCTACCCGGCCGGCCTGCAGGCCGTCTGGGCGCGGGAGCTGACGCGCGAGAGCCTCTGGGAGGCCATGTGGGTCCGCCGCACCTACGCCACCACCGGCGCGCGGATCGTGCTGGAGTTCTCGGTCGGCTCAGCACCGATGGGCAGCGTCATCAAGGAGTGGCCGGGCGGCGCAGCGAGCTTCCACGCCCGCGTCGAGGGGACGGCCGACATCGCGAGGGCCGAGGTGGTCCGCAACGGCGTGGTGGTCGAGGCCCGGCGCGGCCGGGGGCGCTCCCTGGAGTTCCAGTGGGCCCGCGACGCCCAGCCTGGCATGGGCCAGTGCTTCTACCTCCGCGTCACGCAGGCCGATGGTCACATGGCCTGGTCCAGCCCCATCTGGCTGGGCTAACGTAGCGAAGCATGGACTGTCCCCTGTTCGCCTTAGCTCCTCCGCCCCCGCTACGCCTGCGCCTT
>VGFC01000586.1 GCA_016869045.1 Armatimonadota bacterium
AGACCTTGCGGAAGGTCACGCCATCCTCCGACGCCTGCAGCTCACCGCGCGCTCCCCCTCCTCCGCCCGGCACGATCACCAAGGACCGGGCCGCGATCGGCTGCGGGAACTCGAACTGCACGTAGTCGGCCTTCTCCCGCGAGGTCAGCGAGAGCCCTGCCACCGTGCCGGGATCGCCATCGAGGACCTTGCTCGCATCGAAGTTACCCGCGCTGGCCGTCACTCTTGGCGCCTCGTCCGGAGAGAGCGCGGCCTCCGCAGGCGGCGTCTTGAACGCCAGTACGGCCGCGTCGCGGTAGTAGACCACGCGCGTCGGCGGCTGCGGGAGGACCGCGTCCACCTTCGCCGGCCCCTGCACACGCATCTCGCTGCTGACGAGCATCTGCATGGCGTTCTCGGGCGTGACCCACGGTGCGCCGCTGCTCGACCAGCCCGCGCAGTTGTGCATGCAGATTTCCAGGCCCAGCCGATCCGCTTCCCTGATCGCGTGCTGGATCAGGGCGCGCCACTCAGGGCTGTTGTAGATCACCGGGCCCTTGGGGATGCCGACGCCGACCTGGAAGATCTGCGCGCCGCCGATCCCGACATGCTTCATCGCCTCCAGGTCGAGGGTGATGCCCTCCTTGGTGACGTTACCATCCATCCAGTGCCACCAGGTGTGGGGGCGAGCGGAACCGGGGGGATCGAGGAACCCCTTCTCCAGCTGCTTGCCGGGCTGGGCACAGGACGGCACGCAGAGCGCGCCCGCAAGCAACGTGAGCAACGCGATGACGATGAGTTGGCGTCGGTACCGCATGGTCTGGTTCACCCTCGGAAGCGCAAGTGATTGGCGGAGGCAGATTGGCTGCCCGCCGCGTCTCGCCCTGCAGAGCGAGCAAACAAAAGGAAGGAGTCCACTGGGCAGGGCGTCGAAGGAGCAACATGATCGAGCGAACACAGGGAGGAGGATCGCCATGCGAACGCCAAGACAAGTGACGGGTCTGCTGATTGCGGGAGTAGCCCTGGGCCTGGTGATCGTCGGGGCGCTGTCGGTGCGCGGCGGAAGCCAGGTGAACCCCGAGGTTCTGGCCCCGCAGGCTGTCTGCGCAACTGCCCAGCCGGTTGCAGGCGGGAATGTGTACCTGTACGTAGTCGATCCGACGACGAACGTCGTCAGCGTGTACGAGAACGGCCGCTTCGCGGCCTCGTACGAGCTGCCGGGCCATCCTGCCGGGCACGTCGGCAGCTACACAGTCGGCTCCGGCACCGCCGAGCCCGTGGCTGACGGGAACGCCTTCTGCTTCGTGATCGACCGCGACGTGCGCAAGGTCCACTCCTTCGCGAACGCCGAGTACACGGGGACCGAGGATCTCCCGAAGCAGGGCGACAAGATCCCGTAGCCAGCGGTCCGGCAATCGCCATCCATCGAGGTGATACGGGTGAACTGCTTTCTGTTCCTTACTGCCGCGTCGTGCTTACTGGTGGCGATGGGGTCGGCGGAGGCGAAGACCTACTCCGTGCCGGTCCCGCCGACCGACCGGGGGAACGACCACTACGTGGGCAACCGCGCTCCCCTGGCGCCCAGCCCGTTCATGAAGCTCCCCATCGGCGCGATTCGCCCCGAGGGCTGGCTGCGCAAGCAACTGGAGTTGGAGGCGGACGGCATGACCGGCCACCTCACCGAGATCAGCCAGTGGTGCGACAAGACCGACAACGCCTGGCTCGCGGCGAACGGCGAGGGCAAGTGGGGCTGGGAGGAGCTTCCCTACTGGCTGAAGGGCTTCGGCGACCTGGGGTACGTCCTCGGCGATGAGCGCATCATGGACGAAGCTCTCGTCTGGATCGACCGGATCCTGGCGAGCCAGGAGGCGGACGGCTGGTTCGGCCCGCGCGACAACAAGCGCAACAACGATCTCTGGCCGAACATGATCGCGCTCAACTGCTTGCAGTCGTACTACGAGTACACGGGCGACGAGCGCGTCATCGAGCTGATGACCGGCTACTTCCGCTGGCAGCTCGCGATGCCCGAAGAGCAGATGCTCCCCGGCAGCTGGCAGAAGATCCGCGCGGGCGACAACCTGGAGAGCGTCTACTGGCTCTACAACCGCACGGGCGAGCCGTGGCTGATCGACCTCGCACACAAGATCCACCGGCGCACCGCCGACTGGACGAACGGGTTTCCGACGTGGCACGGGGTGAACATCTGCCAGGGCTTCCGCTCGCCCGCCGAGTACTACGTGCTGAGCAGGCACCCGCAGCACCTGCAGGGCACCGAGAACCGCTACGCGGAGGTCATGCAGCTCTACGGGCAAGCGCCCGGCGGGATGTTCGGGGCCGACGAGAACGCGCGTGAGGGCTACCGCGATCCGCGCCAGGCCGCCGAGACCTGCTCCATCGTCGAGTTCATGCACAGCTATCAGATGCTGCTGACGATGCTCGGGCAGGCGCTGTACGCCGACCGTTGCGAGGACGTCGCCCTCAACTCCTTCCCGCCCTCGCAGCCGCCCGACCAGAAGGGCCTGCATTACCTCACCGCTGCGAACCAGCCGCAACTGGACAAGGAGAACAAGGCCCCTGGAATCCAGAACGGCGGGAACATGTTCGCCTATGACCCGCACAGCTACCGCTGCTGCCAGCACAACGTCTCCCACGGCTGGCCCTACTACGCCGAGAACCTCTGGCTCGCTACGCCCGGCAACGGCCTCGCTGCCGTCCTCTACGCGAAGTGCAGCGTGAAGGCCAAGGTGGGCGACGGAACCGAGATCACGATCACCGAGGACACGGACTATCCCTTCGGCGAGACCGTGAAGCTGACGCTGTCTGCGCCGCAGCAAGTGAGCTTCCCTCTCTACCTCCGCATTCCCGGATGGTGCAAGAGCGCTGCTGCGAAGGTGAACGGCAAGGCTGTCGATGTGAAGCCCAAAGCTGGCGAGTACCTTGTAATCGAGCGCGAGTGGCGCGATGGCGACACGGTCGAGTTGACGCTGCCGTGGGAGGCTGAGGTGAAGAGGTGGGCGGAGAACCAGGGCGCGGTTTCAGTGCAGTTCGGTCCGCTGACCTACTCGCTCAAGATCGGCGAGCGTTGGGAGCGCTATGGCGGCACCGATGCGTGGCCCGCCTACGAAGT
>VGFC01000587.1 GCA_016869045.1 Armatimonadota bacterium
CCCGTCGCCGGCGCAGTCCTGGTCGGTTCCTACGACAACCAGCTCTACAAGCTCGACGCCGCGACCGGCCGCAAGCTCTGGGCCTTCCGCTCCGACGCCCAGGTGCACTGCTCGCCCTGCGTGGCGTCGAACACGGTGGTCATCGCCGGTTGCGATGGTCAGGTGCGGATGATCGACCTCGCCACCGGCCGTCAGCGCGCGGCGGTCTCCATCGGCCCCAACTTCGCCGCGACTCCCGCCTACGCATCCGGCTGCATCTTCGTGGGTGGCCTCGGCGGCGAGTTCCTCGCGATCCGCCTCGCCGACGCGAAGGTGCTGTGGAAGGTCATCGCCGCGGCCAACGGCGGCGCCGCCTACGCCTCCGCTGCGGTGCAGGGCGACGCCGTGGTCTTCGCCTCCCGCAATCACACGGTCTTCCGCCTCGACCGCGCAACCGGGCGCACCGTGTGGGTGTTCAAGACCAAGGACCAGGTGGAGTCTTCGCCGGTGATTGTGGGGAACCGCGTCTACTTCGGCTGTGACGACGGCAACGTGTACGCCGTCGATCTCGCCTCCGGCCGCGAAGCCTGGCGTTTCGCCGCCGGCGCCGTCATCTCGGCCTCACCCGCCGTCGGCCAGGGCCGCCTCGTCATCGGCACAACGGACGGCGCCATCTACGCCTTCGGCGCGTAGCCAAGCCGTAGGCGGACAGGCATTCCTGCCTGTCCGCCGAGAGCCGTAGGCCGTGGGTAGGAGGACAGGCATTCCTGCCTGTCCCCTGCCGTACGCCGTAGGAGGACAGGCATTCCTGTGGTTTGCCAAACCAGCGTAACGCTTGCTCATCATTGAGGCCCGCTCCAGACGTGGAGCATCCCTAGACGCGATGGGTGCGTGAGATGCCCGTTGACATCATCAACGGCACCAAAGGCGCTCATTTAGGATGTAGTGGGTGGTTTGGGGCAGCGGAGGCTGTTCCTCTGTCACATTCCCACCCATCGTAACGAGCGTTACGCATGCTGGCAATCAACATTCCTGCCTGTCCAAACTCGCGAGATAGGACCCCCGCATGAACCGAACCGGTTTCACCCTCATCGAGCTCCTCGTCGTCATCGCGATCATCGCGATTCTGGCCGCGATTCTCTTCCCGGTCTTCGCGCGCGCGCGGGAGAAAGCGCGCCAGACCACCTGCCTCAGCAACGTGAAGCAACTGGTCACGGCCACCGGGATGTACGTCAGCGACAACGATGGGCAGTTCCCGATGTCCGCCTTCCCGGCGGGGCCCTATGTCGCGACGTTCAACACGGTGGTCATCCCGTACGTGAAGAACGACCAGCTTGCCCAGTGCCCGAGCGAGCCCCTGGCGATGGACGTGGTCGCGATGTTCGCGCTGTACGGCGGCCCCTACCCGGGCACGCCCCGCTACACGAGCTACACGACCAATGCCGCGGTCTTCCTGAACGGTTACCTGCTGCAGCTGACCGGCGGCACGACTGTCGCCGAGAGCGACCTCCCTCGCCCGGCCGACACGATCCTGCTGTACGACGGCAACGTGACCCAGACCCAGCAGATGCCGGTCCAGGCCCGCCACAACAGCGTCTTCAACGCGGGCTATGCCGATGGCCATGTGAAGTCCCTCGCCGCCCAGCTTGTGGGCACGACCACCCAGTTCACGGGCGCGACGATCCCGCTCTACCGCATCGGCGCCACCGGCGGCTACTACCAGGGCATGACCGAGGCCCAGGGAATCCCCCAGTAGGAGAGAGCCCACCCGTGCTTGCCTTCGTACTCGCCCTCACCGGCCTCGCGCCGGCCCAGGACTGGCCCCAGTTCTACGGCCCCAATCGGGACAACCGCTCCGCTGAGACTGGCCTCCTTCGGCTATGGCCGGAGGGCGGGCCGCCGCTCCTCTGGCGTGTGTCCGGCCTCGGCCACGGTTTCTCGTCCGTGGCCGTCGCCGACGGCCTGCTCTACACCCACGGCGACGTGGGCTCCGAGATGGTGGTCACCGCCCTCGACCTCTCCGGCAACCTCGTCTGGCAGCGTCCGAACGGTCGCGCCTACGCGCGCCAGTACCCGGGCAGCCGCTCCACGCCGACCGTCGTCGATGGGAAGCTCTACAGCCTCAACGGGCTCGGGAATCTGGCCTGCCTCGACGCGAAGACCGGCGACACGCTCTGGTCCATGGACTGGGTGACGCGCTTCGGTGGCCGCGAGATCACGTGGGGCGTCGCCGAGTCGCCCCTCGTCGATGGGCAGAACGTGATCTGCTGTCCCGGCGGCGAGGACGTCTTCATGGTCGCCCTGGACAAGGACACCGGCGAGACGCGCTGGACGTGCACCGGGGTGAAGGACCAGCACACCTACGCCTCAGCCGTCGTGGTGGACTACGGCGGCCTCCGGCAGATCGTGACCCTCACCGCCGAATCGGCCATCGGCGTCGAAGCGGCGACGGGCCGCCTGCTGTGGAAGCACCCCCGGCCCGCTCCTTACGGGATGAACTGCGACCCTCCCCTCTACGATGACGGGTACCTCTACCTGTTCACGACATGGGGCCGGGGCGCGGCGAAGCTGAAGCTCAACGTCGAGGGCGACACATGTTCCGTCGAGGAGGTCTGGCACACCGACCAGCTTGACAACGAGCACGGTGGCGTCATGCTCATCGACGGCTACCTGTACGGCCATGCCGACAACAACCACCAGCGCCGCCACTTCTCGTGCCTGAACGCCCAAACCGGCGCCCTGGCCTGGACCACCGAAGAGCTGGGGGGCGAGGGCTCCTCCGCGCTGACCTTCGCCGAGGGCCTGCTCTACGTCGTCACCGACCGCGGCGAGGTCGCCCTCGCCAAGCCCAACCCGGAGCGCCTGGAGGTCCTCAGCCGCTTCAACCTCCCCATGGAGGGCGCCGGCCCCGTGTGGGCCTATCCGGTCGTCTGTGGCGGCCGCCTCTACCTCCGCCACGGCGACTTCCTCTACGCCTACAACCTCCGCCCCGCCGCGTAGACGCCTTGCCGCATGCTGGGAGCGCCGGCGTCTCCAGCCCGTCCCCAAAGTCATCTGAGCTCAGGGCGATGACGGGCCGATGGTGTTGGGGAGGGGCGGGGGCCGCGC
>VGFC01000588.1 GCA_016869045.1 Armatimonadota bacterium
ACCCCCAAAGGCGGGATCGAGACTTGGACAGTCCCGACCGACTAGACCAGGAGCTGCGTCTCGACCCCCAAAGGCGGGATCGAGACTTGGACAGTCCCGACCGACTAGACCAGGAGCTGCGTCTCGACCCCCAAAGGCGGGATCGAGACTTGGACAGTCCCGACCGACTAGACCAGGAGCTGCGTCTCGATCCCCAAAGGCGGGATCGAGACTTGGACAGTCCCGACCGACTAGACCAGGAGCGACACCGTCGGCGGGGTCGCCCAGTCGTGATAGCGATCGGCGGTGCGGGCGTCGGTCACGGTGCCCTCGTGAATGTAGACCCGGAACCGGAAGCGCAGTTGCTGTCCCTTCGGCAAGGCGTAGTCGCCGCGCTGCGACCAGTCGCCCGTGAAGTCGTGGATGCCCCACTGGTTCGCAGTGAAGAGGCCGTAGTCGCGCACATGCCAGTAGGTCGGATAGCGGAGGTTGTCCGGGTGGTCGAAGATCGCGAGGCCGACCGCGTGGCCGTCCACCTGGCCGGAGTAGTCGCACCAGGGCGCGCGCTTGCCCCACGTCTCGCTCTCGGTGACGCCGCCGTAGGCGTTGGTGATGAGGCCCGTGTGGCGGCCCTCGAGCTGCTCGTTGACGCGGACCGAGAGCGTGCCGGCCTCCTTCGTGTCCCCGAAGAAGACGCCCCCATAGCAGGCCGACCAGGTGATGTCCCAGTCGAGCAGGCGCACGTTGTCCGGCAGCGCGTACGTGCAGAGGCAGACCTGTTCCTGCAGGATGGGCTGGCCCCCGGAGGTCACCCAGTCGGCGGTGGCCCGCAGGCCGCCCATCGCGCCCTGGGAGACGATGGCGACGGACTTGTTCACCGTGCAGGCGTGGCCTTGAAGTTCGCTCCAGTTGTCATGCCCGTTGACCTCGCCCTGGGCGATGTACATCGAGCGATGGTGGACGTGATCGGCGGGGCCGAGGTTCGTCATCTCGACGCCGGCGGGCCCGTACACCGGGTAGCAGTACGGGCGCGCGACGCCCTCGCGGATGACGTAGCTCGTGAAGGGCTGGCCGCCGATGGCGATGTCCACGCGGTCGCCGGGGACGTGGGTCAACGTGACGCCCTCGCACCCCTCGCCGCAACAGGACGGCGCGTCGATGATCTCGGCGAGGAACTCGCGCTTGCTGCCGGCAGGGAGTCCGTCGAGGACGAACGTCACCACGGGCTTCTCATTGCAGCAGCACCCGCAGTAGCTCACCGGGATCGATGCGCCGCACGCGACATCCGTGAGCTTGAGGCTCTTCCCCGCGGGTATGGCGATGCCGGCGGTGAAGCTGACCGGGCAGTGTCGCCGGTCATGGTTGCCGGCGGCGACCTCGATCGCAAACCTGGTGACATCTGCGGACATGAGTCAGTTGCCTCCGATCAGGGTCGGACAGGCAGGAAGGCCTGTCCGACTACTGAGTGCTGATAGACACGGAAGCAGTGGGGCGGGCATTCCTGCCCGCCAGGGAGCCATGGCGGGCAAGAATGCCCGCCCCACTGCTTCCGTGTTTCCACAACCCTCAGTAGTTGCGCCGCGGGAGCCATGGCGGGCAAGAATGCCCGCCCCACTGCTTCCGTGTTTCCACAACCCTCAGTAGTTGCGCCGCGGGGCTAGCCGGCGGCGCGTTTGATGCGCTCAAGACCGGCGGGCGCTTCGGTGGGGAGGTCGGCGAAGTTGGCCTCGATGGAGACGCGGCCGTCGTAGCCGGCCTGCTTGAGTGCACCGAAGAACCCGTCGATGTCGTAGCCGAAGTCGGCGGGATAGCGCCGGCCTTGGTCGGCCACGTGGGCGTGCTTCAGGAGGGCGCCCGCCTCCACGATGCTCTCGTAGGACTCGTTCTCCATGCCCATGTGGAAGCAGTCGGCGAGGACCTGCACGCAGGGGCGGGAGATCTCGCGGGCCCAGGCGGTCGCCTCGGCGACCTTGTTGATCATGTTGGTCTCGGAGGCGTTGAGCGGCTCGATGCAGAGGACGATCCCGTGGCGCTCGCAGTGATCGCCCGCGAGGTTCAGGAACCGAAGGAGCTGGTCGCGGGCGGCATCGAGAGGGAAGCCCTCGGGGCACGTGCGTGCTCCGCCGCTGCCGAAGATGATCCGATCCCCGCCGGCCCGCGCGACGCGCTCGACGGCGACCGTCAGGTAGGCGTCGATCCGCGCCCAGTCCGCCTCGGGGCCGACGACGCGAATCCAAGGCGGGATGAAGGAGCTGAAGACTTCCGCCTTCAGCGGCGAGCCCTCGATGGCGTCGAGGAAGCGGCGGAAGTCCGCCTCCGGTTGCTCGGGGGCGGTCGTGCCGACGCCGAACTCCACATAATCGAAGCCCGCCTCGGCGAGGAGTTCCAAGATGGGCGGGATGCGCTCGCACTGCTTCGCGTGCGCGACGCTCATCGAGTCTTCCTCGCCGTCGAGGGTCGGCGGCACGAAACTCGCCAGCCCCGGACAACAGCCGAAGCGCATGGCACTGGCTCCTGCAGGGGTACGATCCTGTCGGTGCGTCCTTCCACCGATGAGGCGGAGGCACCTTCCGGGGTCGAACGGCGCGATCACGCGCGAGCCGCGCGTGCCACCAACAACTGCGCCGGGAGCGACGAGGCTCCCGGCGCGGTGAGCTTAGCAAGTTCCCGATAGATACGGAAACAGTGGGGCGGGCATTCTCGCCCGCCACCGCCCCTGGCGGGCAAGAATGCCCGCCCCACTGAGGTAGTTTCAATCAGGGACAGGCACCATTTTCCGCGATAGGTGACGCGTAGTCGGGCGTGTGGGGGGGAAAATGGGTGCCAGTCCCTGAGTTTTGAAACTAGGTACACTGTTTCCGTATTTCTGCGATGGTCAGCAGTTGCAGGGGCCGGCGAGGCTACTTCGTCTCCTTCGTCGGCGGCGGCGGCGCAGGTGGCGTCGCGCCGGTCGGTGGTGTCGTGGTGGCCTTGGGTGTCACGGACGGCATGGTGCTCGGCGGGGTCTCCGCCTTCTGCTCCTTGAGGGCGTCGATGCCCGTGGGGATCTTCGACGGGGAGGAGTTGTCCACGAGGACGGGCGCGCTGAGCGTGCTGGTCTGGCAG
>VGFC01000589.1 GCA_016869045.1 Armatimonadota bacterium
GCGCTCGTCTGCGAGGTCACCGGGTTGCCGTCCTGGTCGCGAACGTGGAACCGCAGCCCCATTCCCCGCGCGTAGCGCTTGAGCTGGCTGACGGGCATGGTGATGACCCGGGCCTCCAGGGGCCTCTCGGAGCCGTTGAACACCAGGATCGGGGCCACCGCGGCCGGGACCGAGGGGTAGCGGCGTGGGTAGGAGGCGATCGCGATGGGTTGCACCCTCTCCTCGGCCTGATCGCCGGCCTGCCAGGCGACCTCCGCCAGGCGCAGGAGGAGCTCGGGGCGGTCGCCGGGCGGCGGTAGGTCCACATCGTTTTCCGCCGCCTGCCCGCTGCGCAGATCGCCGAACCCGATCTTCTTCTCGTCCACGGTCACCGTCACTCGCTCGGCCGTGCCGCTGGCGGTCAAGGGGTGCTCCGTGTTGCGCACGGAGAGCCGCGGACGGGCGCGGTCAACGAGGGTCGTCGTGATCTCCGGCTCGGGCCGCCGCACGACCTGCAGCTTCCGCCACAGGTACACATGCTGCCCCCCCGTGGCGAGGTCGAAGATCACGGTCTTCTGTCCCCAGTCCGCCTCGGGAGCGCAGGTGATCTCAAAGGGCAGCTCCTTGTCCTCGTAGTCGGTCAGCGACGTCACGGCAGGGGCCGCGGTGATCGTGGGCACGGGCGAGATCAGGCCGAGGGTGACGGTCGCGGGTCGCGGGTCGTTGTTGTCGAGTTTGACGTTGAAGCGCAGCGTCGATCCCGGGGTGATAGTCAGCTCGGGGATGTCGGCCTGCACCGGCCCGCAGGAGATCGCGTAGGCGGCGTAGTAGGTGGTCTCATCGGCGATCGTGACTCGCCCGTTCTCCACCGAGACCTCGCCCGTCACCGGCTGTAGCGCCCGGCCGTCGATGGAGAGCCCGGTGACCTCCACCAGCGAGCGATCGGTCATCGGGACCTGGAGCGTGATCTTCTTGCGGTGCGCGGGATCGTAGTTGTAGACCACCGCGACGCGCGTGTTCCCGCCGGCGCTGAGCAGCGCTCCTTTGACATCCTCGCCCTCCAGCACCCACTCCGGCCGATGGCCCGCCCACTGGGTCAGGATGTGCTGCACGATTCGCCCGTTCGCTGCGCCGAGCAGGCCGTTGCAGTACCAGACTTGCCCGTCCCCGATCCTGGTCACGATGTCGCGCGCCGCGCCGTCCGAGGTGTAGCGGCTGCGGACCTCGTGCGGCTGCGGCCCGCCGATGAGAGGTTCGCGTGGCGCCCAGTCGATGCGCAGTGCGCGACCTTCCCACCCTCCCCCCATGCTGTCGCCAACCCGCACTTGCTCCCTCGGCAGGCTGTAGTTCTGGTCGCGCGTGTGGGCGGGGATGTTGTCGGTGCTCAGTTGCACCCAGTCGAGCGCGAGGTTGCAGATGCGGTTCTCGCTTGGGTAGCGCTCCGGGTCGATCTCCTTGGGCACGTTCCGCTTCGCGTACTCGAACCGCACCTCGGCGATGCGCGTGTCGCCGATGACCTTCGCCGGGATGCGCAGCTCCGGCTCATTCGGGCCGGTCGCCAGATCGAGGGTGCCCGCGACCTTGTCGCCGACCATCACAGTCAGGCGATTGTCCCCGAACGCCATGCCCTGGAAGCGCAGCAAGTGGTCACGGTTCGGCGAGAAGGGGAACACAAACGTCGTCGTCGAGCCGACGGCGGGCGTCCAGCGGCGCGTCTGCTGTCCCTCAACCGCGCCGAACGCGCCCTCCGGGAGCTTGCCCCAGTCCTCACGCACGCTCATGCCGGACAGGATGAACTTCTCGTCGCCCTCGCTCCCGATGTCCGCGAACACGTTCATGTCCGGGCCGCGCTGCGCGCCCGGCCTCACCTTGGCCCGCTGGAGGCCCAGCCACTCCACGTACTCGGGCATCTGCGAGACGATCAGCTTCCGGCTCACGCCACGCTGCGAGACCCAGTCCTTGAGGACCTGCGCGATCGGCTGCCCCTCCGCGTTTTCGCCCAGCCCAGCGGCGCCGGTCGGCGCGATGACGGTCTCGATCTCGCCGAGGCGCTCCCGCGTGACGAAGTCATCGGGCAGCAGGTCGAAGGTCACGTTCGACCGCCGCAGAGCTTCCACGCACCCGTACACGTCATCCGTGTTGCGGCTGCCGGTGAGCCACAGCCAGTCGTTCAGCAGCACGGCGACCTTGGCGCCGCGGTTCCAGTTGTGCAGGCTGCCGAAGCACTGCTGCATCACGCTCGACCACAGCAGGTTCTTCTCACAGTAGGTCTTGCCGAACTCCCAGCAGGGCTCCAGGTTCGACCCCTCCCACCACTCGTTCCAGGAGAGATGCAGCAGCGCTTCGGACCGCCGCACCAGCGCTCCCGCCCAGAAACGGTCGAACGCGAGGAACTCGGGCGAGTACATCGCGCCCGGCGTGCGAATCTCGATGTCATGGTAGAAGTTCTTGAAGTGGTCGAAGAAGACCGTGCCGTAGGCCTTCGCGACGGCGGCGTTGATGAAGCGCTCCGTGTCCTGGTCCTGCGGCACGCCGAAGATGCCCGCATACGAGTGCGGGCCGGCGGTCGACTTCGGCAGCGCGCTGTACCCCCAGCCGAGGTAGGGCTGGTACGCTGCGTCGAAGCTCACGCGCGGCGCGGGCTTGCGCAGCTCCTCCCGCGCGCGCTGCATCGTCTGCTCCCACTGCGTCTGCCACACGTGCGTCGCGTACCGGATCGAGTCGGCGCGGCGCACGCCCATCCCGAAGTCAAGCTTCGCCTCCTCCCACGAGGCCAGCGACGTGCCCCACGCCCCGTTCAGCGCCTCCAGGCTCGCGTACCGCGAGCGGAGCCACTCCCGGAAGCCGGCGTCGTCCTGCGTGGGCTTGGGCAGCCCATTACGCCCGTAGATCAGGTGCACCGGCTGATGGTTCACGCGCGCCAGAGCCGGCGAATCGCCCCAGTTCTCGACGTAGAAGCGGAAGCTGCGACCCGCGTCCAGGTTCTTGGCGAAGTCGGCCATGTCGAAGTCTTCGCCATCCTGGTAGAAGTTCATGTGGATGTTGTAGCCGCGCCGCTGCAGCTCCTCAGCCGCCCGCATCACCGTCGCCTCACGCGGCTCG
>VGFC01000590.1 GCA_016869045.1 Armatimonadota bacterium
ACTGGTCGCGACCACGGGCATCGGGGGCGAGGGCACCCACGCGGAGATGCTCCTGCGCCAGGCCGACTGCGTGTTTGCCCTGCCCGACGGTACCGACCCCGCGGCGGCGGCCCTCTGCGAGCCGGCCGGCTGCGTGCTGCACGCGGTGGACCTGGCCGGTTCGCTCTGCGGCCGGACGGTGGCGGTCGCGGGTCTCGGGCCGACCGGGCTCATTGCGGTGCAGTGGGTTCGTCGGGCCGGCGCGGAACCCGTGCTCGGCATCGACCCCGTCGAATCGCGCCGCGCTCTGGCCGAGCGCCTTGGGGCTCACGAGACCGTCGATCCGCTGGCGCCCGGCGCGAGCGACCGTCTGGAACGCGCCGCCGAGATCGTGATCGAGTGCTCCGGCAACGCGCGCTCTGTCGAGCAGTCCTTCCGCACCGCCGACCGCCTGCTCGTCATCTTCGGCTACACCAGCGACCCGATCCACGTGGATCAGGCGGTCTGGTTCCACCGCGAACTCGAGACCCGCAACGCGCGCATCCTCGGCCCTGAACCCATGGTCACCTTCGGCCGAGCCGTCACCGCCTTCGCGGTGGGCGACCTGGACCTGGCCCCGCTGGTCAGCCGTCGGCTGCCGCTCGAAGGCTATGAGGAAGCGCTCAACGTGCTTGCCACCCGTCAGGCGCTCAAGGTCGTGCTGACGCCGTAGGCCAGGGAGGCCCCCATGCTGGCCGCCTATCATGTCGCGCCGAACCGACTCGAACTCCGCGAGACACCCTTGCCCGCGCTTGAGCCGGGCGAGGCGCTGATCCGCGTGGAGGCCTGCGCCTTCTGCGGCAGCGACAAGCACGACCTGGCGCGTGTGCCCGGCGCGCCGAGGGTCCCGGGCCACGAATTCAGCGGCGTCGTGGATCAACTCGCCGGCGACGCGCCGCTTTCCGTTGGCGACGCCGTCTGCGTGGACCCCATCGTGCGCTGCGGGCGGTGCGACCACTGCCTCAGCGGACGCGACCACCTCTGTCGCACGATGGGCGTCGTCGGCTGCCAGGACCCAGGCGGGTTCGCCGAGTTCGTCAAAGCCCCGGCCCGCAATCTGCACCCCAAGCCCCCCGGTCTCTCCTTCGAGGCCGCGACCCTGGCTGATCCGCTGGCGGTCGCCCTGCACGCCATCAGTCTGGTGCCCCCGGTGGACGGCGCGCGGTGCCTGGTGCTCGGCGCCGGGACGATCGGGCTGCTGATGGGGCAGCTCCTCCAGCTGCGCGGCGCGCGCGAGGTCTGGCTGGCTGACATCGAAGAGGGCCACCTGGCGCTGGCCCGTAGTCTCGGTCCGTTTGAGACGGTGAACCTCGCCACTCAGCCCACGGAGGCCTTGCCGGGCGAGTGCGACCTCGCGGTGGAGCTCGCCGGAGGCGAGGCGCCGACGCTGGACCTCGCGATTGCCTCGCTGCGGAAGGGCGGTACCGCGCTGTGCATCGCGCAGCGCCCGCCGTCGCAGCTCCCATATCCGACCATGCTCTTCAGTGAGCTGCGGCTGCAAGGGGTGTTCGGGCAGCGGTCGGGCGACTTCGCAGAGGCCGTCGCGCTCCTGGGCAGCGGGCAGATCAGCGGCGAGCCGCTCATCACCGACCGCTTCCCGCTCTCGCAAGTCCAGGCGGCGCTCGACCGCTTCCTCGAGCCGACCTCGGTGAAGGTCGTGACGACAGCAGGCTGACGCGCGATGGGGAGATGATCCGAATGGCAGAGACAACCGTGGGCGCCCCGCACTACGGCGGAACGCGGCACGAGGTGCAGGCCCCCGACACGCTCGATCTCGCGGACCGAGCCGCGCTTGCGCTCAACGGTCTGGGCGGGACCATCGACCCGGACTGCGGCTACAGCATGTTCTTCAGCGTCCAGTACGCCTGTCGGCCGCCGTACATGAGGCATCAGGGCTCCGCCGACATCACTTGTGACCCCAAGTTCGGCGAGTCCTTCCCCCTCATGCGGATCATGTCCGGCAGCGACTTGCACGCCGACATCGAGGCCGGTCATCGTGCCGAGCTGCTGTCGCGCCTCGATCCCGAGGATGGGCTCTACTACAACATCGCGCGCGCCGATCGTCCGTGGAGCCTCGGGTACAACCCCGCCTTCGACGGCGCGCTCGGGCCTGAGGACCTGTGCAACGTCGGCGCCTGCGGCCGAATGCTGCGGGCGCTGGTGACGTGGCGCGAGCGCGAGGACGACTCCGCGCTCGACCCGCACATCCGGGCGCTCGTGCGAGGCCTCGCACGCATCGCCGTCTACAATGACGACTACGCCTTCTACCCAATGGGCGTCGGTGAGCCGTTCAGTCGTCCGCGGTCCGGCTGGCCGCACACCCGCGAGCCGATGTCCGAGACCGAGGGCGGCGAGGGCTCCGTGCTCGGCTATCAGGGCCAGCCCATCCAGGGCCTCATGCGGTGGTACGCGCTGAGCGGCGACTCCGAGGCGCTGGCCCTGGCCGAGAAGCTGGCGCGCTTCTGCGCGCTGCCGAGGTTCTGGGGCGGCATCGTTGATCTGGACGCTAGCTCCGAGGGTCTGGTGGGCCACGTCGCTCCCGGAAAGGCCGATCCGCCGGGGATCGCCGGAGCCGAGCAGGGCCATTGGTACACCCACTTCCATGCGCGCGCGATCGCGCTGCGGGGCATCCTCGAGTACGCGCGCGGAGTTCAGGACGCGCGGCTGCTGGAGTTCGTCCGGCAAGCGTATGAGTTCACGCGGAGCATGGGCATCCCGCGCCTGGGTTGGGTGAACTGCTGGCCGGCCCGCCACGTCGCGGTCGAGGCCTGCGCTCTCGGCGACCTCGTGGCTCTGGGCATTCGGCTCAGCGATGCCGGCATGGGCGACTACTGGGACGACGTGGACGCGGTCGTCCGCAACCATCTGGTCGAGCAGCAACTGACGCGAGCGGACCTCCTGGAACGCATCAGCGAGGCCAGTCCGGTCCGCAGCGAATCGCCGGTCCTCCCGAGGCAGGAATCCACCGAGGATGTCATCGCGCGCAGCCTCGGCAACTTCGCAGGCGCCGCGACCCCGGCCGACATCCTCTCTCCCTGGGTCATGCAGTGCTGCACGGGCA